>JADFDP010000004.1 GCA_018262835.1 Candidatus Aminicenantota bacterium
AAAAAGGCGACTTGATTTTAATGAAAGCGCCAAAAGTGCCGATCAGGGTCGGCGCCGGGATGAAAAACGGCAGAGTGGCCTCGATGCGATGAAAACGGCAGGCGGCGAAATGGCCCATTTCATGCACCAGCAGAACGGCCAGCAGCGAAAACGAATAGGAAAAACCCCACAGCCAGGCCGCGGGGTGGCGCCAGAGAAAGGCGAAGAAACCCGTCCCGGCCGGGAGATCGATGGCATGATAACTGATATGATATTGCACGCCGATGACCAGGGTGAAACCCAGGGTCAGCAAAAACAATAGGATGTTGACCGCGAAAGGTCTGATGCGAGCTGCGATCATCCTGGCCTAAGCAAAGACGATTCTCTAAATGGCCGTTCCCAGAACGGGAACGTTATCTGCGAAAAGCTTGATAAGTGAAAAGCTTACGGTTTGACGCAGGAATCGGTGGGACACACCGAAGCGCACTGGGGTTCATCAAAATGGCCCTTGCACTCCACGCAGAGGGCGGGATCGATCACGTAATACTGATCGCCCTGGGAGATCGCCGCCACCGGACAGACCGCTTCGCAGGCACCGCAGCTGATGCAGGTATCGTTAATAGTTAATGCCATTTTTCCTCCTTTGCAGACTTAAATTCTATTATTAAAAATGGTTCTTGTCAACCTTGCTGCCAAATTGGAATCAGCTCCGGCCGGGAGCGTGCCCGGCAGTCCGGCGCTCGCTTGGTGGAACCTATTTGCCGCCGATCAATTTTCCCAGCGAGCCCAGGACCGACCCCTCGTCCTTCTGGCGGCCCATGCCGATCTTGGAAGCGCTGATGATGCGATCGGCCAGTCGCGAAAAAGGCAGGGTTTGCAGATACAGTCTGCCGGTCCCCTTCAGCGTGGCCAGGAACAGTCCCTCGCCGCCGAAGAACATCGATTTCAGGTTCCCTGCCATCTCGATGTCGTATTCCAAGGATGGCGAGAAGGCGACGATGCAGCCGGTGTCGACACGGATGGTTTCGCCTTTCAATTCCTTCTCGATGACGGTGCCGCCCGCATGGACGAAAGCCATGCCATCGCCCTGCAGGCGCTGCAGGATGAAGCCTTCGCCGCCGAAGAGACCGGCCCCGAAGCGCTTGGTGAAGGCGATGCTGATGCCGGTGCCCAGAGCCGCGCACAGGAAGGCGTCCTTCTGGCACAGCAGCTCGCCGCCCAGGGCGGCCAGGTCGATGGGAACGATCTTGCCGGGGTAAGGGGCGGCGAAGGCCACCCGCTTTTTGCCGCCGCCGCCATTGCTGAAGTGGGTCATGAAAACGGATTCGCCGGTGATGGTGCGCTTGGCCGCCGACAGCAGCTTGTCCATCAGCCCCGCCTGGGGCTGGGACCCGTCGCCCAGCTTGGTCTCGAAGGTGATGCCGTCTTCCATCCAGTTCATCACCCCGGCCTCGGCCACCACGGTCTCGCCGGGGTCCAGCTCCACCTCCACCACCTGCATATCGTCGCCGAAAATTTGATAACCGATCTCGTGGGATTTCATAGTTGCCCTCCTGCGGAGATGATACGAAGAAGTCAGGTTCGAAGTTTGACGTTCGAGGTTCGATGTTTAAAGCAACGAGACGAACAACCTTACGTTCAAAATCGCGCTTCACTAATCACTAATCACTTTCTACCGGGGCTATTCCAGCAATTGCGAAACGAAAACAATTTCGACCTTCTGCTGCTTTAGCCAGGGCACGGCATCGCGCAGGGCGGCCAGGGTGGACGGGAAGGGATGGCCGATGGCCAGGGCGCGGCCGTTCTGGCGGGCCAGTTCGACCAGCCGCCGGATCTGGCCGCTGCTGAATTCATAGGTCTGCACATCGTCGAGAAACACGTCACGCCTGACGGTTTTGATTTTCAACTCCCTGGCCAGGGCATAGGCCACGGTCTCGGGTGTGGTTTTGGAATCCACAAAAAAAAGACCCGCCTCCTTGATCAGTTCCAGCACCCGGCGCATGGCCCGCGGGTCGGAAGTGAGCAACGATCCCATATGATTGTTCAGCCCTTTGGCATAAGGAACCACCGCCCGGGCGTTTTGCAGCAGGGCGGCTATCTCGCCGGTGCTGGAGTCGACCAGGACGAATTGGCCGCGCGGATGGTGGTTGGCCGGATCCTTGGGCTGCATGGGCAAGTGGATGATCTCCTCCAGCCCGAATTCGTGGATCTTGCGCGCTTCGCTCCTGGCGTAGGGCGCGGCGGGGATGATGGCGGCGGTCAGGGGCAGGCCCAGTTCGCGCAGTTGATCGGAGATCAGATCGGCGTAGCCGATGTCGTCGATGATGAAGGCCAGCCGAGGTTTCGTCCCGGCCCGCATCCTGGCCGGAGGGGCAGCGGGCATTTCCGCCGGCCGGGGCCGAACGGCCAATTGCTTGCTGAGCAGAATGACATGGGTCAGCCTCTTTTCAAAAATCACCTGGACCAGATACAGGATCCGCTCCTTCATGCCCTGGACTTCGCTCAAGCGATACAAGCCGCGGTGCATTTCCACCCGCCGACGCAGGTCCTTGTTCAAGCGGGCATAAAGTTGTTCCGACAGATCCATCTTCAGATGGACGACCCCGTCGCGGTCCCGAAAAGAATCAAAGGGGATTTTCCACCGGGTCAGCATCGTGTTCATTTCGCGGCTGAATTTTTCACTGGCCGGCATTTTTTGCTGCAGGCGGATTATTTTGCTGAATATGAACGAATATTTTCCGGAGCGATAATCAAGAAACTCAAGCGTGACCACGGTGGCCAGGGCGATGGCGCCAAAGAGGAGAAAAGAAACCGCGGCGGCTTTGCGGCTGGAATTTCTAAGCGTTTTTCTTCTCGGTTTCATTTTTTTTTGCCATGGCAGATAGTATCACCTTTTGCTTAGCCACAGCAAGGGATCTTGGGGCTTCAGGTTTTGCCGGATCTCAAAATAAAGAGATTTGCCGTAAAGGCTGCCGGAATTGCCGGCCAAGGCGATCACTTCGCCGGCCTGGACGCGGTCACCCAACTTTTTTTGAAAAGTATCGCAGTGGCCGTACAGGGTATGGAAATTTCCCATGTGCTGAATAATGAGCAGGTTGCCGTAGCCTTTGAAGTAATCGCAATAAATGATTTCCCCGCCGCCGACCGCCCTGATTTCATCCTCGCGCACGGGTTTGATCTCAATGCCGTTGTTCATGGTATACGTGTTGAAGCGGGCGCTCTTTTTTTTCCCGAAGCTGGAAATGACGTTCCCGGGCAGCGGCCAGACCAGCTTGCCCCGCATCAGCCTGAAATCGACCGGATCGGTCACGGTCGCCGCCGGTCTCTGATCCAGGAACCGGGTCAGGTTTTCCCCTTCACTCTTCAATTCCTCCAGCAGGCGGACATTTAAATCCCGCTGGCGGTTGATCCTGGCGATCAGATCCAGCTTCTCCTGCTTCAAGCCCTGCAAGCGCGAAAGCTTGCCGGCCTGCTCATTTCTCAAGCTGGTTTGGCGCTCGAATTCAACCTGTAATTCCGCCTTGATTTTTTGCAGTTTCTCAATGCCCTGGCGGATCTCCCTTATGGCCATCACCCGGTTGTCCATCAGGGAGACAATCAGCCGGTAATTGCGGAAGAGCTGCTCGAAATCGCCGATATTGATGAAAAGCTTCACGTAACCCAATTCTCCCATTTTGTACAGGACCCGCAGAATACGCCTGACGTTGTCTTGCGATGAACGGATCCTGGCCTTCAGGATCTCTTCCTCTTTTTGCTTGCGGGCGATCTGCGCCCGGGTGTCGGCCATGAGCAAGCCGACTTTGTTCAATTCGATGACCACCGATTCTGTCTGCAGTTCCAGGGCATAAATGTCATTCAAGATTGAGGATTTGTCCTGCTTGCTGGCCGCGAGTTTGGCCGAGATCTCCTTGATTTTCAGGTTGATCTCGTGCAGTTTTTCCTGGCTGCCGGCAAACACCAGGAACAGGGCAAGCAGGAGTGGAATGAGCTTGGTTTTCATTTTTTGCGAAAAATATAGATCAGGCCGCCGATGATTCCCAGCAGCAGGTTGAAAGCCAGATCCAGCAGGGAAAAGGCGATGGCCACCGAAGCCGGATAGCCGTAATATGTAAAAAGCTGGATCAGGAACAAGTCGCGGACCCCGATGCCGTTGATCGAAATCGGAAAAGAGAGGACGAACAGCATGATGGGGATGGAAAAAAAGTAGTCCAGAAGGGGGATGCGCCCCAACCGCAAGGCCTGGCCGATCAGGTAATAGTGAATGACTACGTTGAACTGCAGCAGCAGCGCCCAGAAAAAGACCTTTTTGGACAAGGCGCGATGGTTCACGAAATCAAGGATGATGGCATGGAACCTGTCCAGTTTGTCGAGGATCTTCCGTCCCCAGGGGCGACGGCAATCCCGGCCCGCCAAAAATCCGCGCGGGATTTTTTTCCAGGCCAGCACCAGCAGGAAGATCCCCAGCAGGCTGACCAGAAGCGACAGGTAAAGAATGGGCATTTCTTTGATAAAACCGATCTTCAGCAGCGAGGCGAACAAGGCGAAGACCAGCAGGGCCACGATGCCGCTCATGCGCTCGTAGACGATCACGGCCAATGATGCCGTCGCTCCCTGCTCAATATGGCGCGTGTCGGAGACCCGGACCACATCGCCACCGAAGCGCGTAGGCAGAAAGAGGTTGAAAAAACTGCCCACCAGCAGCGAGCGGATCAGTTGCGGGATCGAAAAATCGGCTCCGGTTTCGTCAAGGATCAGCTTCCAGCGCAGCGCGGAAAACAGAAAGCCGAATGCGTGCAGTCCGAAAGCGAGCAGCGCCATGGCCCAGGAAACATCTTTGATGGCCGCGATAATCTCCTGCGGGCGGGCAAGGTACAGCACCAGATACAGCAGCAGGCCGAAGCCAAAAACAAATTTAAACAGAAAAAAAACGGTCTTCCTGTTCATGAATGGCTCCGGGGATGGAATTTCTTGTAGGTGTTGAGCAGGTCGGCGAAATTCAACGTGGTATATTTTTCGGTTGTGGCCAGATTGGCATGCCCCAGCAATTCCTGGATGACCCGCAGGTTCGCGCCTCTTTGCAGCAAATGGGTGGCAAAAGAATGACGCAGCAAATGGGGATGCACGTGCTTGCGGGAACGGGTCAGGTTTTGATAGACCTGCTTCAGAATGCGTTCGACCGAACGCTGGCTCAGGGATCCGCCCCGGGAATTGACAAAAACCCGGTCACTCGGGCCGGGATATTCGGCCCGCTGGCGCTCCATGTAACGGGCCATGACCGCGGCGGCCTGCTCATGAAAAGGGACGATCCTCTCTTTTTTCCCTTTGCCCATGACCCGCACCAGCCTTTCAGCGAAATGAATGTCATCGGCCCGCAGCCCCGTCAATTCTGAAATCCGCAACCCGGTCGCATACAGCAATTCAAAGAGGGCCTTGTTGCGCAGCTGCAAGAAATTTTCTTCGGGCAAGGCGTCAAGGAATTCCTGCATTTCTTTTTCGGTCAGGATCTGGGGAATTTTTTTGTCCAGTTTCGGCGTGCCGATGCCGTCGAAGGGATTGTGCGCCTGGATCCCGGTTTTCACCAAATAGGCGTAGAAAGATTTGATGGCGTATATTTTTCGCGCCACGGTAGCCTTGTTTTTGCTTTTCAAATAAAGATGGGCGATATAGTCGCGGATATTGTTCTTGCTGACCGCCAGCCGCTGTTCCGAAAAATAGGCGGAAAATTGCCGGATATCAATGGCGTAGGCTTTCAGCGTGTGCGCGGAAAATTTTTTTATTTCACGCAGATAATCGATATAATGATTCAGATTGCCGATCTCTTTATCCATTGCTGCAGTGCCTCGCAGGCCCTTTCGGCCTTTAATTCCTTTTTTCTTTTTTTGTCGCGGCATTCCACCCCGCTGTCCGCCAGCAAGCCAAAAGTGAATTTGCTGGGCCGGAAGTCCTGCCAACCGGCATGGGCGATATAAGAGAGCAGCGCGCCGATGGCCGTGGTTTCCGGCAGCGGGCTGCGGGGCTCGCCCCGGACGGCAAAAAGTCCGCAGAGCAACCCGGAGGCGACCGACTCCACATAGCCCTCCACTCCCGAGATCTGGCCGGCGAAATAGATGCGGCTGTCTTTTTTGCACTGGGAAAATTGGTTGATGATCAGCGGGGCATTGATATACGTGTTGCGGTGCATGCGGCCAAAACGCTCGAATTCGGCGTTTTCCAGCCCGGGCAAAGTGCGGAATATCCGCTTCTGATCTCCATGTTTCAGGCGCGTTTGAAACCCGACCAATTGGAAAAAATGCTTTTTCAGATCGTCCTGCCGGAGCTGCACGGCGGCATAGGGGCGGGCTCCCGTGCGCGGATCGACCAAGCCAACCGGTTTCAACGGCCCGAAAGCCAGCGATTGCATCCCCCGGCGGGCGATCTCCTCGATCGGCAGGCAGGCGTCAAAAAAAATTTGCTTTTCAAAATCCCTGGCTTGTTCCGGTTCGGCTCCGACCAGGTTCATGACAAACGATTCGTATGGCTCCCGATCCAGGGGAATGTTCAAAAAATCCGCTTCCCCTTTCTCATAACGGGAAGCGGCGAACAATTTTGAAAAATCAATGCTTTCGGCCCGGATCAACGGGCAAGTCGCGTCATAAAAATACAGGTTTTTGCGCAGGGTCAAGCCCGAAAGCGCCTGGGCGAAAGCGGGACTGGTCAGCGGCCCGCTGGCAATGACCAAAGGCATGCCGCCGGCCGGGATCTCGCGGATCTCCTGGCGGATGATGCGGATCCCGGGCATGGCTTCCAGTTCAGCGGTGATGCTGGCGGCCAAATGCAGCCGGTCGACCGAAAGGCTGCTTCCGGCCGGCACCCTGGCCTTTTCGGCGCTGCGCAAAAAAAAGGAATCCAGCATCCTCAATTCCCGCTTCAGCAGCCCGGAAGCCGAAGTGATCTCCTCGGAACCCAGGGAATTGGAACAAACCATTTCGGCCAGGGAATCACTGCCGTGGGCTTCGGTCATCACCTGCGGCCGCATTTCAAAAAGATCGACAGCCACGCCGCTTTTGGCGATCTGGTAGGCGGCTTCGGCTCCAGCCAGTCCGCCGCCGATGATCGTGATTGTTTTTTTCACCCTTTGCGAATGAATTTGCATTCAGGATACCCGGTGCAGCCGACAAAATAACGGCGGGTCTTGCGGGAAAACCTCTTGGTCAGGGGTTTGCCGCATTGCGGGCAAGCACCCAATTCTTCCTCGCTTTTTTCGATATGCTTGCAGGCGGGAAAACCGGAGCAGCCGATAAAATATTGCCTGGTCTTGGGCGAATACCTTTTAATCAACGGCTTGCCGCACAGCGGGCACGGCTTTTCCTGGATCTCGTCCTTGCTGATTTTTTCATTGTTCAACGTGACCCGCTCGGTATACTTGCATTGCGGATAGTTGGAACAGCCCACGAACCAGCCCCTGGTTTTCAGCGAATATTTTTTAATCAGGTCGCCTCCGCAATCGGGGCATTTGCCGCCGGTCAACAGTTCCACTTTTTTCGCGCTTTTGACCCTTTCCAGATCGACCGCCAGTTTTTTATAGAACTGGTCGATCCCGGTCACCCAGTCGAGTTTGCCTTCGGCGACCAGGTCAAGCTTCTTTTCAAGATCGGCGGTGAAATTGTAGTTCATGATGTCCTGAAAATTCTCTTCCAGGTACTCGACCACATTGACGCCCAGGTCGGTGGGCACGAATTTCTTTTCCTCATTGTAGACATATTCCCGCTTGTTCAGGGTCTCGATGATCTTCGCATAGGTGGAGGGGCGGCCGATGCCTTTTTCCTCCAGCACCTTGACCAGAGACGCTTCGCTGTAGCGGGCCGGTGGCTTGGTGAAATTCTGCTTGTTGTCGATCTTGAGCAGTTGCAGGATCTCCTTTTCCTGCAACGGCGGCAGGAGCATCTGCTCACTGTCGTTCTTCAGCATGGTCAAAAAGCCCTTGAATTTTACGATCTCGCCTTTGCAGACAAACAGGTACAATCCGTTCTTGACGTCAAACTGGGTCTCCTCGATCGCCGCATCGGCCATCTGCGAAGCAAAAAACCTCTCCCAGATCAGCTGATAGATCTTCAGCTGGCCCGGATTCAGATCGGCCTTGACATCATCCGGAGCATAAAAAGGGATCGTGGGCCGGATGCATTCATGGGCATCCTGGATCTTCGCTTTTCTCTTGAACACATTGGGAGTGGACGGACAAAACTCTTTGCCCCAACCGGCCGCTATGTATTCACGCGCCTGGTCGCGGGCCGGGTCGGAAACACGGAACGAGTCGGTGCGCATGTAGGTGATCAACCCGGTGGTCTCACCTCCGTGGATGTTCAGGCCTTCGTAAAGCTGCTGGGCCAGCTGCATGGTCCTTTTCACCGGAAATTTGAACCTGCGAAAAGCTTCCTGCTGCAGGGTGGAGGTGATCAGGGGCGGCGGCGCCTTGCGCTTTTTCAGCTTTTTCTGCAGGCGCTCCAGGATATATTCGTTGGGCTGCAATTCGCTCAGCACCCGGTCGCAACTGCTTTGGTCGGGAATCTTGATGTTTTTGCCCTTGAATTTTTCCAGCTTGCTTGTGAACGAAGGCTTCCGCGAACCCAGCAATTCCACGGCAATGGTCCAGAACTCTTCGGCAACGAAAGCCCGGATCTCCTTTTCCCTCTCGACGATCAATTTCAGGGCGATGGATTGCACTCGGCCGGCCGAAAGCGGCCCGCCGATCTTTCTCTGCAGGACCGGGCTGATTTTGTAACCGGCCAAACGGTCCAACAGGCGACGCATCTGCTGGGAATCGACTTTGTGCCCGTCAATGGCCAGCGGCTTTTCCACTGCCGCCAGAATGGACTGGCGGGTGATCTCATTGAAAAGCACGCGAAAGATATGCCGGTTGTCCGCCTGCAGGATCTGCTGCAAATGAAAAGCAATGGCTTCGCCTTCACGGTCGGGATCCGAAGCCAGGAAAATTTTATCCGCGCCCCGGGCCTGCTTGCGCAACTCCTTGATCACCTGAGCTTTTCCGGGCAGCTCCTCGTAAAAGGGCTTGTAGTTGTTTTTTAGATCAATTCCCAGGACGGCGGCCGGCAGATCACGGACATGCCCCATCGAGGAACTGATCACAAAGCCATCGCCCAGATATTTGGAAATCGTGAGTGACTTGGCTGGAGATTCGACAATGATCAATGTTTTCTTAGCCATAATTTATCCTTCGGTAACCATCCGCTTCTTCCGCTATCAGGTTCTTTAAAACCAAACCCATCAGAAGTGAAACGATTTCAGCGGTTGACAGATTGAGAGTTTCCACCAGAAAATCGATACCTTTTACCTCATTTTCACCGCACAAGTCAAGTATTTTTTTTTCTTTGGCCGACAAAACAAGCTCCGGTTTAACCGGCGCCGAATGCTCCAAGCCGAATTCCTCCAACAAATCGGCGGCACTGGTGATCAATTTGGCTCCCTGCTGCAGGAGATAGTTCGTTCCCTGGCTCAAAAGCCGATCGATGTTGCCTGGAACAGCCATGACGTCGCGGTTTTGGTCGATGGCCAGCCTGGCCGTGATCAGGGAACCGCTGCGCATCGCCGCTTCCACGACCAGCACTGCCTTGGAAATCCCGGCAATGACCCGGTTGCGGACGGGGAAAAGAAACGGACGGGGAACAACGTCCAGTGGAAATTCGCTGATGACGCCGCCGTGATCAATGATCTTCCCGATCAGCCCGCTGTTGCCGGGCGGATTCAAGTGCAGCAGCCCGCCGGCATTGACTCCGATGGTGGCGCCATTCTCGCGGATCGCCGCCCGGTGGGCCATGGAATCGATGCCATAGGCCATGCCCGAGACGATCACCAGCCCGGCCCGGATGCATTCCGGCAGGATGCGGTTTATGACGGACTGGCCGTACGTGCCGCCGCGGCGCGACCCCACCACCGCCAGCTTGGTTTTTGCGAGAATTTCCCGGTTGCCGGTAAAATAAATGAAATCGGGAGGAGCATAAATTTCATTCAGCAGCGGCGGATAATCTTTGTCTTCGCTGAAAATGACCTGGATATGGTTCGCTTTTAACCGGGCCACTTCCTTTTCGGCAGCTGCCCAGTTCTGCTCGCGCACCGCCTTGATCTCAGCCGGGAACAGGCCGGCCAATTCCAGTTGCCGCGGTTCCAGGCAAAAAAAATCGCTTGCCTTGCCCTTGTTTCTCAGCAGATGCTGTCTGGCCTTGGGATTGTTGACGGTCAGCAGATGAAAAGAGATCCTTTTTAGCTGCTCTTCATTGAAGTCAGCCATTGCCCTCGAATCTTTTTTTCAGGTTCTCCGAAGGGATGAATTTCACGATCTTGGTGGGGGGAATGATCATGGGCTGGCGATTGATGGGATTGATCACCCGTTTTTTATTCTTCTTTTTAATGATCAGGGTTCCAAATTTGGAAAGCACAAGCTTGCGCCCTTTCCCGAGATTTTCCAGGGCGACTTCGATGAATAGGTCAATGAAGTTGTAGGCCTCGTATTTTTTTATGGATATTCTCTTGGCTATATCCTCGGCCAGATATTTTTTATTCATGTCGACCTCCTGCTTGTGATAAGATTTAACATACGGAAAATGAAAAGTCAAGTGTTATTGACCGTTTCAAGCGTTTTGTCGGCAACGGGGGAAAAAACGGGTAAAAATTTTCCCTCCGCTGGAATTGACTTTTTCACCCTGAATGGTTACATTTTACAGTGATGAGCGGCTCGGCTGCCCCCGGGAAACGGGAAAACAAAGCGAACATGGCTATAAATTTGGATAAAATGATAAAAAACATTGCCTGATAGGAAGAAGAAAATGAAAAAAAAAGTATTTTTCATCCCCATTGCCGACAACGAGCCCGATGAGGAGATCTGCCGGAAGCTCGAAAATGCCATCATGGCCAACGATTTTTTTTCCTTTATCCAGGCCAACGACATGGTGGCTTTCAAGACCCACTTCGGCGAGGAGAAAACGCAAGGGTATGTGCGGCCGCTGAATTTTAAAATGATGGGCGACCGGGTCAAGCAGCGCCGGGCCTTGCCTTTCCTGACCGATACCGCCACCCTGTACAGCGGCATGCGCAACCAGGCCATCGGCCATATTGAACTCGCCCACCGCCACGGTTTTGGCTTCGAAAAGACCGGGCTGCCGCTGATCATGGCCGACGGCCTGACCGGCGATGAAGAACTGGAAGTGCCGATACCGGGCAAACTGTACCAGAAAGTCAGACTCGCTTCCCTGATCGTCAAGGCCCAGGCCCTGGTCGTGGTATCCCATTTCACCGGCCACGTGGCCTCGGGTTTCGGGGCGGCCCTGAAAAACATGGGCATGGGCTGCGCCAGCCGCCGCGGCAAGCTGGCCCAGCATTCGACCGCCACCCCGTCGGTCAAGAAGAAAAAATGCACCGCCTGCGGCGCTTGCGTCAAGTGGTGCCCGGTCCAGGCCATTACCCTGGCGGAGAATGTCGCCCAGATCGAAAAACTGACATGCATCGGCTGCGCCGAATGCCTTACCGTCTGCCGTTTCGACGCCATCGGCTACAACTGGTCGGAAACCTACGAACAGCTGCAGCGCAAAATCACCGAGCATGCCTGGGGCGTGGCCGAGTCCAAGAAAGGCAAAGCGCTCTATATCAATTTTTTAAACCGCATCAGCAAGGATTGCGACTGCATGGGCGGCTATGAAAAAATCGTCCCCGATATCGGCGTGCTCATCTCCGGGGACCCCGTGGCATTGGATGCCGCCTCGCTGGACCTGGTTGAGGAGAAAGCCGGCAAACCCCTCACCGCCCTTTCCTACGACATTCCCCACCGCGTGCAGATCGACTACGCCCGCGAGATCGGCTTCGGCAACCCCGACTACCAGATCGTCGGAATCCCTTGAAAATTCCCCTGCCGGACAAAAAATCAAAAAAGTGATTGAAAATTTATTTTTGATATGCTATAAAACAATTTCAAGGTAGTAAAGGAGAAAAAAATGAAGATAGAAAAAAGAAAAAAAGGCAACGTCACCATTTTCGACCTCAAAGGAAAAATACTCTTCGGCGATGGAATCGATGAACTCCGGCAATCGATCAACGCCTCGATCAAGGAAAATGAAAAACAGCTGATCTTGAATTTCGCCGAAGTGCCGTACCTTGATTCCACCGGCCTGGGCGAAGTGGTCCGCTCCTACACCACCCTGAAAAAAGAGGGCGGGACGGTCAAGATCACCAACCTGACCAACAAAGTCAAGGACCTGATGATGGTCACCAAGCTGATCACCGTGTTCGAAACCTTTAACGACGAGAACGAGGCGGTAAAGAGCTTTAAGTAGTATTGGCTCCGGCAAGCGGATTGCGAAAGCAAAGACACCGTGCTTGTGAAACAATACATGTAAGGAAATTTTTCTCCTGGATTTTTTAAATCATTCCCCGAATTCCGTGTTGCGCTCAGCCGCCGGGGACTTTTCCCTGGAGATTGAGAAATAATCCCATGTGCGGAATCTGCGGTTTCTATCAATTGGAAAATGAGGCCGATGCCGGCACCCTGAAAAGAATGAACGACCCGATCGTTCACCGCGGTCCCGATGACGAAGGGTTCTTTGAAAAAGACGGCATAGGACTTGCGGCCAGGCGCCTGAGCATCATCGACCTGGCCACCGGCCACCAACCGCTCGCTTCGCGGTCGGGAAACTCCTGGATCACCTACAACGGTGAAGTGTACAATTTCCCCGAATTGCGTCGGGAACTCGAGTCGCGCGGTTATTCTTTCCGCAGCCAAAGCGATACCGAGGTGGTCGTCAATCTGTACGAAGAGTTCGGGCTGGAATTCGTGAAGAAACTGCGCGGCATGTTCGCCTTCGCCATCTACGACCAAAAAAACCGCCGCTTGATCCTGGCCAGGGACCATATCGGGAAAAAACCGCTGTATTACAGCCTGAAAAGAAACGGCAACCTGGTGTTCGCCTCGGAGATCAAGTCCATCCTGCAATATCCGGGCATTGCTCGCGACGTGGACCCCGAGGCGCTGGATTTTTTTCTGACCCTGGAATATGTCCCGGCCCCGTATTCCATCCTGGCCGCCGTAAAAAAACTCCCGGCCGGGCACCTGCTGGTTTATGAAAACGGTAAAGCCGCCATTCGCGAATATTGGGATGTCCAGCCGGGCGCGGGCCCTCCGGAGTTTGCCGCCGCCCGCGAAGAATTCCTGGCCCTGCTCGAGGAATCCGTCCGCATGCGCATGATCTCCGATGTGCCGCTGGGGGCTTTTCTTTCCGGCGGCATCGATTCCAGCGCCGTGGTGGCCACCATGGCCAGACTCTCCGCCATCCCGATCAAAACATTTTCCATCGGTTTTGAGGAAAAATCATACAGCGAATTGCCTTATTCGCGCCTGGTGGCCGCAAAATTCAAAACCGATCACCATGAAAAAACGCTGCATGCCGACATCCGCGCCCTGGTCCTGCAGCTGGCCGGGATCCTGGACGAACCTTTGGCTGACTTTTCCAATTTCCCCACTTTTTTGGTTTCGCGCCTCGCCAGGGAAAAAGTAACGGTGGCGTTGTCCGGAGACGGCGGTGACGAAATTTTCGGCGGCTATGAACATTACCTGGCCCAAAAACTCGCCCGCTTCGTCGATTTTTCTCCGCTGCGCCCGCTGCGGGCCCTGGCCGGCCAGGCCCTGCGCCTGCTGCCGCCCTCGGAACTGAAAAAAGGGCTGATCAACCGCGGCAGGCGTTTCGGCGAAGGCTTTGCCAATGCAGCGGCCAACCGCCACTTCCGCTGGATGCTTTTCTTGACCCGGCAGCAAAAATCGCGCCTTTATTCGCCCGCCTTCCAGCAGGAAAGCTTCATGCAGGATCTGCCCCAGCGCAAGCCGTTCCGCGAATTTTTCGAACGCAGCCGCCAGTTCCCCGGGATCAACCAGGACCTGTATCTCGACTTGAAAACCTACCTGACCGATGACATCATGGTCAAGGTCGACCGCATGAGCATGGCCGCGTCCCTGGAGACCCGCGCCCCGCTGCTTGACTACAAGCTGGTGGAGTTCGCCTTTTCCCTGCCCCCGCAATGGAAGGTGCGTGGGAATACAGGCAAATGGTTTTTCAAGAAGGCCATGGCCGGCATCCTGGACCAAAAAATCCTCGGCCGCCAGAAACAGGGGTTTTCCATTCCCATCAAAAATTGGCTCCGAGATGAACTGAAGGGGCTGATGCTGGAGACTCTTGCGGATAAAAAAATATCCGACCTGGGCTTTTTTAACGCGGACTACGTGCGGAGGATGATCCAGGAACACCTGCATAATCGTGAGAACCATTCGCATCGGCTATGGGCCTTAATGCAGTTTTATCTTTGGCATGACCATTTCGGGAAAAAATAACCGTCGGCCGCTGACGCCTGAGTCCCGGTGACCCCGCCATGCTGCAGACTTACCTGATCGTTCTGCCGGCGGTCTTTCTGGCCGGCCTGGTCGATTCCATTGCCGGCGGCGGCGGCCTGCTCTCCGTTCCCGCCTACATGGCGGCCGGCCTGCCGCCGCACTACGTCCTGGGCAACAACAAGTTCTCTTCCAGCTTCGGCACCCTGTTCGCCACCCTGCGCTACCACCAGCACGGGATGATCGATGTGCGCGTGGCCCTGCTCAGCGCCTTTTTCGCCCTGATCGGCTCATTCCTGGGCAGCAGCGCCGTGCTTTTGCTGAGCGCCGATTTCTTGCGCATCCTGCTGGTTGTGCTCATTCCGCTGGTGGCGGTTCTCACCCTGACCCACCGCTCCCTGGGCCGGGAAAACCATTCGCACCGGCAAACGCGGCAGCGGAAATACTCCCTGGCCGCCCTGGCGGCATTGCTCCTCGGATTTTACGACGGCTTCTTCGGGCCCGGCATGGGGATGTTCCTGATCCTTTTCTTTACCTTGGTGCTGAAATACGACTTTGTCACGGCCAACGCCAACACCAAGGTAGTGAACCTGGCGTCCAATGTCGCGGCCGTGGTCACCTTCATCATCCACGGCAAGGTCATCTTCGCCATCGGCATCCCGGCCGCCGCCGCGGGCATTGCCGGCAACCTGCTGGGCGCCAAGCTGGTCATCAAGCGCGGCGGCTCGGTCATCCGGCCGGTTTTCATCTTCACCCTGCTGCTGCTGTTCGGCAAGGTCCTCTACGACCTGCTGGCCGCCCGCTAGGTCCCGGCCGCCGGCGCCCGCTTCATCTCCCGCCCGACTCGATGCAGGTAGGCGATGGCGCACAAGCGGCCGCTCATCGCCGCCAGCGCCGCGGCCGTCACTCCGATCAGGCTGGTGAACGATACGGCCAGCAGCAGCACTGCAGCAATGACCCCAACCTCAATGGCCGTGGCCGTGGTGATGGGATGGGTGCTCTTGCCCACGACGAACCGGGCGCGCTGGAAAGCCAGCAGCACCTCCAGGGCCGGGATGACGGCGAAGAGACGGATGGGGACAACGGCCAGGCGGGCGAGCTCCGGAGAGAGCCCGGAGACGCCGCGGAACCACAGGGTGACCGCGGGAGAAAAAGCGATCAGTACCAGGAGCCCCGAGCTGGCCCCGCCGAGCAGCCAGGCGAAGGAACGCAGCTTGTGTTTGCTTTCATCGCCCTTTTTCAACAGGGCGATGGCCGCCTCCTGGAAGGAGAGGCCGGCGCTGCGGAAGACGAAGGCCAGGGAGTTGACCACCGGCAGCACGGCCAGCGACTCGATGGGCAGGCGGCCCTTGCCCATGAAGAACGACATCATGGGGTGGACGGCCAGTCCCAGGAGCGAGGTCAGCGCCAGTGGAAAATAGAAGGCGGCCAGCTCGCGGTTGTTCAGGAGCTTCGCTCCCTCCGCTGCCGGGACGGCCAGCAGCTTGGTGACCAGCGGCCTGGCCATGACGCGGCTGGCGAGCGCCTCCATGACCACCCCCGCCGACAGGGCGGCCGTGCCCACACAGGCGCCGGGCAGCGACGAGAACAGGTAGAGAAGCCATGCCGTGGCCGCCATGGAGACCAGGCGCACCACCGTGCCGTAGGCCACCCGGCGCGGCAGGTGGTTGCCGATAAGGATGCCCTGGTAGAAACGGCGCAGGCCGATGGCGGCCGGCCAGGGCAGGAGGATGATCGTGGCCTGGCGCGTCAGGCGCGCCAGGGCCGGGGGCATGCCGATGAGCTGCTCGCACAGCCAGTAAAAAACGGGCGGCACCAGGACCAGCAGCAGGGCCAGGGTGATCAGCACGTTCAGCAGGACGTTGAAGCGCCGCAATTTGAGATAGGTGCGGCGGTCCTTGACCAGAACGTTGGCCGCGCTGAGCATCATGATGATCGGCGACTCGAAGAACATGCCCAGCGAAAAAGCCACGCCGAAGGCGGCGAGGTTGAATGTGGGATCGGCCAGGCGGGCGATAACCGCCGCGATGAAGGGCCCTTCCACCCCCATCATCAGCCAGGTGGAGAAGAGCGGCAGCCAGAAAACCGCAATTTTTCTATACGTCAGCCCAGGTTTTTCGGGATTCATCGGTCAAGAATAACACGACTTTTCCATGCGGACAAGCGGAAAACATTCAACCTAAAAACTCACCCCGACCCCTCTCTTGCGAAGAGAGGGGCAGGGTTTTCTCCCCAAGGGGGAGAGACAAACCAAATCCGCAAAGCCAGCGGATGGTTTGTGCAGTCCCCTTCTCTTGCCAAGAGAAGGGGCCGGGGGATGAGTTGTGAGCATAGTACCGGTAAAGTAGAGAGAAGTTGACTTCATACATGTCCTGATCTACAATTTTTAAAACAAATGAAAAAAGTAACCGCGCCGTTTTCCCGCCTTTTCCTGGGCGTCATCTCCCAGCCACTGCTCAGCCGCCTGTGGGGGAAAATAATGCGCCTGCGCCGACCTCGTTTTCTGGCCGGGCTGATGATCCGCCGCTTTCAAAAGCACTACCGCATCACCATGGATGAGTTCCGGGGAAATGCGGCCGACTACGGTTCGCTCGCTGAATTTTTCCTGCGCCCCTTCGACCCCCAAAAGCGCCCGCTGCCGTCCAACGAGCGGTTCCTGCTTTCTCCGGCCGACGGCCGCCTGAGCGAACTCGAACTTATCGGCGAGGACCGGGCCACGCAGGTCAAGGGCTGGACCTATCCGCTCAGCCTGATGCTGGGCGAAGCGGTCGACTTCTCCCGGGGCTGGCATGTCGCAACGATCTACCTTTCCCCCGGCAATTATCACCGCTTTCATTACCCCCTCTCCGCCCCGATCCGCGGCTCTTTCCAGGGCGGCACGCGCCTTTTCCCGGTCAACGATTTTTCGGTCACGCGGGTGAAGCGCCTTTATGTACGCAACGAAAGGGTGGTGACGCGCTTCGACCTGCAAGGCTTGCCCTGCTACATGGTCGCCGTCGGCGCCACCTTCGTGGGCAGCATCGGCATCAAGCACCTGCCCGGCGGCCTGCCCGCGCCGGGCACATGGCAGAACCTCGACCTGCTGGCCGAGCAAATGGCCGAGATGGGCCATTTCGCCATGGGATCGACCATCATCTTGGCCTTGCCGGCCGCTTTGGTCGAATCGGTCGTCGCCCAAAAGGGAAAGCAGGTCCGCGTCGGCGAACCGCTGTTCAAGATCAAGAACTGACCGTTCGGCGCCCGGACTGACGGATCAGCGATAACCGGCTTTGTTCAAGTCGGCCAATGAGGCGAAAGGATGGGGCGGGCGCAGGTAGCCGGCCAGGAACTTGTAGATCTTCAGGCGGATCTCCTTGGCCAACTGGGTGTCGATGCGATCGAAGCTGTGGCCGCCCGGGGCTTCGTTGAAGATCTCGTACTCGAATTTCTTGCCTTCGGCTTTCAGGGCCTGGATCAGGTGTTCCACTTCGATCGAGTATACATCATCATCGTTGGTGTTGGTATGGATCAATAAAGGCGTCTGCAGTTTTTTTACGTGCCAGACCGGCGAGCGGCGCTGGTATTCCTTTACGTTCTCATTCACCGTTTTCCCGATATGGAACGGAGCTGAAAATTCCTCGGGATAATCGGGGCTTTGATAACCCAGGCGCATGACCAGGTCGCTCACCGGGACCCCGGCAAAAGCCACCTGGTAATCGGCCGGGTGCTCAAAAATGTTCATCAGGGCGATCAGGCCGCCGTGGCTCCAGCCGATGATGCCGGCGCGCTTGCCGTCGACGAACTCGTAATTCTCCACCATGTAATCGCGGCTGGCGTGGCAGTCGTCGACCTCCAGGCCGCCGTAATCGACCTTTTCATAGAAGGAGCGGCCGTATCCGGTCGAGCCGCGGTACTCCGGTGCGACCACGACGTACCCTTGGGCCGTCAGTTCGCGGATAATGTGCGTGTGGTAGGTGGTGAAATTGGCATGGGACCCGCCGTGAGGGAGCACCAGCAACGGGCATTTACGGCCGCGATCGATGTTCCTGGGAATGAACACATAGGACCAAAATTTCACCGGGTTCCTTGCACCCATGGCCGTGGGATTCTTGATATTGGCCGGCGGCGGCCCGACATGAAACACCTTGTCGATCAGGGCCACGTCCCCGACCTTCTGGTACCAGAGGAGGTCGTCGACGGCCTTTTCCAGCTGGTCCAGGCGGTGGCCCAATTCTGTGAAACTTTGCTGGATGAGTTCTTTTTCATCTTTCCTTGCCGTCCCGGGATCGCTTGGCGCCGGCAGCGGCAAAAGCCAGGAAAGGATCAAAGCCAAAAACATGGGCAGCATATATGAGCGAATTTTATTCGGCATGATTCCTCCTGGGGCGATGATCGCGCCCCTGTATTTTAAAAAAAGCCGCCGAGAAAAGCAAACCCGGGCGGCGACTCGATCGCGGCGATCATTTTTTCAGCGTCCTGGCCATGGCAAGCACCCCGATGCCGGCGACGGCCGTCAACATGCCCGCCAGCTTCAAAGCAGGCAGCCAATGCCCCAGAAGCCAAAAATCGAGGAGGCTGACCAGGATGGCGTTTGATCCGGAAACCGCCGCGGCCGGTCCGGCCGGACCCGAAGTAACCGCTTTTTTTATGCACAGCATGCCCAGCGCCATGAAGCCGCCGGCCAGCAACGCCAGCCATGCAAGCCCGGCGGGCCGCAATTCGGGAAAACGCGATTTTTGCAGCCAATGCCAGGCCAGGGCCAGCAGGCCGCAGCCGCCCACGGTCAGCCACAGCACGACCGCCGCCGTGACCGAATTGCAGCCATGCTCCCCGGCCAGTTTCAGAATGAAGTTTGTCAGCCCGAAAAGCACCATGGCCAAGACCGCAATACCGACTGCGCCGAAGCGGCTGCCGCTGCCGTTGCCCAAGCTGACCAGCACGATGCCGGTTAAAATGATCGCAATGCCAGCCCATTGCCCGGTTGAAAGTCTTTCCCGCAAAAACACCCAGGCCAGGAAGGCGACGATCAGGGCGTTGCTCGAAGTGATGGCCACAATCGGCCCCTTGGCCAGCGGATTTGCCGACAGGCTGATCTTGAGCAAGAGCATGCCCAAAGCCAGGGTGAAGCCGGCGGCAACCGGAAACAGAAAAGATTTTTTTCTGGGGAATCCCGAAAAACCGCGCGCCGAAATCTTGAAATAGGCGGCGCCGCCGAGCCCGAGCAGCCCGGCCCCCAGCCAGAGGATCAGGGCGGACTTCACGTTGGCGGCCCGGTCGGCCGTGCTTTTTTCGGAAATGAAGCCGAGAATGAAATTGGTGACGCCGAAAAAAAATAATGCCGCCAGGGCGAAAAAGAGCCAGCTCCGGCGTCGCTTTTCTGGCGCAGTCATGCGGCGCTGCCGGCCGGTCAGGGCCGGGGCCCGCGCAGGATCCTGGCCGGCAGCATGATCACGGCCCTTAAAAGCTCAAAAACACCGCCGACGGCAATACCCAGGAGACGGAAAGGGAGTGAAAGGAGCCAGATCAGCGGATAGAACAGGATGGCCAGCAAAGCCAGCGGCCAGCAAATGACCAGCAATATCAACCACAATAAAAATTTACCCATGCGTTTCTCCTTGGCGCCAGCCCGCCCCGGGCGGACCGTGAAAGCCCGGATTCGGAATGCTTTAAAGATTTTTTTAGCACACTGTGCTAGAATTTACAAACACAAAATGACCAAGCCATTTTCAATCCAGAACCTGTTGGCCGGAAAATTGAGCGCCGGGATCAATCTCTTTCGCGGGGTGACGGACTGCCAAACGGATCTTCTGGACGAATTCATCAGCCGGCAGTTGGCGGCCGTACGCTCCTCTCACCTCCAGGCCCTGCCGCCCGGATTCGCCCTTTCCCGCCAACTGTATAAATCCTTTCACATCGACCCGACCAAGCACCGCCCCTCGTCTGAAGCCCTGTGGCGACGGCTCCGCGATAAAAACGACTTTCCCGCCGTCAATCCGCTGGTAAACCTGACCAATCTGCTTTCGCTCAAATTCCAGGTCTGCTACGGACTGTACGACCTGGAACGCATTAGCGGTCCGGTGGTCATCACCTTGGGCAAGGAAAACGACCAGTACCAGGGAATCCGCAAAGAAGCCCTGAATTTCAGCGGCAAGATCGTGCTGCGCGATGACCTCGGCGCCTTCGGCAATCCTTCGTCCGACTCGCTGCGGGCCAGCGTGAACGAGGCCAGCCGCGAGGTCAGCCAGGTACTTTTTTTTCTCCCTGACGATCCATTGCGGGAAACCATATTGGCCGAAACAGCCGCCGTTTTTAGGCAGTTTTTCACCATGGCCGAAAGCCGATTTTTTTTCATATGAACCGACCATGACCGAAGAAAAAACCAACAGGAGCAAGAATGCAAAACCAGCGAATTGCTGACAATGCGGCCGATGCCGAACAGAAATCATCAGTAACCATGGGCACTTCCATCACCGGCGCAATCAACGGCCATGGGGACTTGCGCCTGGAAGGCCGGATCGACGGCGATATCAAACTGAAGGGATTGCTGTTCATCGGCGGGGAGTGCCGCTTCCAGGGCCAGGCCGAGGCCGAGAATATCATCATCGAGGGCCAAGTGGAAGGCCGTATCAAGGCGCTGGACAAGATCGAGATCAGGGCGGGCGGCCGCGTGCGTGGGAAGATCGTCTGCCAGCAGATCGCCATCGCCGAAGGCGCTTTTTTGGACGGGGACGTAAAAAGCATGAAAGGCAAATCCCTGGCCCCCACTTATTTTAACGAGAAAAGAAAAGAGCTACAAAACGAGAACAAATAAAAACACGGCGGGGGTTATTTCAGCCAGACCATTCCGATCATCACACCGCTGCGTTTGGGGGAGAAACAGAGTACCGGAGACTTTTTCCGCGGGCCAAAAAAAAGACGGTTGATTTTTTTAAAGGGGTTCAAATAATAAAGAAGATAATTCCCCCAGCGCCGGTCACCGGCAGCGATCTTCCTTTCTCCCAGTTCGGAGAGGGGGGCCATGACATATACGGCGGCCAGTGAACCGCACAGGTCGGAAAGCAGGTCTTTGGAAGACGGCAGCCACAGGCTCCCTTCGATGACATACTCCCAGACCACGTTTGCCGTCTGGGTGAACGCCAGGGTTTCCAAATTGTCGTATCCCCGTTCCTTTAGATACAAGCCCAGGGCCATGTAGCTGAGCGGGTGGCCGACATAGTTGATCCAAAAACCGTTATGGTCGCGTTTACCGCCCTCGCGGGCGCTCCAAACCGGATATTTGAAATTTTCCCAGACCTTCCGGATCGAGGCCTCGCGAAAAATGCGCTGGCGCGTGTCGGGAATAATGAGAACATAGGCGCAGGTGACCGCCGAAACCATGGCCGCGTCCAGCAGGAGATTTTTTTTCTTTTTTCCGCTGTCGGCCGGCATGAGCAGGAAAGGAAAGAGAGAGATCAGCAGCAGCCGTTTCACCATATCCCTGCCATTGTAACACAAATAGCCGCTGCCGCGCCTATTGACATTCAGGACGCAACGGTTTAAAATGAAATTGCCATCTTGGTATTCCGAATCAATCCCAAGCAAACAAGGAAAATCCATGACTGAAAACAAAAAGGGAACATTGGCATCTGCAAATAATGGGGAAGAAAGCTTTTCCGACATGTACAAAGCGTCTTTTCACCCCACGGCCCGCGTCAAAGTCGGCGAAGTGGCCGAGGGCAAAGTGATCTCCATCGGCAAAGACAATATATTCCTGGACCTGGGCAGCCGAGCCGAAGGCATGATCGACAGCGATGAATTCCTGCGCCAGGGCGAATCGTCCGTTAAGGCCGGGGACAGAGTCCAGGTCCTGGTAACCGCTTTCCGGGACGGGATCTTCCATTGCACGTCCAGACTGCGCCAGGCCGGCCGCAGCGACTCGCGTACGGCCAAGGATTCCCCCTCCCTGGCCATGCTGCGTGAGGCGTATGCCGCCCGCATCCCGATTGAAGGCAAAGTAAAGGCCGTGAACAAGGGCGGATTCGAAGTCCAGGTCATGGGCCAGAAGGCATTTTGCCCGATATCGCAGATCGAAAAAAAATATTGCCAGAACCCGGAAATCCACCTGGAGCAGACCTATTCCTTTTTAATCAGCCAGTACGAAGAAGACGGACGCAACATCGTGATCGGACGCAAGGAACTGCTGCAGGCCGAGGAAAGGGAAAGAGCGCGGCTGCTGTGGCAGGGCCTCGACCTGAAGCAGGTGCATGAAGGCACCGTGACCTCGGTGCACGATTATGGCGCCTTCGTCGATATCGGCGGCGTGGAGGGGCTTTTGCACGTTTCGGAAATTTCCCACCAAAAGGTCCAAAGCGCCCGTGAGGCGCTGCAACCCGGGCAGAAGCTGCAAGTGGCCATCATCAAAATGGACCGGGAAGCCGGCAAGATCTCCCTGAGCCTCAAAACCCTGCTGGTCGACCCCTGGACCGCTGCCGGCGACAAGCTGGCCCTGGGCGCCGAATTCGCCGGGAAAGTCGTCCACCTGAAACCCTTCGGGGCTTTCATCGAACTGTTCCCGGGAGTGACCGGCCTGCTGCACGTTTCCCGCCTGGGCGCAGACCGCCGGGTGAACCATCCCAAGGAAGTCCTGGAAGTCGGCGCCATGGTCAACGTGCGCATACTGGCGGTCGATACGGAGCGCAAGACCCTTTCCCTGACCATGGAAGAACCCGAAGAAGATTTCAGCGCCGAGCTCTCCCGCTTGAAGGAAAAGCAGGACCTGGACCAAAAGAAGGGCAGCGGCACCATGGCCGCCCTGCTGGACTCCGTAATTTCAGAAGAAAAGAAATAGCCGCGGCATTCGCCGGCCGGATCCGTCAATAAGGAATATTCCCTTTTTTCAAACCCGATTGGGCATAGATCAGGCGCATGACCTCGGTGGACGTTTCCTCGATGGATTTGTAAGTGGCGTCCAGGATGGGCCAGTGCCAACGCTCGTACTGGCGCAGGGCGAAAAGCACTTCGCGGCGGATGTACTCGATGCTGGCATAGGCTGAACCATCGGGGGCCTTCATTTTCAACTGTCTTTCACAGCGGATCGCTTCCAGGCGCTGGGGATTGATGGTCAGGGCGATGATCTTTTTTTGGTCAATGGCGTGTATTTCGGCGGGGAGTTCTTCATCCAAAACAACCGGTATATTGGCCACTTTCCAACCTCGATAGGACAGGTAAATGCTGACCGGCGTCTTGGATGCCCGGGAAACGCCCAGCAAAACGATCTCGGCCGCATCGAGGCTCGCCAATGCCTTGCCGTCATCGTGCTTGATGGTGAAATCCACCGCCTCAATGCGCTTGAAATAATCACTGTCCAGCTGGTGAAACAGCCCCGGCTTGGCCAGCGGGGAAATTTCCAGAAGATCGGACAGACGGGTCAGCACCGGCCCCAGAATATCCACGGTGGGTACGCCGTTCAAACGGCCCAATTCGGTGATCTTGTGGCGCAGCTCCGCTGAGGCCATGGTGTAAATGATCACGCCGTTGACCTTGGTGGCCCGCAGAAAAATATTCTGCACCTGCTGCAGGGTGCGGATGTTGGAAAAGGTTTCCAGGTCGATCTGGGTTGACTTGAACTGACTCAAGGCTGCCAGGACGACCGTTTCACAGGTCTTGCCCGTGGCATCGGAAACCGCAAAAACGTAGCGCTTGAATTCCTTCTCGGCTTTCTCCATGAAAAAATCGTATGCCGCCTCAGCTGAAAAGTCAATGCCGCCCGTCCCCTGATTTCAGTTCGTCGTTTGATAAAAAAACCCCGAATCTGCTATAATACAGGCACCATGCTAAAATTCATCCTGCGTAAAATATTCGGCACCCAAAACGAAAGGGACCTGAAGCGCCTGCAGCCGCTGGTGGCCCGCATCAATGCATACGAACCCGCCCTGCTCCCGCTCAGCGACGAGCAGCTGCGCGCCAGAACGGATGAATTCAAAAAAAGGGTGCTGGCCGGCGAGGAGCTGGATGCGCTTTTGCCGGAGACTTTTGCCGTGGTGCGCGAAGCGGCCCGCCGCACGCTGAACATGAGGCATTTTGACGTGCAGCTGCTGGGCGGCATGATCCTGCATCAGGGTAAAATCGCGGAAATGAAAACCGGGGAGGGAAAAACCCTGGTGGCCACCCTGCCGGCCTATCTGAATTCACTGGCCGGCAAGGGAGTGCACGTCGTCACCGTCAATGATTACTTGGCCAAAAGAGACTCGGAATGGATGGGCAAAATATACAAATTCCTCGGCCTGTCGGTCGGCGTCATCCAGCACGAAATGGATGACCAGCAGCGCAAGCAAGCGTATGGCTGCGATGTCACCTACGGTACCAACAACGAATTCGGCTTCGATTACCTGCGCGACAACATGAAATTCGACGTGCAGACTTTGAGCCAGCGTGAGTTCAACTTCGCCATTGTCGACGAAGTGGACTCCATCCTCATTGACGAGGCCCGGACTCCGCTGATCATTTCCGGCCCCACCGAGGAGTCCACATCTTTTTTCTACCGCGTCAATGAATTCGTTGCCCGCATCAAGCGCAGCAAGGAATACTACGACCACGATGAGAAATCCAAGACCGTGGTCTTGACCGAGAGCGGCATCAGCGAAGCCGAAAAGTTCTTCCACGTCGATAATCTCTACGACCTGCCCAACATGGACCTGCTGCACCAGATCTATCAGTCGCTCAAGGCCCACCTGATCTTCAACCGCGACGTGGATTACCTGGTCAAGGATGACCAGGTGCTGATCGTGGATGAATTCACCGGGCGCATCATGCCCGGCCGCCGGTATTCTGATGGCCTGCACCAGGCCCTGGAAGCCAAGGAAAATGTCAAAATCGAGCAGGAATACCAGACTCTGGCCACCATCACTTTCCAAAATTATTTCCGCATGTATAAAAAGCTGGCCGGCATGACCGGAACCGCCATAACCGAGGCGGCCGAATTCACCCACATTTATCACCTGGACGTTACCGAGATCCCAACCAACAAGAGATTGATCCGCACCGAGTTTCCCGACGTGATCTACGGCAGCAAGGAAGAGAAATGGGAAGCCGTGGCCAAGGAAATCAAGGCCTTGAACGAAAAAGGCCAGCCGGTCCTGGTCGGGACGATTTCCATTGAAAATTCAGAACTGCTCAGCCGCAGATTGCACCGGGAGAAAGTCCGCCACGTGGTGCTCAACGCCAAGTACCACGAGTCGGAGGCAGAGATCGTGGCTCAGGCCGGGCGACTCCATTCGGTGACCATCGCCACCAATATGGCCGGGCGCGGCACCGACATTCTGCTGGGCGGGAATCCGGAATCCCTGCTGCGGGATGATTTGAAGAAAAAGGGCTTCAGCCTGGAGACGGCGCCGCCGGTGGTCAAGGAAAAGGCGCAAGCCGAAATCAACGGCCAGGTGAACCGCGAGCACGAGGCGGTGATCGAGCGCGGCGGACTCCATATTTTGGGTACTGAGCGCCATGAGGCCCGCCGCATCGACAATCAGCTGCGCGGCCGATCGGGCCGCCAGGGCGATCCCGGATCCTCACGCTTTTACATTTCCCTGGAAGATGACCTGATGAAAATACTGGGTTCGGACCGCATCCGCGGCATGCTGGTCCGTGCCGGGATGAACAATGGCGTTCCTCTGGAAAACCGGATTGTTTCGCGGGCAATTGAAAACGCCCAGAAGCAGATCGAAGGCCAGAATTTTTCCATTCGCAAGCACTTGCTCGAATACGACGACGTCATGAACAAACAGCGCCAGCATATTTATTCCCTGCGCCGGGACATCCTTTTCGGCAAGGATTTTCAAGAATATATCCAGGAGCTGGTCGGTGATCTTTATGAGGAAATATTTTCCTATTACATCGATGAAAACAAGGAATCCGACCAGTGGGATGTGGAGTCGCTCCAGAAGGAAATCCTCCTGCAGTTCGGCCTGGACCTCAGACAGACAAAGCAAAATGATTTCCGCGATACCCCGCCCCTGACGCTGAAGGAAAACGTCCTTGAGCAGATCAAAACCGCGTACAGGGAAAAAGAAATGCTGGTCGGCTCCGCGCAGATGCGCGAGTTGGAAAGGATGATCCTGCTGCAGGTGATCGACTCGCAATGGAAAGACCACCTGCTCAATATCGACCACCTGAAGGAGGGCATCGGCCTGCGCGGCTACGCCCAGAAAGATCCGCTCATCGAATACAAAAAGGAGAGCTACCAGATGTACGAGGCATTGCTGAACCGGATCGATGAGGAGGTCCTGCGCTTCCTGTTCCTGTTCCGGCCCGTGAGCGACGAGGAAATCGAGGATTGGCGCAAAAAAAAGAAGCCCAAAATGTCCGCCCCGGCATTTAAAATGCCCGGAGGCAAACACAAAAAAAGAAGATGAAAAGCAAAGATAAAATCATTGCCGACCCGGGCCTGACGTTCGACGACGTGCTGCTGGTTCCCGCGTACTCCGAAGTGCTGCCCAACCAGGTGGATACGGCAACCATGTTTTCCCGCCATATCCAACTGCGCATCCCGCTGGTTTCGGCGGCCATGGATACCGTTTCCGAATCGCGGATGGCCATCGCCATGGCCCAGCTCGGCGGCATGGCCATCATTCACAAGAACCTGACCATCGACGAACAAGCCGGCGAAGTGCTCAAGGTCAAGCGTTCGGAGTCGGGCATGATCGTCAACCCCATCACCCTGCGCCCGGACAACACCATCCAGGAAGCACTGCAGCTGGTACGGGAAAAAGGCATTTCGGGCTTGCCCATCATTGATGAACGGGGGAAACTGGTCGGTATCCTGACCAATCGCGATTTGCGTTTCGCCGGCAATCTGGACGATAAAATTTCGACCATCATGAAGGCCGCGAATTTGATCACCGCGCCCGAGAACATCAAGATGGCCGAAGCCAAGCAGCTTTTGCACATCAACCGCATCGAAAAGCTTCCGGTCGTCGACAAGGACAATTTTCTCAAAGGGCTGATCACCTTCAAGGACATCGTCAAAACGGAAAAATTCCCTACCGCTTCCAAGGATGCCAAGGGCCATTTGCGCGTCGGCGCCGCCGTGGGCACGGGCGCGGATACCCTGGACAGGGTCAAGGCACTGATCGCCGCCAAGGTGGACGCGCTGGTCATCGACACCTCGCACGCCCACTCCCGCAAAGTGATGCAGACAATCGAAAAAGTCAGGGCCGCCGCAAGCGGGGTGGATCTGGTCGTGGGCAATATCGCCACGGCCGCCGCGGCGCAGGATTTGCTGACGCTTGGCGTGGACGGGCTGAAAGTCGGCATCGGCCCGGGATCGATCTGCACCACCCGCGTGGTGACCGGAGCCGGCGTCCCGCAGATATCGGCCATCATGGCTGTCGCAACCGAAGTCAGCGGCCGCGTCCCGGTCATTGCCGACGGCGGCATCAAGTTTTCCGGGGATATCACCAAAGCCCTTGCCGCCGGAGCTCATTCGGTCATGATCGGTTCGATCCTGGCCGGAACCGATGAAAGTCCGGGCGAAATGGTTATTTATCAGGGCCGATCCTATAAAAAGTACCGCGGCATGGGGTCGATCGCCGCCATGAAGGCCGGCAGCCGCGACCGCTATTTCCAGGATGACGAATATTCGGAATCCAAGCTGGTCCCCGAAGGAATCGAGGGACGGGTCCCGTACCGCGGCTCGATCATGAACCTGATTCCGTTGCTCATCGGTGGCGTCAGGGCCGGCATGGGCCTGACCGGCTGCCGCACCATGGACGAACTTCGCGACAAGACCCGCTTTATCCGCATCAGCAGCGCCGGCTTGAAGGAAAGCCACGTCCACGACGTGATCATAACCGAAGAATCCCCGAATTATCGAATGGACTGAGGGAAAAAATGAAAGCCATACTGATCCTGTTGATCATTGCCCTTTTGCCCATAAGCCAACCCGCCGCCGACTCAAAAGTATTTCTCTATGGCACGGGAGCCAGGTTCAGCTCCTTCGGCATTCCCAGCGCACTGCTTGATCTGGCACTCTACCAGCACCCGAAGCTGACTGGAACCGCCATGTCTTTCGAACTCCATACTTATGGGGACAAAGGCCCGCGCTCGGTCTTCAGCGGTGTGTACTGCCTGGAGTACAGCCGAATTTCTGGGGAAGGCTATTGGCGCGTGGAAAATTACGACACCCGGATATTCGGTTCCGGGGAAATCACCCAGCTCAATTTCACTGCTTCCATATTGCTGCATATTTTCCCCAGTTTTCCCATCCATCCTTATATGGGCGGAGGCATCGGCATCGGCCGGATGAGCATCTGGGCTGAAGGCTCACACCAGGATGAACTGGGCACGACCATCCGTGAAACCTTCCTGAAAAAGATCATTGTCCCGGTCGGCCACATTCCGGTCGGTATCGTAGGCAATATCAACGACAAATTCCTGCTCAGGGCCGAGGCGGGATTCAAGAACGGTTTTTATTTCGGCGGCAGCGTGGTAGTCAACTTTTAAAAAAAGCAAAATAATTATTTTATTTGTTCAATTCACACGTGAATTCCGCTATAATTTTAGCGGAGCTGAAAGGGAGAAATGGCCAAAAACAATATTCCCGATAAATTGACTTTCCGCCGCAAAGAGGTCATGCAACTGGCCAAACTTGACGGCCGGGTGCTGGATTACTGGGAAAAGGAATTCGCCGCTTTTGTTCCTGTAATCAACCAAAGCGGAGAAAAATTTTACAGCCGGCGAGACGTTGAGATCATCTTGGCCATCAGGCAATGGCTGATTATGGAGAAGTGCGATAAGGGCAGGATCCAGAGCCTGCTGCTGCAATATTTCGGCGACCTGACCCAGGCTCAATCGACGGCAAATCAGGATCCGGTCGATCCGGAAAAATTGAAGAGTATCCGCCGCGGCCTCAGCGAAATATTGACTTTACTCGCTAAAGATGATAAAAACTGAATGAGTCGGGGCGTAGCGCAGTCTGGTTAGCGTACACGCTTGGGGTGCGTGTGGTCGGTGGTTCGAATCCACTCGCCCCGACTTTATCAAGAAAACCCAACCAAATGAAAACACTACTGTTGACCAACGACGATGGTTTCTATTCGCCGGGGATTTGCGCCTTAAAAACCGAACTGGGGAAAAAATACCGGGTCTGGATCGTGGCGCCGGACCGGGAAAAAAGCGCCATCAGCATGGCCCTGACCCTGAACCATCCCCTGCGCATCACTCAAGTCGAAGACAGGATCTATGCCGTTAACGGCACAACCGCCGATTGCGTCAATATCGCGCTGCAGAAAATACTCCCCGACCGGCCCGATTTCATCGTTTCGGGGATGAATCTGGGTGAAAATCTCTCTGAAGATGTTTTTTTTTCCGGGACCGTTGGCGGGGCCTTCTCCGGCTACCTGTACGGCGTTCCCTCCCTGGCCGTTTCTTTGCTCGCCGGCCTGGGCCAGTACCATAAGCAGGAATTTGAATTCGCGCGCGGGGCGGAAATTACAGCCAAGGTTTTGAAAAAGCTCATCGCTTTGGCCCACAACGGCATCATTTACAACCTGAACATCCCATTTCCAAACCGAGGCGAAATCGCGGCCACCACCTTGGGGAACAAACGCTACACTCCCGATATCATTGAAAGAACCGATCCGCGGGGCCGCAAGTATTATTGGATCGGAACCGGCACGCCCGCATACGCTGACCGCGAGGGAACCGATGTCTGGGCCGTGCAGAACGGCTTTATTTCCCTGAGTGCCATAAAATACGATCTGAATTCCCCTGAGGATCACACCCTTTTGCTCGAGGTGTTCAAGCAATTCAAGATCTAACCTTGTCGTGGATCCGCAATTTGACTCGCGTGCCCCTTGCGGCACATGAATGCGGACGAGCCGGAATAGAATGGGCTATGCGGACAATATTTTCCTGGCTTCTTCCAAAAAAGATTCGGGAACCATGATCTTTACCTTGCCCAAACCGTCCAGGGTGATACCGAAAATACGGCCAGCCGCTTCGTACTGCAGCAATACCGGTATTTGGTAGCTTTCCAGTTTCGCCTTGATGATGTCGGCTTCCATGCTGCCTTCCACGGCCAAGAGTTCCTTAAGATCGCTATCTTGCATCTTGCCTTCAGTCTGCTCTGCGAATGTGGGGGGGGTCGGTTACCTTTATTTGAGTTTTTCCCGGAAATAAATGAAAAAAACCTGCGCGCCAAGCTCGCGGTTATCCTTGCTGTTGGGTAATACTTTGGCCGGGATGAAAACCTTGTCGGTCTCGATCTTCAGGGAAAATTCATCACCATTGCCCATCATTTGCGGAGACACGGTATATTCCCTGGAAAAATTCGCCTCGGCGGGGATGAATTCGTCGAGAAGCGCATCATTGATTTTAAAGATCATTTTCTGGTCCTGAAAGGCGGTCTTGTTCACTCCGCCCTTTATGATCAAGGTGCACTCTTTTTTGGGATTTTCAATGATGCAGACCGATTTGGCAGTGGTCCAGCGCCAGCTTTTGTCAAATTGATCCTTGGCGTTGACGTTGGTTTCGATTTCGTTCCAGCCTTCATCGTAGACGATCTCCGGAGCAACGATCGAGGCCGGTTGAATGTTGATCTTCTTTTCAAAAAGGACGATGGGTTTTCCCTGAACTTTGGGATTGTACAGACCCACGGTCAGGCGCAGTTCTTCGTAGCCCTCAAAATCAACGTCGAACTCATTCAAAAATTGCGGGATGAACAGAACCCGCGAATATTTAATCGTGTCATTGGCAACCCAGGCGGCGACCTTTTTCAGAGGGAAATGATCATCCTGCAGCAGCATTTCCTTGCTGTTCACCCGCCAGAAATGGACAAAGACGGAGTACTCGCCGGCAAATTTTTTAAATTCTTTGGCGGTTTTGAATTCATAATCCATTTTTAAGTACAGGGAGTCGGTGATGGTTTCCGGGGAGAGTTTGAGTTTCAGATCCACGCCTTGGCGATCGATTTTTTTGCTGCAAAAAACAGTTAAAAGCATTATTGATAAAATGACGACGGCAAATTTTATTTTCATGGTGCCTCCTATGAGAAAAACTCAAATATAGCATATTCAGCCGGACAAAGCAAATGGGAATTGAAGGAACGCAAGCAAGGAGAGGCTTATGGAACCGCCCCTTGCCCGCGGGAAATTTTAGAAGAGAAACAACAAAATTATTTTTTGTTCTTGCCTATGTCCTCGAATTCGGCATCAATGACTTCCCCTTCGCTGGCGGCGGTATCAGCTTCGGGCGCTTTACCGGCATCGGGTCCCGGCTGGGGTTCTTTTTGGGCGCCGGCCGTTTTGTACATTTCGGTCGAGAGTTTGCCGGACAATTTATTGATATTCTCTATCTCGTCGAGGATCTTCTGGTTGTCCCCTTTTTCCACGGCTTCCCTGGCACGCTTGACCGCGCTTTCGACTTCGTTGACCATGTCCGCGGGGATCTTGTCCTTGTTTTCCTTCACCAGTTTTTCCAGTGCGTAGGACAATTGGTCGAGCTTGTTGCGGTTTTCAATGGCCTCTTTCTTGCGCTGGTCGTCCTCACGGAATTTTTCGGCGTCTTTGACCATTTTGTCGATCTCTTTTTCATTCAGGCCACTCGATGAGGTAATGGTGATGGCCTGCTGCTTGGAGGTGGCCAGATCCTTGGCCGAAACGTTCAGGATGCCGTTGGCATCGATATCAAAGGTCACCTCGACCTGGGGAATCCCGCGCGGCGCCGGCGGCAGGCCGGTCAGGTGAAACTTGCCCAAGGTGCGGTTGTCGCGGGCCATCTCCCTTTCTCCCTGTAATACATGAATTTCCACGGTGGACTGGTTGTCTTCGGCAGTAGTGAATATGTCGGTTTTTTTGGTCGGGATGGTGGTATTGCGCTCGATCAATTTGTGCGAGATGCCGCCCAGGGTTTCAATGCCCAGGGAAAGCGGCGTGACGTCCAGCAGCAGGATATCCTTGGCTTCGCCTCCCAGGACCCCGCCCTGGACCGCGGCGCCGGCAGCAACCACTTCATCGGGATTCACGCTTTTATTCCCTTCCTTGCCGAAAAACTTCTTGACCAGTTCCTGGATATAGGGCATGCGGGTCATGCCGCCGACCAGAATGACTTCCTTGATGTCATCCGTTTTCACGCCGGCATCCTTGATGGCCTGCTGACAAGGGGCGATGGACCGCTCAATGATATCTCCGACCAGCTGTTCCAGCTTGGATCGGCTCAGTTTCAGGACCAGATGCTTGGGGCCCGAAGCATCAGCGGTGACAAAAGGAAGGTTGATCTCGGTTTCCTGGGTCGTCGAGAGTTCGATCTTGGCCTTCTCAGCGGCTTCTTTGAGGCGCTGCAGGGCCATCTTGTCCTTGGCCAGGTCGATGCCCTGGTCTTTTTTGAATTCCTCGGCGATCCAGTCGATCAATTTCTGGTCAATGTTATCGCCGCCCAGATGGGTGTCGCCGTTGGTCGATTTCACTTCGACGATGTTTTCACCGATTTCCAGGATGGAAATATCGAAGGTGCCGCCGCCAAAATCGTAGACGGCGATCAGTTCATCCTTTTTCTTGTCCATGCCGTAGGCCAGGGCAGCGGCCGTGGGCTCGTTGATGATGCGTTTCACGTCAAGGCCGGCGATCTTGCCGGCATCCTTGGTCGCCTGGCGCTGGGCATCGTTGAAATAGGCCGGAACGGTGATGACCGCTTCGCTGACCTTTTCTCCTAGGTAATCCTCTGCCGCTTCCTTGAGCTTCTGCAAGATCAGGGCTGAAATTTCAGGTGGTGAATATTGCTTGCCTTCAATGCTGACACGGGCGTCGTCATTGGGCCCGCTGACCACCTTGAACGGGACCATTTTGATCTCGTCCCTGACCTCGGAGATGCGGCGACCCATGAAGCGCTTGATGGAATAGACCGTGTTTTCAGGGTTGGTGATCGACTGGCGTTTGGCCACCTGGCCGACCAGCCGGCCGCCGTCCTTGGCAAAACCGACCACCGACGGGGTGGTCCGGCCACCCTCGGAATTGGTGATGATCTTGATATCACCCTTTTCCATTATCGCCACAACCGAATTGGTAGTTCCCAAATCAATACCGATTATTTTTCCCATGGTTCACTCCTTAATTTTTATTATACTTAAATATATTTCAAATTTTTCCGTTTGTCAACAATTTAATAATAGAAATATAAATATTAGTTGAGCGTATCGTTATCAACATTGAAATACAGTTACTTTGCGCCATAAATCACCCATGAACAACCAGAAATAAAAACCGGTTATGGAAAACTACTTTCCCTCAACCGCAAAAACAAAAGTATTGTCGGCGACCTTTTTCAGCAATTGCCCGGTGTTCCCCCGGGGCAGGAGCCAACAAACCGCATATTTCCCTTTGAAATACTTCATGGTCCGGCGGATGGCCTTCTCCAGGTCGAATTCCCGATTCACCACGACATTGACCACAAGCAACAGCCAATTTACCGAATAATGGCTGATGTTCGAGCCGCCCTTGAGCAGCTGCACGACCGATGGTCCCGCCGTTTTTTTCTTGGCGTGGCCGAAATCGGGGGCGTCAGCCTTGCCGATGATCTTCAGGCCGGTCATCTTGGGGAACTCGACTCCAGCCCAGCGGGCTACGGTTGGAGAGGACGCGATCTTGTCATATTCGCAATTGTAGATGTCCATGACCAGCTCGAACTCTTCCGACCCCTTTTCTTTAAAAAAGGGGAAAGCGCGAGAAAAGACCATGGCACTGTCTACCAGGCGCGGCTGGAAAACCGGCGAAGTCCTGCTTCCAACGCGGTTGTATTCGAAGATGCGGGTATTTCTCCTTATCTTTTTTATGTCAGCGAATGAGCCGCGCGGCAAGTGCCAGCAGCGAGCCTTTCCGGACTTGAAAAAATCAACCGAAGTCCTGATGGCGTCTTCTACCGGCAAAGCGGCGCAGGTAAAGCAATTCAGCGCCGCCATCCGACCGTAACGCCGGTAGTTGATGGCGCTGGTCTCCACATACTGCACCAGGGTGCTCCCGTCCCCCAGTTTGGCGTCGGCGTAGATCGGCTTGCCGAAGGCCTTCATCTTGATGGCCTCGCAGGTCCGGGTAGCCCAATCGGCCACCTGGGCGGCGCCGGGCGCGCTGCCCGCGGGCAGATCAATATCCATAACGATCTCCTCGCCGTATTTATCGGTCTCCAGGCGTTTCTGGAATTCGGGATATGGGACGGCGGAGATGCGCGGCGAATACCAGGCGGTCTTGAAGCCGGCCTTTTTATAGGCCCTCAGGGCATTGCGTTCGGAGTTATTGAACACCCCCCTGCCCTTGGACCCGGCGGTCAGGCTGAACGGGCCGCCCATATAACTCACATTGGCGAATTGCACCACCCGCACGTCGTCGAAGGAACGTTCGATCTGCCGCCAGCTGCCGGGGGCCTCGAAGGGCTGCAGGATCAACGCCCCGGTCTGGTGGATGGTGATGCCGCCGTCGGTAAGGGCGTCATAGACGCTCTGGTAAAAATCGGTGTTGAACAGGCTCTGGGCCGGCCCGATAGGGTCGGTGGAGTCAATAACGATGACATCGCACTTGCCCTTCATCTGGCGGATCACTTCGGCGCCGTCACCGATGATGAGCTTGAAGCGCGGATCCTCGTATACGCCTGCGCATACCGACGGCATGTGCTGACGGGTAAGGTCGCAGACCCTGCGGTCGATCTCCACCATGGTCACCCGCTTTACCGTCTTGTGCCGCAGCACTTCGCGGGCCACGCCGCAATCGCCGCCGCCGATGATCAGCACGTGCTGCGCCGGCTTGCGCAGCGAGAAAAGCGGCCAATGGGCGATCCATTCATGATAAATTCCCTCATCCTCTTCTGTCAACTGCACGATCCCGTCCAGGATCAGCACGCGCCCGAAGCGGTCAGTTTCCAGAATCATCAATTTTTGAAAGCCGGTGTCGGTTTCCGGCACGATCACCTTGGACACCTTGAAACCGTAAGTGGCATCCGTATAAAGATCCTCAAAGAACCAGAGGTCCTTGCCTTTTTTCACTAATCCCATCGGATTTTTCTCCTTTTTCCCGGAAGGGGACAGCCTATTGTAATGGAAAATAGCCTATTTTTCAACAGAATGGAGGTTGAAGAATTAAAGAGTTGAAGGGTTGAGCGCAAAGGCAGCCATCGTTCGAACTAATGCCATTCACTCATCAACTCCAGAACTCGTCAACTCTTCAACTAATGCTTGCCAGGATAGCTGCGCTCGACCAGGTCGTCGACCAGCTTGTCGTCGGCCAGGTGGGGCAGGGTGATATGGCCGCGCTCCGGGTTCTGGACATTCCAGGCAGCGGCTGTTTCCATGGCATTCTCGTTGCGCGCCCAGGCGCGGCGGGCGATGCCGTTCATCACGTCCCACTCCATGGCCGAACGGATGATGCGGTCCTTGCCATCGCTGCCGTCCAGAACCAGGCCGAATCCGCCGTTGAACGCTTTGCCGATGCCCACGCCGCCGCCGTTGGAAAGCACGACCATGGACATGCCGCGGGCGGCGTCACCGGCGAAATTGTGCACGGCCATGTCGGCGGTGACGTTGCTCCCGTCGCGGATATTGGCCGTTTCCCGGAAAGGGGAATCGGTGCCGGAAACATCATGGTGGTCTCGGCCCAGCATGACCGGCCCGATGATGCCTTGGCGCACCAGTTCGTTGAATTTCAAGGCGATTTTCACCCGCCCCCCGGCATCGGCGTAGAGGATGCGCGCCTGGGTGCCGACCACCAATTTGTTTTTGCCGGCATTCCTGATCCATTCAAAATTGTCGCGGTCCATGGACCGTCGGTCCGGATCCAGGCACTCCATGGCTGCCAGATCGGTCCTGGCCAGATCGCCGGCCTTGCCGCTCAAGCATACCCAGCGAAAAGGACCGTAGCCGTAATCGAAACACAATGGTCCCATGATATGCTCGACATAACTGGGAAAAACAAAACCGTCGCTCTCGTCCCGGCCGTTGGCCGCGATGTCGATGGCGCCGGCATCAAAGACCGCCTTCAAAAAGGAATTGCCGTAATCCCAGAATCGGGTCCCTCTGGCGGCCATTTTTTGGATCAGGCGGAATTGTCGGACCAGCGATTCATCGACTTTTCCCCGGAACGACTCGGGCTTTTCCCGCAGCAATCGCCGCCCCTCATCGAAAGTGACTCCGGCCGGCGTGTAGCCGCCGCCGTAGGCATCGTGGCATGATGTCTGGTCCGAGGCCAATTCGATGGGAATGCCATGGCGCAGCACGTATTCCCAAAGATCCACGACATTGCCGTGATAGGCGATTGATACGGGCTTTTTCGTTTTGCGGTATTCATCCAGCCAGCGGGCGATCTCGTCGAGGTCTGAAGAAATTTTCGACACCCAGCCCTGCTTGTGCCGGGTGTCGATGCGCGAATAGTCGACTTCGGCCAGCACGCCGATACCGCCGGCGATCTCCACGGCCTTGGCCTGGGCACCGCTCATGCCGCCCAGCCCGGAGCTCATATAGACCACTCCGGCCAGGTCCTTTTGGGCGGGAATCCCCAGATACATGCGCCCGGCATTGAGCAGGGTCAGGTAGGTGCCGTGCACGATGCCCTGCGGGCCGATATACATCCAGCCGCCGGCCGTCATCTGGCCGTAATTGGAAACCCCCATGGCCGCGGCCTGGGTGAAACCGGCCAGGTTGTCGTACATGCCCACCAGCATGCCGTTGGTGGAGATGACGCGCGGCGCGTCGGGGCGGGACTCGAAGAGGCCGAGCGGGTGTCCCGAATAGACCACCAGGGTCTGCCGGTCGGTCATTTCCTGCAGGTACAGCTTCACCAGATTGTATTGCATCCAGTTCTGGAAGACCTGGCCGCTCTCGCCATAGGTCACCAGCTCATAGGGATACAGGGCCACGTCGAAATCCAGGTTGTTGTCGATCATCACCTGGAAAGCCCGCGCCTCAAGGATTTTCCCGGGATAGGCATCCACCGCCTTGGCCTTCAGGGAGCCCTCGGGCCGGTAGCGATATCCGTAGATCCGCCCGCGGTGGAGCAGCTCATCCATGAACTCGGGCGCGATCTCCTTATGGAGCGGAGCGGGAATATAGCGCAGCGCATTTTTCAGTGCGGTTTTGGCCTGAGCGGCGACCAGGGATAATCCCCGGTCCGGAGCGCGGCGGATGCCGGCGACAAAATCCTTCTTGCTTGGCAATTCTTCGGGCAAAGCAAGGCGCCGGGCCTTGTTCAGATTCAGCGTCATGGGGAAGTTACCTCCAAAAACTTTATATGCCATCGCCACCAGGTTGTCAAGCCGCGGCCACATGGGAAGGATTGTGATTTTTGGTTGACAAAACGGCCATAATATTGTATGATTGGGATCTGATTCATGAAAATATTAGTCGCCGAAGAGGCGGGATTTTGTTTTGGAGTAAAAAGAGCCTTGAAACTGATCAATGAATACCATCGCCAGGGGAAAAAGATTCAGACTTTCGGCCCCCTGATCCACAATGTCCCGGTTTTGAACGATTTGGCCGCAAAAGGCATCGAGCACATCTCGGCGGTCGACAAAATCGCCAAGAGCAAGACCCTGTGCATCCGCACCCACGGTATTCCCCGCGACATCGAACTTGAACTGCAGCGGCAAGGCGTTTCCACCCTGGACGCCACCTGCCCGCTGGTCAAGAAGGGACAGAAGATCATCGAAGCGCTCGACCGGGCCGACAGCAAAATCCTGATCGTTGGCGACAAGCACCATCCCGAGATCGTCGCCGCCAGAAGCTATGCCGGGAAAGTGCAGATCATCAACTCCTTGGCGGCGGCCCGGGCCCTGCGCCGCTGCCGGGAGATCAGCGTGGTGGCGCAAACCACCCTGAACACCGAATTTTTTAAAGAGGTGGTCGCCATCCTGTTGGACAAAACCGAAAAGCTGCACGTCTTCAACACCATCTGCCAGGCCACCCGGGACCGCCAGGAGGCCGTGAAAAAACTGGCGCCCAAAGTCGACGCCATCATCGTGGTCGGCAGCAAGATTTCATCCAATACCAAAAAACTTTTCAATATCGCCAGGATAAAAAATAAAAATACCCTGCGGATCGAAACCTGCGCCGATCTGCAGAACAAAAGGATTCTGGCCAAGTTAAAGAAATTCAATTCCATCGGCATCAGCGCCGGGGCTTCCACATCGCCACAGGAGTTGGACAACGTAAAAAATTTCCTGCAGAAACTATAAACGCTAAGGAGACACAACATGTCAGACACCCATGACACCGCCGAGAACAACCCGGAAGATTTTTCCGAACTGGTGAAGAACTACGACCTGAAAAACCTCGCATCCAACGCCGCCATCGAAGGCCGCATCGTGGACATCGTCGAGAACCGCGTGGTCATCGATATCGGCCAGAAGACCGAAGGCATCCTGGACCGCCTGGAACTGCTGGACTGGGACGGGAACATGAAATATAAGATCGGCGACGCGATCTCGGTACTCCCCAAAAACGTCAATTTCAAGGAAGGCTACATCATCGTTTCCAAAAAGCAGCTCGACGAACAGGAGGGCTGGGAAAATGTCTTCCGCGCCTATAAAAAGAACATCCCCCTGCTGGGCAAGATCACCAAATTGACCCCCGATGAAAAAGGTTTCATGGTCGACATGGGGGTGGAGATGTTCCTGCCCATGAGCCAGGTGGATATCCAGAAAGTCAAGGCCCCGAAAAAAATGCTGGGCAAGGACTTCTGGTTCAAGGTCGTCAAGCTGAACAAAAAGGAAAAGAACGGCACGGTCTCGCGCCGCATCCTGCTCGAAGACGAAAAGCAGGAAAAGTTGAAAAACCTGCTGGGGTCGCTTGAGGTCGGACAAGTGGTCAAGGGCATGGTGACCTCGATTGTCGATTACGGGGCTTTCGTCGACCTGGGCGGCCTGGAAGGCCTGGTGCACAAGGACAACATCTCTTACGGCCGCATCAACCATCCCAAGGAAAAACTGCGCAAAGGCGATGAAATCGAAGTCAAGGTGCTGGAGATCGACAAGGAGAAAGGAAAAATCTCATTGGGCATCAAGCAGAAATTTACCGATCCCTGGATCGGCATTGAGACCAAATATCCCATCGGCAAAAGGCTGATCGCCAAGGTGGTCAAGATCGTCAGTTTCGGCGCTTTTATCGAGCTCGAGGAGGGGGTCGAGGGACTGCTGCACATTTCCGACCTGACCTGGGACGGTCGGCCGACTTCGGTAGAGGAATACGTGGCCGTGGGAGACAAGTTGTGGGTGCAGGTGATCGAGATCAGCAAGGAAGACCGCAAGATCAAATTGGGCTTGAAGCAGCTGGAAATGCGCCCGGAGGAAAAATACCTGGAAAAACACTCGCGCGGGGAGATCGTCAAGGCCAAAGTGAAAAAGATTCTCAAATCGCGGGTATTCTTGGGATTGGAGGAAGGCGTCGAAGGCGTGGTAAAAATCTCGGATATCAGCTATTACCATATCGAATCCCCGGAAGAATACATGAAGGAAGGCGAAGAGATCGATGTCATGATCATCAGCAACGAATTGGACCGCAATTACAAGGTCCAGCTGGGGATCAAGCATCTGTCGGAAAGCGAATGGAAAACGTTTTTTGCCAAACACAAGCCCGGCAACGCCATCGAGGTTACGGTCCGCAAGATCACCGATGGCGGCATCGCCGTGGAGATCACCCGCAACATCGAGGGCTTTATCCGCATCGGCGACATCGATGAAGAAAAGATCACCGTGCAGGATCTGGAAAAGAAATACAAGCCCGGAGACAAGATTGAAGCCCTGATATCGCGGACCGAACTCGACCGCAAGAAGGTCTATCTCAGCCTGCGGGCACTGAACAAAGCCCGCGAGCGGGAAGAACTCCAAAAATACATGAAGGGCGGAGACGACCAGGTCACGACCATCGGCGACCTGCTGCAGAACGAACTGGACAAAAACAAATGACGGCTGGCCGGTCCGGGGGCGGGTGAAAAATGATGAAATTTTTAGCGGCTCCCTGGCGATGGAGTTTTGTATCCGGCCTGAAAAAAGACGATTCCTGCGTGCTCTGCCGGGCATTGAATGAAAACGGCGTCCCTTCGCTGATCTGTCACCGCGGCGAAAAATTTTTTGTCATCCTGAACAAATACCCATACAGTACGGGCCATTTAATGGTTGCTCCTTACTCCCATGTCGCGTCTCCCGCTGAAATGACAGACGCCGACCTGCTGGAAATGTGGCGGCTGACCCGGCGTTCCCTGTCCATTTTGCAGGAAAGCTTCCATCCCGACGGCTTCAATATTGGCATGAACATCGGCAAAACGGCCGGGGCCGGGGTCAGGGACCATTTTCACCAGCACATCGTCCCCCGTTGGCATGGTGACGCCAACTTCATGGCCACGGTCGGCGAAACCAAGGTGCTTTCCTATGACCTGGAGACCGTGTTCGCCGCCATCCGTTCCGCTTTCGCCAGATGAACACTTTAAAATCACCGGGGTACCTATGAACGAGATCAAGGCTCCAAAAGGCACGCGCGACATTTTCGCTCCCGAGATCCATAAATGGCATTACCTGGAAAACGCCATCCACGCCTATTATAAAAAATTCCTCTACCAGGAGATCCGCACCCCGATATTCGAGCACAGCGAGCTGTTCAGTCGCGGCATCGGCAGCGAGACCGAGGTCGTGCAGAAGGAAATGTATACCTTCACCGACAAGTCGGACCGCAGCCTGACCCTGCGGCCCGAGAATACCGCCTCGGTGGTGCGGGCCGCGATCGAGAACAATCTTTTCGAGAACCTGGTACCCCTGCGTTTCTACTACCTCGGGCCCATGTTTCGCTACGACAAGCCGCAGAAAGGCCGCTACCGCCAGTTCCAGCAGTTCGGCGTCGAGGTCTTTGCCGACGATTCGCCCCAGGTCGACGCCGAGGTCATATTCTCGGCCGTGGATTTCCTGAAAAAACTCGAAATCGAATCCGTCCAGCTGGACCTGAATTCCGTCGGCTGTCCGCAGTGCCGCCCGGCTTACCTGGAAGTCCTGAAAAAAGCAGCCCGCGCCGAAGAGAGCAAGCTGTGCGCCGACTGCCGGCGCAAGATCGACGGTAACCCGCTGCGCATCTTCGACTGCAAGCAGCCCGCCTGCGCCGAGGCCGCCGGCCGCTTTCCCGTTATCGGCGACCATCTTTGCGCGGAATGCCGCGAGCACTTCGTCGCCGTGCGCGAAGCCTTGAGCTGGATGAATGTCCCCTTCGTGCTCAATCCACGCCTGGTGCGCGGACTGGATTACTATACCAAGACCGCTTTCGAGGTCACTTCCGGCCAGCTCGGCGCCCAGAACGCACTGCTGGGAGGCGGCCGTTACAACAACCTGATCAAGGAGCTGGGCGGCCCCGACATGGCCGGCATCGGCTTCGCCGCCGGCATGGAGCGCATCATCTTGCACCTCGAGCACCTGGAATTGCCCGGGCGCAAGATCCTTTTCGTGGCCTACGGCGACCCGCAATGGCTGGCCCACGCCGTACAGCTGGCCGAGGTCCTGCGCGAAGAGGGCTATCCGGTCTACCTCGACTACCAGGGCAAGAACCTGAAAAAACAATTCAAGAAGGCCGACCGGGTCGCCGCGGCATTCACCCTGCTCCTGGCCGAGGACGAGATCCGCAGCAGCTCGGTCTCGGTGAAGAACATGGCCACCCAGGAACAGATCAAAATCCCCCTCAAGGACCTAAACGCATGGCTGAAAGAAAACTTTTGAAACGGGAAACCTACTGCGGCGCCGTCCGCGAAGAACATGTTGGCCGCACGCTCACCGTCTACGGCTGGGTGAACAACATGCGCGAGCTGGGCGGCCTGACCTTCATCGACCTGCGCGACCGCGAAGGGCTGCTGCAGATCGTGGTCAACGAAACGTTTGCCCGCCCGGACCAGCTCAAGTGCATCGGCAAGGAGACCGTGCTGGCGGTCAGCGGCCGGGTGGTGGCGCGCGCCAAGCCCAACTCCGACCTGCCCAGCGGCCGGGTCGAGCTCATCGCCAGCGACATCGAGATCCTGGCCGCTTCCGAGGTCCCGCCCTTCGTCCCTGAAAATCGCGGCAACGTCTCCGAGGAGCTGCGCTTCAGGCACCGCTATATCGACCTGCGCAACCTGGGCATGCAGAAGAATTTCAAGCTGCGCTCCAAGGTCAACCTGCGGGCCCGCAATTTCCTGGACAAAGAAGGTTTTTTAGACATCGAGACGCCCATGCTGACCAACGCCACCCCGGAGGGGGCGCGCGACTATCTGGTCCCTTCGCGGATATACAAGGGAAAGATGTTCGCCCTGCCCCAGTCGCCGCAGCAGTTCAAGCAGCTGCTGATGGTGGCCGGATTCGAGCGCTACTACCAGATCACCCGCTGCTTCCGCGACGAGGACCTGCGCGCCGACCGCCAGCCCGAATTCACCCAGATCGACATCGAGATGAGCTTCGCCGAACATGACGAATTGTTCTCCATCATCGAGCGCCTGGTCCGGGAAATCTTCACCCTGCGCGGACACGATGTTACATTGCCCTTCCGGCGCATGCCTTACAAGGAAGCCATGGAAAAATACGGCTCGGACAAGCCCGACCTGCGCATTCCTTACCAGATCCAGGATTTCACGGACGAGTCCGGCACCTGGAACAGCGACCTGCTCAATGCCGCCCGGGCCAAAGGGGAGAGGATCAAGGGACTGGTCATTCCCGATGCCGCAGGGTTTTCACGCAAACAGCTCGACGAGATCAACGAAACCGGGAAGAAGCTCGGCGGCAGGGGCGTCATCTGGATGAAGAAGGCCGACGACGGCTTCAAGTCCTCACTGAAGGTCGCCCCCGAGGCGATCGCCGCTTTCTTCGAAAAGCGGCGCATCGCTCCCGACTCCCTGGTCCTGCTGGTCGCCGACGCCGAGGCCCAAGCCCTGCTGCTGGCCGGCAAGCTGCGCGAGTTCCTGGGAAAAAAATTCCAGGACAAAAACAGGATGGAATTCCTCTGGGTGACCGATTTTCCCCTGTTCTTCTTCAACGAGGAGGAAAAGCGCCTCGACTCCAACCACCACCCCTTCACCGCGCCGAGGCCCGAAGATATCCCTCTGCTCGACAGCCGGCCGCTGGCGGTCATGGCCATCGCCTACGACCTGGTGCTCAACGGCGTGGAGATCGGCGGCGGCAGCAAAAGGATACATGACATCACCCTGCAGAAGAAGGTCTTCCAGATGCTGAACCTGGCAGACAGGGAGATCGAGGAAAAATTCGGCTTCTTTCTCACCGCCCTGAAATTCGGGGCGCCGCCCCACCTGGGCATCGCCCTGGGCTTCGACCGCCTGCTCATGCTTCTGACCGGCGAGGATTCCATCCGCGAGATCATCGCTTTTCCCAAGACCACTTCTTCGCTCTGCCTGCTGACCGGTTCGCCCTCGGTCGTGTCCCAGCGCCAGCTCGACGAGCTGGGCATCGCCATAAAATAATCCCGGAGGTCTTCATGAATTCGCCTGAGAGCAAACCCGCACGCTTTCCCGCCACTTTCTGGACGGCCAATACCATCGAGCTGTTCGAACGCGGCGCCTATTATGCCATGGCCTCGTTCGTGGTCATTTACCTGACGGAAAATCTGGGCATGAGCCCGACCTTCGCCACCTTTCTCAACGGCTCGCTCCTCTGGGGGCTGATCTATTTCCTGCCCATCGTCAGCGGCACCCTGGCCGACAAGTACGGCTTCAAACGCTCCCTTGTCGCCGCCTTCGTCATGCTCGCGCTGGGCTACCTGGTCATGGGCAACGTGCAGCGCTTCTGGCCGGCCGGAAGCAATTTCACCATCCCGATCCTGCTGGGCATCGTGCTCATCGGCCTGGGAGGCTCGATCGTCAAGCCCTGCATCGCCGGTACGGTGCAGAAGACATCGGGGCTGCGCGCCACGCTGGGCTTCGGCATCTTTTACATGGTCATCAACATCGGCTCGATCAGCGGCCGCGGCGTCTCCTATTTCGTGCGCAGCCAGATGGGCATTCCGGCCATCTTTTTCCCCGTGGCCTTCGCTTTCGCCGTTGTCGGCCTGTTGATCGTGTTCTTTGTCTACCGCGAACCGGAATATGTCCCGGACGGGAAAAAAGACGGCCAGGTTGCGGCCAAAAAAACGCTGAGCCAGGCGCTGCTGGGCATTGTCACCGTCCTGCGCAATTGGAAGTTCGTCTTTTTCCTGGTGGTCATCGGCATGTTTTGGATCCTGTATGTCCAGTTGTACAACCTCATGCCCTTGTTCCTGCGTTGGGTCGACCCCGAAGCTCCGATGGAGCTCTATACCCTGGTCAACCCGATCATGATCGTCTCGCTGCAGCTGCTCATCACCCGCCTGGCCAAGAGATGGACACCGGTACGTTCGATCATTCTCGGTGTCCTGGTCACCACCATCGGTATGCTCGTGAATGTCCTGGCCCCCGTTCTTTTTGCTGACATCTCGCTGAAGGTCTCCCTGCTGCGTTTCGGCAGTTTCCAGGTCCTGCTGCCCATCGCCGGCATCTTCCTGATCATATCCATCGCCTCCATGGCCCTGGGCGAGATGTTCGCCTCGCCGCGCATCTACGAGTACATCGGCGCCATCGCCCCCAAGGGTCAGGAAGGGCTCTACCTGGGCTACGCCAACCTGCCCGTGGCGCTGGGTTCGATCGTTGGCGCGCCCCTGGGCGGCCGCCTGTTCGAGACCTTCATCTCCAACCCGGTGGCCAAGGGCCAGCCGGCCAATCCATCTGCCATCTGGCTGATCGTGGCCGGCATGGGGGTGCTCTCCATGATCGGCCTGGCGCTGTACGACAAGCTCCTTCTGCATAAAAAAGAAAACAACTAAACAAGAAGCAGGCAAGTCTATACTGAGGGAACGTATGGTTCGGGCGTGGGCACCCGCTTTGGCGATCCCCATGGAACCGCCTTTTCACGCCAATGATGAATCCCGCAAAAACAGTTCCGTGATTTCTCCATGAGTGGCCCGTTTTTTATTTAACAATAAAGTTACTCGCCTTTCAACCGGATTCTATTCGCAACATCTGATAAATATGCTATGATTTCATTTTGTTTTTAAGATAAGGGCAGCAAACCTTATTCGTTCCATCAATAGATGAAGCCAGGCTGGAGGCAAAAAGGAGGTTTTATGAAAAAGACAATCGGATTTTTCGCAATTTTCCTGTTTCTGTTTTCCCTGGGACATTTCTGTTTTACCCAGGAAGAACTTTTAGAAAAACCCGGGCTGGCCCCTTTGAATCCGGAGTTCTTGAAATATCAGGCCCTGATCAAGGCCGGAAAGGCACAACGGTATTCCGATGACTGGCATCCGCTGGGTCGTGTCCCGGCCCCGGTAAACCTTTCCCATGTCAGGGGAGATGTGAACCGGAACCTGGCCGCGAGTTACCCCGCATCGTATGACCTGCGTTCCTACAACAAGGTCACGGATGTGCGCGACCAGGGATCATGCGGCTCCTGCTGGGCATTCTCGGCCATGGCGTCCCTGGAATCGGTGCTGAAACCAGACGATACCCGGGATTTTTCCGAACAGCACCTGAATTCCCGGCACGGGTTTGATTATGCCGAATGTGAGGGCGGCCACAGCTGGATGTCGGCGGCATACCTGGCCCGCTGGGACGGGCCGATCAACGAAAGCGACCTGGCCTACCCCTATGCCACTTCCGCCGCTTTCTCCACTGCCGCCGCAGACTATACGACGCAAAAACATGTGCAGCAGATCGTTTTTCTGCCCGAGCGGGCGAATTCTCAGGATAACAACCTCATCAAGCATTACCTGACCACTGTCGGCGCCGTCGAAGTTTCCTTCTACTACCAAAACAGCAGCTACAACGTCAGCCAACAAAGCTACTATTACGACGGCAGCAATAATGACGAGACCAACCACATGGTTGCCATTGTCGGTTGGGATGATGCTTATGCCGCCGGCAATTTTTCATCGACACCTCCGGGCAACGGGGCATTCATCGCCAAGAACAGTTGGGGGCTCGATTGGGGCAAAGACGGTTATTTTTACATTTCTTATTACGATGCCTCGTTGAGTTATTTTGTCAGCTATGCCAGCCCGGAAGCGAACGGCAACTATCAGCACAATTACCAATACGATCCATTGGGTTGGGTAGGCGATTGGGGCTGGGAAGATACGGTCGGCTGGGGAGCGAACATTTTCGCCGCCCAGAGCAATCTGCCCCTGCGCGCCGTCGGCTTTTACACCACGGATGTCAATGTTAATTATAAAATCCATGTCTATACCGGAGTCACGGCCAATAATCCCTGCAGCGGCACCTTGAGGTACACGCTGAATGGCAGCAAGCCTTATCCAGGTTTTTATACCGAAACATTGACCCGGGCGGTGCCATTGACCATCGGCGAACGTTTTTCCGTGGTCATCAAGTTCACCAACAAAAAATGGGGTTACCCGATTGCGATCGAATACTCCGCAAATGGCTATTCATCGGCGGCTACCGCCCATAACGGCGAGAGCTTCTGCAGCCACACTGGAAATGCCTGGGAAGACCTGAACAAGGACCCGGGAACCGACAACGGTAATGTCTGCATCAAGGCTTATGCTGCCGCTGACCCCATCCAAGCACCGCTTAACCTGAGCGGCATGAAGGTCCTGAACCGTTCGTTCTCGCAAGCCGAATATATCAATGTCCTCTCCTGGGACGCCAATCCGGAAAACAGCGGCCTGGGCATCGTTGGCTATAGGATCTACGAGAAAAGCGGCGGTATTTTGACCTTGCTGGAGGAAGTAACGGCTGAGCAAACGGAATACAGCCACCGCATGGCGGGAACGACTGCCCGGACATACGTTGTCGTTGCGGTCGCCAGCGACGACCGGGAAGGCCTTCCGGCCTCGATCACGGTCGAATGACAAGGAGGAGCACACATGCGCAAGATGATTGGAATTGTTCTTACTTCACTGTTGTTGTTTGCATCGGTTCAGGGTGTGACGTCGGCGTCCGCATCCGCCAAAACAGGCAAACCTTCCTTGATGATGCTGCTGCTGCGGGCCGGCTATTTCGTTCCTTCTGAAAAAGATTTCAGAAAGATTTATGGAAGCGGACCCGCGTTCGGCACCGAGCTGCGGTTGGGCCGGAAACGTCTCGCTGCCTGGCTGGAAGGCAGTTATTTCGGACGTTCGGGTGAGCTTTCAAAAACGGCCGAGGCAACGAAAGTAAAAATCATGGCTCTGGAAGGCGGGGCGCTGTGGCGGATCAAAACCGGGAAAATGACACCCTACATCGGGGCCGGCGCCGGCTATTTCCAGTACAAGGAAACGAACATCATCGGCGAGGCCAAACAGGGCAAGGTCGGTTTCTGCGGGATTGCCGGCGCGACCCTGACGCTGGCCAGGCGGCTGATTTTTGACTGCCGCCTGAAGTATAGCCTGTGCAACATGCAGCCGGCCGATTTCAAGATCAACATCGGGGGCTTGACCGCGGGAGTCGGCCTGGGCATCCGCTTTTAGACCCCGCATTCCCAAATTCCCGATCGAGGCCAATCTCAGTCGAGTTTTGTTTTTATTGTTCCTAGCACCGCTATTACTACCGCCATTTTTCCCTTGACTTTTCCACTCCCCTTTGTCAAAATCTGGCTTTACTTTGGCGGAACAGCAAAAGTAAGGGAGCGATTAAGATGAAGATCGGAGTCTGCGGCATCGCCTGCGAAAAATGCCCGCGCCTGGTCGCTAAAACTTGCCCGAATTATCCCGAGGGCTGCATTGCCAAGGAAAACAAATTCTGCCTCATTGCCACCTGCGCTTTTAAAAAGGGGATCCACCTGTGCTTTGAGTGCGCGGCATTCCCCTGCGAAACCTCGAAGGCCGGGCCAATCGCCTTCGGCTACTGCCAGTACATTTCCGGGAAAAGCTGACGGCAGGCCCCCGCTGCCAAAAAAACCATGAGGTTGAGATGAAAAAAATCACATTTTATATCGTTGATGTTTTCGCTGAAAAGAAATATGCCGGCAACCAGCTCGCGGTTTTTCGCGAAGCCGGAGATCTCAGCGGCGACGAAATGCAGCAACTCGCCCGCGAAACCAATTTTTCCGAAACCACCTTTATTCTGCAAGACGGACAGCGCGACGGCGGCTACGACGTGCGCATCTTCACGCCTGCGGAAGAGGTCCCGTTCGCCGGTCATCCGACCTTGGGGACTGCCCATGTCATCCGCAGCGAGATACTTAAAGGCCGCGCCGCGGCGCTGTCCCTGAATTTGAAAGTCGGAAAGATTTCGGTCACTTTCGGCCGGGACGGCTATAACTGGATGAAGCAGATCGAACCTGAGTTTGGGAAGCCGCACCCGGCAAAAGCTATGGCCGCCATCCTCGGTTTGCCGGTTTCCGATATCGACGGCCGTTTTCCGGTCCAGGAAGTTTCAACCGGATTGCCCTTTTTCATCGTGCCCCTAAAGACCCTGGCCTCCCTGAAAGCCGCAAAAGTCGACCGGAACAAATATTTTGCGTTCATCAAAGATACTTGGGCCAAAGGGATCCTGGTTTTCTGTCCACAAGCACATGAGGCACCGAACGACATCAGCGTGCGGGTGTTCGTCGATTATTTCGGCGTTCCTGAAGACCCGGCCACAGGCAGCGGCAACGGCTGCCTGGCCGGCTACCTGGTCAAGCACCGCTATTTCGGCCAGGACCGCATCGACATCCGCAGCGAGCAGGGCTTCGAGATCGGCAGGCCGTCGCTGCTGCTCCTGAAAGCAGAACAGGATGGCGAAAGGATCAGCATTTCCGTCGGCGGCAAGGCCGTGATCGTCGCCAGGGGCGAATTGGTTTGATCGCCCCGCCGTGCAAAAAAATATTAAGGGTGCACCATGAAAGTTAAAATTTCCGCCGTGTTCGTATCGATCCTTTTTCTGCTTTTCCACCCTGCCCGCGCGGAGAATAAAGAGCCATTGGGTATTTGGCTGGACAGCTCATCCATGTCACCTTTGAAATTGCCGGCCTCGGGCGGCATCCCCGACATCCTTGACCGTTTCGAATATCCCGCCGATGCTGTTCCTCATGCATTCCAGAAGGATTTAAACGGCGACGGCAAGAAAGAATTTTTGATCGCGGCGTCCGCCGGGCAATGCGGAACGGGAGGCTGCCCCTACGCCATGGTCGACGGGAGATCCCTGAGACGCATTGGCGATTTTTTCGGATCGCCCATCCTGGTTGCGGACCAGAAGATCAACGGCTATCCGGTCATACAAACCTACTCCCATGCCAGCGCGGGCAGCGGAACCTTCACCACATATGTCCATGACGGAAAAGAATACCGAACGGTTTCAGCCGTATTCCTGGCGGGGGAATCCGTGGATGAGCTTTTCAAGAATTTTGCCGGCTATAAAAAAATCCTTGCCCAAAAAAATGGCAAGGACAAATGACCTACTCTTCCAGTTCAGCCCTAAGTATCTTTGGCATCAATATACCCGGGCATTCCTTGGGCGTGGAATAATGAAACCTGACCATGCGGAACGGACGGCTGGAAACGAAATGAACATGAATAAAGTGCGAAAATCTCTGCTGGCGATGTGCGGCATGGTTGCGGTCGGACTGGGCGCTGCCGGGATTTTTTTACCCCTCCTGCCCACCACACCCTTCCTGCTGCTTGCCGCCGCCTGCTTTTTCCGCAGTTCGGACCGCCTGTACAACTGGCTCATCCAACACCGATGTTTCGGCCACTATATCAGGCAATACCGCGAACACCGTGCGATTTCACGCCAGGCCAAGATAGCGACCCTGCTTCTGTTGTGGGGGACTCTGGCTTTCTCGGGTCTGGCGGTGCTGGAATCGCCTTGGGGCAGGATCCTGCTTCTGGCGGTCGGCATCGGGGTCACCCTGCATGTACTGAGCATGAAAACACTAAAATGAAAACCCATTCTGAGGAACAGGCCCTGCGGAAACGGATCGTGGTCAACGACAAGATGCAAAAAGGATCTGGGTACTGTCTGGGCGAGCCCGTGGGGAAAAACTTCCACCCTAGTTTCAAGCCCGAGCTCACGCCCAGGCAGATGCTGGAACTAGGGGTTTTTGGCGGCAAATACATGACCGATTGCAGGAAGATCTAGCTGATTTGAAAAAAGAAACCCATAATAATAGAATTGGAGCGGCAATAAAATGACAGCAGCTGAAGTAAAATATCTCGACTGGGCATTCCTGATATTGGGGGCCTTGCTCGCTTTCACCGGCTGGCGGGTGATCCGGAAACGCCACACAACGGCCGAATGCCGTGACTATGAAGGCAAAGCCGCGGTTCGCCTGGGCTGGTTGTGGCTCATCCTCGGCCTGCTGCTCACCCTGGCCGCGCTGACCGACATCGCCTTCCTGAAGGTCTTCGCCAAGCTCTTCATGGAAACACCCTCATGAGCGAGCACCCGGCCCCCACGGCGGGAACCCGCAGGGATCCGCGCGACCTTGTTGGCGATCGCCGGTCTTTGCCGCCGCGCCTTGCCCTGGCCATCGGCATCGCCGCCGTTTCCTCAGGTTCGATCTTCGTTCGTTTCGCCCAGGCCGACGCCCCCTCCCTCTCCATAGCCGCCTACCGTCTTTCCCTGGCCACGCTGTTCCTGCTTCCATTTGCTTTGCTGCATCATCGCCGGGAGCTGCGCGGGTTAAAATTTCCGGAATGGCGATGGCTGCTGGCTTCTGGTTTTTTTCTCGCCGTTCATTTTGGGACGTGGATCACTTCATTGGAATATACTTCCGTCGCCAGCTCGGTGGCGCTGGTTTCCACGTCGCCGCTATGGGTGGCGCTATTTGCCCGGATCGTTTGGCGAGAGGCCATGACTCCCTTCCTGGCCTTCGGTTTGGGGCTTGCCCTGAGCGGGAGTATTGTCATTAGCCTTGCCGAAGCTCGAACTGCCATCTCCTCCCAGCCCTTCCTTGGCAACACCCTGGCCTTACTCGGCGCATTGGCTGTCAGCGGCTATTGGTTGATCGGACGCCGGCTGCGCCGCCGATTGTCCTTGATCCCCTATGTGACCATAGTATACGGCACCGCGGCCTTGACCTTGCTGGCTGCCGCGTTTCTCATTCGCCAACCGTTGACCGGTTTTAAGCCCACGACCTATGGTTGGTTCCTGCTGTTGGCGCTTTTGCCGCAGCTTCTGGGTCACTCGGCTTTCAATTGGGCATTGGCCCATCTCCCGGCCGCTTACATCGCCATCGCTACTCTGGGGGAGCCGATCGGGGCTGCGATTCTGGCATTTCTTTTTCTGAGTGAAACTCCCTCCCTGTTGAAATTGACAGCGGCCGCGCTGATATTGGCCGGGATATGGCTGGCCTTGCGGCAGAAACCTGCCAAAAGCGAAAATCTATACCCGCCAACTCCGACAACATAGTCGCCAGCGCCTTTTGTTCCACTCTGGACTTTGGCCTGGCAATCCGCTACAATTCACACTGGCAAGGAGGACGCATGAAAATCCTGGTCGCCTACTATTCACAAACCGGCAACACCCGCAAGGTCGCCGAGGCGATATTTGCGGGCATCCGGCACACCCAGAAAACCCTGCTGCCCATCGATCAGGTGCTTGACATAGACCAATACGATCTAATTTTCTGCGGCTTCCCGGTCCAGCACCACGGCGTTCCCGCCAGGATGGTCCATTTCCTGCAGGCCATCCCCCAAGGGAAAAAGCTGGCCATTTTTGCCACTCATGGATCTTTGCGCGGCGGTGAAAAAGCCGTTACTGCTTTTTACAGCGCACTTAGTTTATCCAGCGGCCGGACCGTTTTAGGCACATTCGGCTGCCGCGGCCAGGTGAAATTCGAACAGCTTGATGAATGGATGGAAAAGCCTCACGAACGGGCCTGGGCCATGGAAGCCCAGAGCGCCAACGGCCATCCCGACCAGTCCGACCTGGAAGACGCGCAAGCATTCGCCGACTTGATGCTGCATTCGGCCGAACATATTTATTCGGCTGGCAAAAAAATCTGAATTCTCTGACCTGGCCATGAAATCATTTCTTCATTTTCCGGCAACAAGATAAAAATGCCAAACCTGAACCCGGAAAACACGATGGCGCCCGCCAACGGCGAAAAACGGAAACCTTCGATTGCCGCCCGGCTGCGGTCCTCCGCCCTGGCCCTGGTCGTCGCCAACCTGGCGCCCCTGTACGGAGTCCTGGGCTTGGGCTGGAAAGTGGCGCCCATCTTGGTTTTCTACTGGATGGAAAACCTGGTGGTCGGTTTTTTCAATGTGTTGAAAATGTCCCGCGCCCAAGGTCCGGTCGGCGACACGCACATGATCCTCAACGGCAAGCGGGTGACGGGGAATTCCAGGAAAAGCCTGATCCGTTTCTTCATCTTTCACTACGGGATATTCACCTTTGGCCACCTGATCTTTGTAATGGCCCTGTTCAGCCCCGACCGGAAAGACTTGTTTGCCGAACTGGGGATGGCGCTCCTAGCGCTATCCGCCAGCCATGGCTATTCGTACCGGCACAACTTCATCGGCCGAGGCGAGTATCTCAACGCCTCGTTCGCCCGGCTCTTTTTCCAGCCCTACAAGCGGATGTTCGCCATGCATTTAACCATCATCGTGTGCGGTGTTCAGGTCCAATCCCATGGCGAGCCTTTGGGCGCCCTGCTGGTCCTGGTGGCGCTCAAAACACTGATTGACCTTGTTTCACATTGGCTTGAGCATAAAAAGCATGCCAGTTAGAATCACTTTCAGAATCATGAATCTATCGACTTTCAGCGAGGTTGCCCATGCCAAAGTATCGCTTTAAACTCGACTTCAAGGTCCGCGATTACGAGTGCGACATGCAGGGTATCGTCAACAACGCCATCTATCAGAACTACCTGGAGCATTGCCGCCATGAATTCCTGCAGTCGGTCGGCATCGATTTCAAACGGCTCGCCCAAGAAAAGACTTTTTTGGTGGTGGTACGGGCAGAGCTTGATTACAAGGCCCCATTGCGCGGCGGCGACGTTTTCTGGATTGGCCTGAACCTGGAGCGGGTCTCGCCTATAAGATTTGCTTTTTTACAGGACATCTTCTGCTATCCGGACCAAAGGCTTGTTCTATCAGCCCGGACCATCGGCACGGCGCTGAATGAAAAAAGGCGCCCTTTTTTGCCGCCGGAATTCGCCAACCTACTTGGCCCGCCCAAAATACCGCTTTAAAAACCGAGACATGATCAGCAGAACATCTCCGGGCTTTTGCAGGGTGAATTCACAACCGCGGCTATTGACAAAAACGGCAATATCGATTATCCTTTAGGCCAAGAGCGGGAATAGCTCAATGGTAGAGCGCAACCTTGCCAAGGTTGATGTTGCGGGTTCAAATCCCGTTTCCCGCTCCATTGGCGGCGTAGCCAAGTGGTAAGGCAGCGCTCTGCAAAAGCGCTATTCATCGGTTCAAATCCGGTCGCCGCCTTGTTTTAATCCGTCAACAACTCAATCGTATCCGGTTTTAAAATTTTCAGGTTATTCAAGATGAGCGCCGCATTGCCGATCAAAACCACGACTCCTTTTTCTTTGCCGCCGCTCTTGTGCCTGTTTCCCATCTGCTCATCCATTACCTGCACCACTCGGTTGATGCTCACTTCCTGAAAAAGTTCCGTCCCTATGCGCGCAGGAAGCGAACCAGACGACTTGGCGTGGAAACGGTCGATTTCCCCCTGCAAGCCAAAATCAAAACGGTTGGTGTCGATCTGGGCCCGGCCGATATAAAAATTCAAGGCATCAAGGTATTCTTTTCTTTCAATAGGCTGGACGGCGAATTTTCTCCTTTCCTGGTCTACCAGCAAAAGAAAATTTTCCAGGTCATTGTAATTCAAGCGCAAATAATTGCAGAAAATGGTGAAGTTTTTCAAGAAATAGGCTTCGGTATTGACCTTGTACCCGGCCATCAAAAATTGATTCTTTTCGGATTTGTAAATCCGCCCTCCCGGAAAACCGAACAGGGTGAAATTGCCGATAAAATACGGCAGGTAATTGGCCTCGGTTACGGCCGGGGCCGTATCGAACCAATAGATCGCAGGCAGCTCAGGGGAATTGACATTCAGCACAAAGACCTTGCGGCTGGCATTAATGGTAATTTCCTCTTTTTTGGCTTTTGCCGGTTGCGGGGACGGTTGCGGCAAATCTTTTTCAATCATTCCCAGAATAAAATAGGGATTAATCTTGCCTTTAATGATCAGAATGGCATTATCCGGTCGAAAGGTTTTCAAAAGAAACGAACGCAACTGGGCCAAGTTGATTTTATTGACGAATTCCTGGAACAAAAGTCCCTTGAAATAAAAATTGCCGACAATCTGCTGGTAGGCCAGTAAAAAAGCCATTTCCTTTCTCCAATCTTTGTTTTTGGAGTACAAAGACCAGAAATTTTCCCTGCTTTGGTTGAATTTCTTCAGATGAAAGGATTGGTAGTAAAAAATTTCTTTAAGCAGCTTTGGAAAAGCCGCCAGGCGGTCAGGGAGGAAATTCATGCTGATTTTTATATATTCGGGGTTTTGTTCGACTTGATAATCGTTGCCCTGCCTTTGCAGCATGCCCAGCAAATTGGAAGGCGGCGAATTCAATTCCCGGACAAACATATTCATGACCGTCAGCTGCGAGATGGCCCAAGAGGTATAATTTTGCGCGTTGCCTTCCAGAAAAATATGCAACTGGGCATGAATGAATGGCATGTTATTGTCCTGCAAAACCTTGACGGTCAACCCCTTGGATGTCGTGAAAGAAAACAACCGCGTTTCGGCAAACAACTCCCGCCCGGCCCCAAGAAGCAGCAAGATCCCGCCCAGAATCCAGAATAGGCAGCGGTTGGAACTATTTCTCTTCGGCATAAACATTCAAAACAACCTGGTTTTCTTTTAAAAAATATTTTTTCGCGCTCTCCAGGATATCATAGGAAGTGATTTTGCGCAGTCTTTTAAGTTGCGCGTCAAAAAAATTCAGCTCGCTGAACATGTGATAGAACTCGCCGATGCGCAGACACCTTTCCTCCAACTGGGCCATACTTTTCAAGAAATCAATTTCCATCAAGGAACGGATGGATTTCACATCGCTGTTGCTGATCAGGTTCGTGCTCAGGGCCTGAAACTCTTTTTCCATAACGTATTTGGCTTTTTCGAGGTTGATGCGCTTGGGGCTGGAGATTTCAATGGTCAGGCAATTGGCCTCCATGTAGTCGGTAAAACTGCTCTCGATTTCAACATTCAATTTGTTCACGGTATTGAGAAAATAATCCAGCCTGGCAAAGCGCGGATCAGTCAGATAATAGCGCAAAAAATCGAAATATATGAAATTGTAGCTGATTTTGGCCGGAGATTTTATTCCGTAAACAACAAAATTCTTTTTCAAGCCCGGAATCAGCCAATTTTTAACCTGATAGGCTTTCCCCTGGTTCTGGACTCCGAAGACCGGATTCTGCTGCCTGCGGCCCGGCGGGATGTCTTGGAAAAATTTATTGATCCCGGCCTTCAACTCGTTAATATCGAATTTCCCTGCAATGATCAGGAGAATATTGGCCAGATTCTGAAAGTTTTGATAATTTTCCCTTATGCGGTCATTGTTTAAAAAGCGGATTTTATTCAAGTCGCCATAAAGAGGGTATTCATATGCCGACCCTTCAAAAACCTTGGCATTCACCCAGGTCTGGGCTTTGAAGTTCTGGTTGGATTCCCACAGCCGGTTGATGCGGCCGTATATCTGGTTTTTATGATAATCGATATTGCGATCCTGCAAGCGCAGGCTCTTCAAGCGTTCGCTTTCCAGCCAGAGCGCCACGTTGATCTCCTGAGCCGGGAGCAACTCATAAAAAAAAGAATTGTCGTAATTTACCCGGCCACTGACCGTGCCGCCCATTTTGTTGATGAACAGGACATGGTCGTAAGGTTCGAGATTCTCGTTGCCGTCAAACATCAGGTATTGATACAAATAGTTTATCCCACGGCTTTCGGGCGGGTCGTTCCGGACTCCACGCATATGATACACGCAGACCGCAGCCGCCTGCATATCATTGCTGGGCGAAAGGATCACCTTCAAGCCATTGGGAAGCTCAAACGAATTTACAGCGATGGTTTGCGCAAATACGGAAAGAAACGGAAAAATCACGAGACAACAAAAGATCCGTGCTTTGGTCACTCGCATATTTTACCGGGGAACGGAATTTTAGTCAAATGAACGCATTTTTCGCCGGCCTAAAAATAAACTTGACATTGGCGGAAGTTTTTAATTATAATTACTCCTAAATTCAAAGAAAGTGGAGGGCAAAAGTAATGAAAAAAATCGCCATTCTGATTTTTATGCTTATCACTGTCAGCCTGTCCGGGCTGCTCCCCATGGATAAAGAACAGACCGATGCCTGGATCGCCCTGGTAGGCGAAAAAGACATGCAGATCAAAATGCAAAAACTCGAAGCCTATTTCAATAAATACGGCAGTTCCCAAGACCGAAACTCAATGTACATGTACCTGCATCTTGCCGAAACCACCTATCAGCTGCAGCAATATGATAAAACCATCCAATTCGGTGAAAAAGCACTGACCTACCAGGAGATCGAGACCAGCTACAAGCTGCGCCTATATCTTTTCCTGGCCAATGCCTACAACCTGACAAAAAAGGACCTGGACAAGGCTTATGGTTACACCGAACAGATTATTGAACTCGCCGATAAAATGCGCAACACAACCGAAAACAACTCCCTCATCGACAACAATTACACCGCCCCGGCCCTGCGTATCCAAGTGCAATTGCTGGCTGCCAAGCAGGACCCCCAGAACGCCATGAAAGCCTTCAACAAGGCGCTCGAGGCATACCAATTGGATAAATCCGACAAATCGGCCAATTTCGTTCTGGCCTTAAGCGAGCGCATGCTCAAAAACGACAAGGTGGAAGACGCCATTCGTGGTGTCGAAGCCGTCAACCAGAACAAGCCCAATGCGGATTACTATAAAACGCTTGGCAAGTGGTACAACCAGATCAAGAACATGCCCAAGGCCATCGAGAACTTCAAGGCCTCTTACGTGTTGAAGAAGAACGCGCAGGTAGCTTACAACCTGGGGATCCTGCTCAACCAGAACCAGGAGCTTGACGCCGCCATCGAATACCTGGCCGAGTCTTACTTGCTGAATGAGAAAAACGGCACTACCGCCCCGGAAACGGAGACGCCGACCCAAGACCCAGGGGCTGCCGCCAAGGAGACGAGATCTCTGGCCCAAAAATTACTGGAGCATCTCGTTTTTTTCGAGAAGACCAAGGGGCAGCCGCAGGCCGACCAGTTGAAATTCTATAATGAGATACTGACCGCGGCCAAGGCCCGGCTGGGCATCACGCTGCCCTGATCAGGCGCCGAGCAAGATCTGTCTTTTGTTTCCCACCCGCTTCGTGATGTTCTGCCCATCCCAATATTCAAACAAGACGATGAGATATTTCCTGCTGTAGGACGTGATGGTGCGCAGGTCATCAAAAGTCAAAATATCGCCCTGATTGCGCTTGAATTTTTTCAAGCGGTTGATAATCTTATTGTATTCATCGCTGAAGATAAAGTGCCTTTCATCCAACTGCAGGAATTTTTGCTCATCGAGCATGTACCACAATGAATCGTTGATCTGCTTGAGAGAATAATCCGTATTCTTCTGTACATTTTCAATGGTAAATACCAACAATTTACCGGCCTTCAAGGTCTTTTCAATTTCGGCCATGCGCGTCTTTTCTTCGGCATTCAGCGGCAATTTGGAAAAAATCAGGGCGTTGGACAACACTTTGCAGGGAAATTCCTGGCTGCATTTTTTCAACAGGTATTTGAAAAAAACGGTTTCCTGGGGGATTTTGACCGTTTTTTCCAGCTGACTGAATTTCAAAGTTCTTTCCCTGCCTTCATACGCTTTTCGCAGACCGCTTTCCATGGCGGCCAGGTTCTGCAAAAAATGATCCCAGGAGGTGACGAACAAATAGTTGAGATTGATGACCTTCAGCTGCCTGGCAAGCTCCAATTCGGTCAAAACCTCAGCCACCTCGCGTCTTTCCAGGGAAAAAAAGTAAAGCAGGCCCTCTACTTCCAGAAAATTTTCCACGGTCAGCAAGGCCGGGATGATCGCCCGGAAGGTATTATCACAAACCGTGCGCAGGATTTCCGCCATCTTTTTCAGTTTTCTCTGGTTGTATTGCGACAGAACCGGCAAAAGCACAACAAAATGGCTTTTGGTGTTTTTAAAATCTATTTCCTGCCGGAAACTGAATTCGACCTGGTTCTTGAAATGGGCCGCGAAAATATCATCACTTATTTTGTTGAAGCTCGCCGCAACGCTTTTGCCCGCGATCTGGACATTGCCCGAGAAACTTTCCTGGGAATGGGAAAACCTGACAAAATAGGCGTTGAATCTCATATTGTTTTAATTTTGTCCGCAAGACATTGGCTGCGGCATTGGCAAAAAATCTTCTCCGGCCGAATCAGCCGGCAATGCTGACGCTGGCCTTCTTGACCGGGAACTTGTTCTTGAAAATGGTCGAGAACGAAAGAAAGGAGATGTACAGGTATCCGTATTGGAACATCAGGAGGAAGGGCAGGGTGAGCCAGATTCCCTCGCTGATACAGGTGATCACGGCGAAGGTGAAGTATATGCCGAGGGTAAATTCGACCACGGTGATCAGGAGGTTCTTGTTTCCCTTGTATTTCTTGGATGCCCAGTTGTCGTTCTTCTTCTCGATACCGAACTTGGGCGTGCGCACGAATTCCGATTCCTTGTTCATCAGGGCCTCCACGACGGCAAAGGAGTTGTTCACCGACAGGCCAATGCCCAGGCCCATGAGCAGGGGCAGGTATTTGAACGTTTTGGTCCAATTGGAATAGAGTTCCTTCTGCGAAACAATATAGAAAGCCCCGACCGAAGCCGTGGCCATGAGAAAGAGGGGGACGTCGTAAATGAACATCTGCCCCCAATCCATGTCCCGGCGCATCAGGACCACAGGCAGGATGGAAACCGACAGCGGCACCATCAACAGGTAGGCAAAATTGGCCGCCAGGTGAAAAAATGCTTCTATCTTCACATCCAGCGGCAGCTTGGCCCGGAAGATCTTGGGCAGGAGCTTCTTGGCTGTCTGGATCGATCCCTTGGCCCAGCGGTGCTGCTGAGCTTTGAAAGCCACCACGTCCGCGGGCAGCTCGGCCGGGACCGAGTGGTCGGGAAGATAAATGAACTGCCAGCCCTTCATCTGGGCGCGATAGCTCAGGTCCAGGTCCTCGGTCAGGGTATCGTGCTGCCAGCCGCCGCCGGCGATGATGGCGGTCTTGCGCCAGATGCCGGCCGTACCGTTGAAATTAAAAAAACGCCCGGAACGGTTGCGGGCCGTGTGCTCGATCACGAAGTGGCCGTCCAGGAAGATCGATTGCAGGTTGGTGATCAGTGAAAAATTGCGGTTCAAATGGCTCCAGCGCATCTGCACCATGCCGACATTGGCCGCGGTGAAAAAATGGATGGTGTTCTCCAAGAAATGCTTATGGGGAATGAAGTCGGCGTCAAAGACGGCGATGAACTCGCCTTTGGCCACCTTCATGCCTTCTTCCAGGGCGCCGGCTTTGTAACCCCTGCGATTCTGGCGGTGCAAATAGGTGATATCCAGGCCCTGCGCCTTGTAGTGCTCGACGCAGCGCGATGCGATGGATACGGTCTCGTCGGTGGAATCGTCCAGAACCTGGATCTCCAGCAGGTCTTTGGGATAGTCCATTTTCACGACCGCGTCGATCAGGCGCTTGGCCACATACATTTCGTTGTACATGGGCAGCTGGATGGTCACCCGCGGAAGTTCCTCGAAACGGCCCTCGGGCTTGCGTACGGCTTTCTTGTTTTTATAATACAAATAGACCATGAAATATCGGTGCGCGCCGAAAACAGCCAGGATCGAAAGCACCACAAAATAAAGCACGACTACAAATTCGTTTAGGTTTTCCATTAACTCCCCACTAGGTCACAACCGAAGTAGGAATTATACAACAAATTTTCGCTTAATTCAAGTAGCCTGGAGCAAGAAGAAAGAAAATCGGGGTGAGAGGATTTGAACCTCCGGCCTTTCCGACCCGAACGGAACGCGCTAGCCAGTCTGCGCTACACCCCGGAACTTGATAGATTTCATTGTATCACAAAAAAGAAATTTGCGAAATCCCCCTGAATGAGACACGGCCCTCACTTGGGGCACGCTCCCCTGAACTTTGCTTTTGGCGCCCATTAAAGATATAATTAAATTTCCGGGGGTGCTTCATGAAGCGGGCATTGATCAGCGTCTATCATAAAGAAGGGATCGAAAAAATCGCTGCGGCATTGGTTGCGGCGGGCTGGGAGATCATTTCCACCGGCGGAACTGCCGCCCACCTGAAGGAAAGACGCATTCCGGTGATCGAGGTTTCACAGATCACGAATTTCCCGGAAATTCTTGACGGCCGGGTGAAAACCCTGCACCCGCTCATATTCGGGCCGGTTCTGGCCAAAAAAACACCCGAACATCTGCGGCAGTTGAAGGAATTCCGGACAGCCAAGATCGACCTGGTGATTATCAATTTCTATCCCTTTGAAGAAGCCCTCCAGAAAAAATCCGCCGATCTGAATGCCATGCTGGAAAACATCGATATCGGCGGCCCGGCCCTGGTTCGCGCCGCCGCCAAAAATTTTCGCGATACCATCGTGCTGATCGATGAAAAGGACTACGCGCCGGTCATTGCCGCGGTGGAGAGCAACGGCGAAATCCCAATGGAATCGCGGAAACGACTGGCGCAAAAAGCCTTTTCCTATACCTCATTTTATGACTCGTTGATCGCGGCCTATCTGAATTCCGGCGCGACCGGGCACCCCGATTTCATGACCATCGGCGGCCGCAGGGTGCAATCGCTGCGCTACGGCGAAAATCCCCATCAATCGGCTTTTATGGCCATTGCTGACCGCCGTTCGCCGTTTTTTGCCATCGACCAGCTGCACGGCAAGGAATTGTCATTCAACAATATCCTCGACCTGGCCATGGTTTATGAGCTTCTGAACGAATTCCAGGGAAAAAAGCATTTCGCAACCATCGTCAAGCACCAGAATCCCTGCGGCGCCTCCCTGGCCGCGGCCCAGCTGCCCGCCTTCCAGAACGCCTTCGCGGGTGATCCCCGCTCGGCTTACGGCGGCATCGTCGGCTTCAACCACCGCCTCGAGGCCGAAACCGCTGCCGCCATGGCCGAGATCTTTTTCGAGGTCATCCTCGCCCCTGATTTCACGGAAGAGGCCTTGAAGACCCTGCGCAAGAAAAAAAACCTGCGCTTGATCCGCATGCCTGCCGGTTACGTGGAAAATGCCGATTTTAAAACCATCCCCGGGGGTTTTGTCCATCAAAGCCGCGACAACCTGGCCTTTGACGTGGAGTCCTGCGAACGCAAAGCCGGCAAACCCTTGAATAAAAAAGAAAAAGCCGATGTGGAGTTCGGCTGGAAGATCATCAAGTTCGTAAAATCGAACGGCATTATCGTGGTCAAGAACCTTCAACTCATTGGCGTAGGAGCCGGCCAGGCCAGCCGCATCGACTCCGTGGAGCTGGCCATCGGCAAAAGCCAGTCGCCGCTTGCCGGGGCAGTGCTCCTCTCCGACGCTTTCTTTCCCTTCGCCGACTCAGTCGAGCTGGCCGCCAAGCACAAGATAGCCGTGGTGGTCGAGACCGGCGGCTCGGTCCGCGATCCCGAAGTGATCCTGACCGCGCAAAAGCTCGGCGTCCGCCTGCTGTTCACCGGCATCCGCCATTTCCGGCACTGAATCGTCGCCGGGCAAGCAGGTTCGATCAGGATACACACGAGTTTTCGTTGACAAAAAGCCCAGGTTCCGGTATTTTCCTTTCATGGAACCACGCGATGCAGGCATAAGGATCTCGGCAGTCATTATTACCTACAATGAAGAAGAGCGCCTGCCCGCAGCCCTGGACAGCGTGCGCGGAGTGGCCGATGAGATCGTGGTGGTCGATTCCCATTCGACCGACCGTACGGTGGTGATCGCCAGGGAGGCCCAGGCCACCGTTTATCTAAACCGCTTCGAGGATTACGGCCAGCAGAAAAATTTTGCCTTGCAGAAAGCCGGCCATGAGTGGGTGCTTAATCTGGACGCGGATGAAAGGGTATCGCCCGAACTGCACAGCGCGATCATGGAACTGAAGGAAAAGAAACCGCCGGGAAACATTGCCGCGTTCGCCATCAAAAGAAAGGCCTTTTATTTGGGGCGCTGGATTCGCCATTCGGGATGGTATCCGGACCGCAAGATCCGGCTTTTTAAAAAAAGCGCCGCGACATGGCAGGGCCGGATCCACGAAAGGCTGCAGGTAAACGGCGATATTGCCCCCTTGCCCGGCGATATCCTGCACTTCACCTACCGCGACATCAGCGACCACGTCCGCCGCCTGAACCGCTATTCCACTTTCCTGGCCGAAGAGATCATCCGGCAAAAGAAAAAATGCCTGGTCCTGCGCCTGCTCCTTCTGCCGCCGGTGACTTTCTTCAGGCATTATATCTGGAGGCTGGGATTTCTTGACGGATTCGCCGGCCTGGTCATCGCCACGGTCTCTTCCTGGGGAACCGCCATGAAATATTTCAAAGCCATGGCCAGCCAGCGATCGCCTCAGGGCCGAAGGAATTGATAAACCCGCTGCTTTGCGATATAATGAGCGTATGACCCAAACCCCCAAATGCAACACCAACCAGACGGCCAAGTGGATCCGCGTCATCGTTTCGCTCGGCGTCATCGGCGCCGGCATCTACTATAAAAACTGGATCGGCCTGCTGGGCATCATTACCCTGCTCAGCGCCTTCACCGGCTCCTGCCCCCTCTCCCTGCAATTCAGGGGCTTGCACGACATCAAGATCAAACGCAGCGATTCAAACGAAGAATAACTCTCGGTATTTTCCCTCAGCCGGCAGGCAGTAGAAGCATCGGGCACTTGACATGATTAACGAAAAGTGCTATTATTCATTCACTTCAATAAATTCCGAGGAAAAAAATGAATCCCCCCAAAAAAACACATGGTAGTTTAATGTTTTTAGTTGTTTTATCAGGTATTTCCCTGTTAAGCGCTATAATATTGGCGGCCAGGCAAGTCGATAGCCAGAAAACCATTCTATCGCTGCAAAAAACCGTTATTACACTTAATAATAAGATCAACATCCACCAGAAAGCCATGGCCAAAACCGATTTTTACCGTTTCCAAGAGAACATTTACCGATTGCAAACGCCGGAATTTGCCAAAATCACGAATTCGGTGTTCAACCTGAGCCGAAAACACGGGTTCAACCCCTATCTGGTCATGGCCGTGATTTTCGTGGAAAGCCGCTTCAACCGCCGCGCCGTCTCCAGGGCCGGCGCTTACGGCCTGATGCAGGTGAACTATTCGGTCTGGAAGGACGAACTGAGCATCGACCGCAAAAGGCTCACCCAGGTCGATTACAACATCGAGCTCGGGCTCACCATCCTGAAGAACTATTTGCTGGAAACAGGGGGCGATATCATAAAAGCCCTGATCCTGTACAACAACGGCTACAAGAACGCCAACAACAGCTACCACGAAAAAGTCATCGCCACCAATTTTTACAAACACGCCAAGATCGGCTGAGTTCTTCGGGGGGATCGCCTCCGGGGGATTGTAAAAAAATTCCGTCTCCATCATAATCCGGCCATGGGGGGCAGATTCCGGGGAACCCATCCAGCCAATTCCCGAGCACAAGCCGTCTAACTGGATTTGCCGGCCCAAACCAAAGGAGGCGAGCATGAAAATATTCTTGGCGATATGGACGGTCACCTTGACGATAATCCTGGCTACGGCTCTGACCGGTGGTCCGCAAAAAGACGACCTGAAAGTTATCTACAACCTTTCCGGCGTTTTGGCTAACCTTGAAAACAAGGAACTGGCCGTCACCTTTTCAGACGACATGCTCCCCTTGGGTGGAAAAAGGGATGGCAGCGCCATCGTCAAGATCATTCCGGCGGTAAAGGGCGAGTTCGCCTGGCGCGGCAACCGCACCCTGGCCTTCAAGCCCGATCCCCGCTTCCGTTATTCCACCACCTACACGGCCGAAATCCAGGCCGGGACGCGATCGCTCGCGGGAAAGGTCCTGTTGCGGGCCATACGCTGGCAGTGGAGCACGCCCCAGGCCTATCCCATCGAGGTCAAAACATCCGCCCAGGAATATTTTTCGCAGCTGGCCCGCGGGCAAAAACTGGGTTTCCAGGTCTGGGTGAAGGACTCCCTGACCTTGCGCTTCAACCAGCCCGTTGCATCGACAAGCGCCGAAAATTTCATCGTCATGAAAGAGGCGAAAAGCGGGGCCAGGGCCCAGGTCCGCCTGACCCGGAAAGGCAGCGACGCAATCGAGGCCCGTTGGGTCAAGGACCTGAAACGGGGGACCCTGTACGAGTTCATCGTGAAAAAAGGGTTCTGCGGCAGCGAAGGGAGCACCGGGACGGAAAAAGATTTCAGCTTCACATTCGCCACCGTGCCGGCATTTCAATATACAGGCAAACAGGAGCTGACCCTTTTCCCCGATTCGCCATATTGCTGGCTGCCCTTCTCCAACTCTTTGGCCGAATTCGACCGGGGCCTCATCAAGGTATTCAAGATCGCCGGGATAGAAAAGATTCCCCTGAAGTTCAACGTCGAAACACGCTATTATGAAAACAACTCCCTGCTGCTTCAGGTTGAGGATGAACTGGCCTCGGGCGATCGCCTAAGTATAAGGGTCGACCGGAACTTGACCAACACCTACAAGGAGCGGCTCCCCGAGAACCTTGAACTTGAGGCCAATGTCTGCTCCAGCCGCTCCCCGCGCCTCGGCTTTTCCATTCAGGATAATAAATTGTCCATGACCGCCCACAGCATGAAGCAGGCCAGCGTCCGCTTGCTCAAGCTCAAGCCCGAATTTTATGCCCAGCTGACGAACCGGGAATTCGGCATGCTGCAGCAAAAGGACTTCAAGGCTGACTTCATCGAGAAGGAGATCCGGCAAAATTTCACAGAACTGCCGGAGAGGTTGAACCACCCCGCATTGCGGGATCAAGAACTGGGATCGCCCCTGGGCTTTTTCGCAATCCTGGTCCAGCGCTATGAACCCTACAACTCCTGCCGGGACATCGGCCTGATGCGCTTGCCTGCCTCCATGCCCCAGGACCTGCAGGTCTTTCACCGCCGCAACATGGACATGGTCATCAAGGCCGGCCATGGACAGACGCTGTACTGGCTGTACGACAACCGCAGCGGCAAGGGGCTGGGAAAGATCCCATTCCTTCTCAAGGGATACGCGAAAGAAACGCTGTCCCTGGGTGAATCGGCGGGCAACGGCGTGCTGCTCAGCGACCGGGAGATCCAGGAATCCGACCTGGCCGTGGCCAAAAATCCGGACGATGGCGACATGGCACTGGCCAGGATCGACCGCCGGCCCGCATCCGACCGGGAGGTCAGGATCATCGTGTTCAGCGAGCGCGATTTTTACAAGCCCGGCGACACGGTCCATATCGGCGGCATCGTCAAGGAATATGCCTCCGGGAAAGTCTCTTCACCGAAAGCGACATCGGCTTCCCTGGAGATCATGGGGCCGGATTGGCAGAAGGTGAAAGGCGACGCGCTGAAGCTCGATCGCCTGGGCGGCTTTCATTACGAATACAAGTCCGATCCGGCCGGCAAGAAGGGACGCTACCAGATCCTGGTCAAGGTCGCCGATGAGCAAACCTGGCAAGGCCAGGATAGCATTACCATCGATTACTACCAGCCGAACACCCTGGAAATGAAGATATCCGGCATGGCGGAGCATTACCTTCCGGAAGACACATTCCGCCCTGTTGTCAGCGGCTCTTACCTGGCGGGCAATCCCATGGCTGGCGATGAATTCAGCTCTGTGCTCGGGCTGCATCCGGCCCATTCCAAAGTATTCACCGCCAATGGACTGGAACGATACAGTTTCGACCTCGACCGCGACCTGGCAAAGAGCGACCCGACATGGAAAGGAAGCAATAAGCTGGATGCCAACGGCAAGTGCACCCTGGGCATCTCCATGAGCCAATTTAAAGAAACCAATTTCCTGGCCGGTCTCGGTTTTTATGCGACAGGGAAATCAACTGAGGGCAAGGAATTCACGGCCCGCGCCCAATCACTGTTTTTTCCGGGAAAGCTCCTGACCGGCATTCGCGTCGGCTATTACCAGAACCTTAAAGATCAGGTCAACGCCGAGCTGGCCCTGGTCGATTTCCAGGGAAAGCCTGCTTCCAGTGAGGCCCGCGTTACACTCTATATGGAATATTATGAAAGTTCCCGGCGCAAGCTGAAAAAAATTTCCGGTCCTGTTGATGTTTACATAGAAAAGACCAAGACCCACTCTTTCCGCGTTCTTGAAGCTGGCCATTATATCCTGCGCTGCGACACTCCCGACGTGAACAGCCACGTGGTTTCGACCTCTGCCAGTTTCTTTGCCTGGGACAGCGGCTACTCCGAGAGGACCGACAAGCTGCGGATCGAATCCAATCAACATGTTCTGCGTGGCGGCGAGACGCTGAAGTGCTTCATCCATTCCACCCGGGAAGGTCAGGCGCTGGTGACCGTCGAAAGGGAGAAGGTGCTCGATTCCCGTGTCATCCCGCTGCAGAAGATGACGCCGCTGGATATCCCGGTCAAGAAAGAATATTTCCCGGCCATCCGCGTCAGCGTCGTCGCCGTGTACGCCAACAACGTCTCCGAGGAGGCCTCCAAGGAGTTTAAAGTAGAGGATGACAGCAAGATTCTGCGGGTGGACTTGGAAAGCCCTGGCGAGATCAAGCCGGCCAGCAAGGCCCCATTGAAGATCAAGGTTAACGATAACCAAGAAAAAGGGATAAAGGCCAAGCTTTTCGTATATGCCGTGGATGAAGGCAACCTATCCCTGCTTAACTACCGGACGCCTGACCCGCATGAATATTTTTCTTTTTTCAGCCTGTTTAGAAAAAATACGCTCCTTACCCATTATTCAAAGAACTTCACTCAATGGGATTTCGAGCGCCCCATGATGGATATTCCCCTGTCAATGCCGGCTATTTTCGGCTGCGTTTTCAGGCCCGATTCAACGCCCCTTTCCGGCGCAACCGTTACCCTTGAAGGTGAAAAGCACAATATATTGAAAACAGCCACAACCAGCGCCCACGGGTATTACAGCTTTCCCGGCCTGGCCGGCGGACGCTACGCGGTCAAGGTCGAGGCCAAGGGATTCCATCCTTTCCTGCAATCGGACATCTACTTCGACGGCGGCAATCATCGCCCCTGCGACCTGGCGCTGATCCCGGTCTCGGCAGACAAATATTGGGACTCCGCAGAGGAGTTCGGCGTGGAAGGCGGAGTCGCCGGAGGGGTCATGCCCGCGCCCATGGCCGCTGAAATGAAGAGCATGGCCCGCCAAAAAGCAGAGAACGGGGTCGAAGGGGGTGTCGTTGGCGGAGTTCTCGGTGGAGCCGAGGCCCTCATAGCCGGGATTCGCGTGCGCAGCGACTTCAAGGAGGTCCTGTTCTTCAAGGCCGTGGAGACCGACGATGGGGGAAACGCCTCGGTCGATTTCGCGAGCTCGGACCAGCTTTCCACCTACCGCATCATGGTTGTGGCTTACAGTGATGATCGTTTCGGCAACGTCGAAAAAAAGATCCTCGTCAGCAAGGACCTGCTCATTTCCGAAGCCATGCCCGAGTTCGCCCGCCAGGACGACGAGTTCAGCGCCGGCGTGCAGCTCAGCAACCGCACCGCTCGCAAGCTTCCGATCACGCTTCTGGCCAAGCCGGAGGGGATCGTCATCCACGGCGCCGCCCAGATCGAGCGCTCCCTGGACGCGCGCGGCAACAGCCTGTTCCAATTCCCTTTCCTGGCCGACCGCGCCGGCGAGGCCAAGATCAATTTCTACGCGGTCAGCAGTGCCGACAAAGACGGCTTGGAGAAGAAGCTTTACGTCAGCGACCGCCTGGTCAGAGAGACGCTTCTCGACTTTGCCAGCGGCAAGAACGTGCGCAAGATGATCGAACCCCAGACTGGAGTGGAGAACCAGTCCATCAGCGTCAAGGTTGCCCCCTCCCTGCTCAAGCCTGCGGTCAATATCGCAAAAAAATTGGTTTTTTACCCATATGAATGCCTGGAGCAGCGGGCTTCCAAGGTCATGCCTTTCCTGGCCCTGAGCCCGGCGCTGGCCGAACGTCTGGAATTGGGACTCGACCAGGGGCAGATCCGTGATGCCGTGAGCGGCTACCTGAAGATCATCCCCGAGTTCATGAACGGCGAGGGGGCCCTTTCCTATTACCGCGGCGGCCAGTATTCGTCCGACTATCTGACCGCTTATGTCCTGTGGAGCCTGCACCTGGCCAGGGAGCGCGACTTCCTGGTCGATGCCCAGCTGATCAAAAAGCTGTCGGCATACCTGCAGCGGGCCAGCCTGGACAAGACCTGCGAAAGTTTCTATCAATTCGTTCTGAGCCTGCATAAGGAGGCCGACGGCAAGAAGCTGAAAAAGCTGGCCGCCGAAAGGGATGTCCTGTCCCTGCCGGCCCGGGTCTTCCTCTACCGCGCCCTGAACAACCAGGGGATGGGGAAAGAGCTACTTTCCACCATGCTGAACGAATTCAACAACAGCTTGCAAGTCGAAGCCGATTTCGCCTATTTTGACGTCCGCGAATTCTCCTACAATCGCGATTTCCCGTTCTACTCGTCGCGTTTTGCCACGGCCCTGCTGTTGCAGGCTGTCCTGGAAGTGGAGCACGAATACGTACTGGCCGACAAGATCATCCATTGGCTGCTCGAAGGCGAGCCCCACTGCTGGAACACGACCCAGACCAATTTCTGGGTCCTGTGCGCCATGGACGAGTACCTTAAGCAGGTCGAAAAAAAGACGGCCAGCAGGGCCGAGGTCGTCATGCTTGGAGAGAAGGCGGCCAAAGCCTTCGCCAACAGCCGGGACGTGCTCCTCGTCAGCAAGAAGCTCGGAGAGGGCAAGGAGACGGTCGAGGTGAAGATCAGCGCCGACCAGCCGGTCTACGTGACCAGCGAGCTTACTTACCAGCTGGCCCGGGCCGGGAAAAAAAGCCGCGGCATCGATGTGCGGCGGGTAATATACGATGACCAGGGGCAAGTGGCCGAAAATTTCAAGCGCGGGCAGATCTACCAGGTGGAATTGCTCATCAAGACCGATAAGGAGATCCCCTACGGAGTGATCGACGAACCCCTGGCCGCCGGCTTCGAGCTGCTGCGCCAGGACATCGCCACCACCCGCTCCCTGAAGGAATTTAACACCCGGAACGGCAGCACCCATCGCGCGCCCTGGGCGCGCCAGGAGAACTCCGCCGACCGCCTGGTCTTCTATACCTATTCCATGCAGGGCAGCCTGCGCTTCGTCTATTTCATCAAGGCCATGTACAGCGGCCGCTTCACCTGGATGCCCGCGGTCGCCCAGGGGATGTACCATCCCCAGTATTTCGGCCGCACGGCCATCCAGACGGTCGAGGTCAGAGAATAAAGAGAGGAGCGAGTTCCCCGGAGAGGTTGGGCCTGAACGCCGCGGATTTTGGAGATAGCCGCCAGGCGTTGAACCTCCAGCCCGTCCCGCACGTAATAGGATTATGACACGACGGGGAAACATTCCACTAGCGCTACCGCTGGCCCTCCTGGTCTTTGCCCTTGTTTCGCCGCTAGCTCATGCCTGCACGGGCTTCATCGTGCGGAATGCCGAAACAACGCTCGTGGGCAACAACGAGGACAACAACGCCACGAACCTGCGCATCTGGTTCATTCCCGGCGGCCCCGCTCGCCACGGCATGGTCTATTTCGGCACGTTCGATCCCGTCGGAAATGCCGAGGAGCGGGAAGGGGGCATGAACGACCAGGGGCTCTTTATCGACGGCTTCGCCGTCCCGCGCCTCGTGCCGGCCCAGGCAGACGGAACTCATATCAAGGACCTGTCTTTCGACTTCGTGGACAGGGCGCTGGCTGAGTGCGCCAATGTAGGAGAGGTGGAGGCGCTGGCCCGCCGGCACCGCATCCGCTTGTATTCCGCCCAGTGGATGTTCGGCGACCGGAACGGCGATTCGATCATCATCGAGGGCGAGCGGATCATCCGCGGCGACGGACGCTTTCAGGTCTGTACCAATTTCCGCCAGTCCGGCCTGTCCGGCCGCGAGCCCCCCTGCTGGCGCTACCAGACGGCCGTGGGCATGCTGTCGCGGATGGAAACTCCGACCGTGGCCTCCTGCCGCGAAATCCTACGAGCCGTGAGCGGGAGAAACACACAGTACTCTTATGTCCTGGACCTGAATGCCAGGCGGATCCATTATTACCATTTTCATGATTTCAGCCGGGAGATCGTATTCGATCTGGAAGTCGAGCTCGCCAAGGGAAGTCACAGCATCGACACGGTCCACCGGTTCCCTTCCAAGCTGGGGGCGCGGATGCTCGCCTCCAGAGGGGCATTTTATTTCGCCTCGTTCACCCTATGGTTCCTGCTGTTCTCCCTGCTTTTCTGGGGATTGCGAGCCATTTTCCGCCGGCTGAGAAAGGAAAAGGCAGGTAAATCGATCGCGGAGAGGGTACCGGTGTCCGCCAAGCTCGCTCTTGGTGCGATCGCCTTGCTCCAGTCCGCGTATCTCCTGCTCCTGCTCTCGGCCCCGCGGCTGGTCACTGCCCACGGCGGGGTCCTGCGCCTCGTGTCCTGGCTGTTCATCCTCTTGAGCGCCGTCTTGCTCGTTGTCTGCTGGAAGGCGTGGCGAGCACGCTACTGGACCCTGGCCGGCCGCATCCACTGCACGGCAATGGCGCTATCGTCTCTGGGGATCCTTGCCGTGCTGGCTTCCTGGCGCCTGTTCTGAGACCGGCCATTTAGGCAACACGCATGGCAAAGGGGATAGCGACTAAGAAAAATCCCGCAAATCATATATTCATCATGGCAACATGATCTTTTCCTGGATTTGCCCGAAATCTTTCACATAATCTTTTATTTGCAATATTTCAATATTGGGTGATCGAACAAGGGATGAACCGCCCCCACCACTTCGGCAGGACCGCCATCGAGACGGTCGAGTCAAGGAGTAAGCAGGGGCGCGAACTTATCGCAGAGGGCGGCGTCGGGCTCGTGGCCTTTGGCTTCGGCCAGCAACGCGGCGCTGACGCCGGCCAGGGCCAGCGGCGAGATAAAGGCCTGATGCAGCGTCCAGGCGATGACCAGGGCCAGGACTAGCCCGATCGCCACCGGCGCCCCGGCGCTGCTGAAAATGAACCAGTTGGGCAGGGCCAGGAGCAGGAAAAGAAGCGCCAGGCCGGCAAGCGAAAATACCAACCAGCCTCTCATCAGGCGCCGGGACCGGTTCCCATGCCGCCAGTAGAGCGCCACCCCCTCCCGGATCGCCGCCGCCGGCTCGCCGCCGCGGGCAAAAGCCAGGGCGAAGACGGCCGGGCTGAATCCCGCTTCGGCCATCCGGCCATAAGTTCCAGGCGTGGAAAGGGTGGCCGGCTCGTTTTCCCTGTCCAGGCCGATGAATGCCTGGCGCACGTAGCGGTTCCAGCAGGTCCAGCTTGAATAAGCCGGAAAAAAGCGCCGGGCCTCGGCCCGGGCCTGCGCCGGAGCCATCCCGGCAATCAGGGCAAGCATGGCCGCCCGGCGGCGGAAAAGGAACCAGCGCTGCCAGGCCAGGACGGTCAGCCAGCCTCCCAGCAGGATCAATATCGCCAGGATCGGAGCCGCTGCCGGAGCCGTGATCCGCGCCAGGCGCAAAGCAAACAAGGCCAGCCCGAATTCAAGGAGAATCAGCAGTCCGCCGAGAACCAGGGCTGCCGCATAGAACAAGTATGCGGGAAACGCCCTGGCGAGGGCTGCCAGCGCCTCCTTGAAATTCAGTCCCAGCAAGTTCAGCGTTTGTCCTTGGCGTCGAGCAGGAGCTTGCGGGTGAAGGGGATCAGCCCGCCGGCATCGATGATGACCTGCCGGGCCTTGGGCAGGGCCACTACCGGAAAACTCTTACCCGATGTTTTATTGATGACCTGGTCGGCGGTCAATTCCAACTCGTCTCCTTCGCTGGCTTCAATGGCAGGACAGATTACCATTTTCAATCCCAGGTTGATGGCGTTCTGCAGAAAGATGCGGGAGAAGTTTCGGGCGATCACAACAAAATCCGGTCCCTTGAGGCAGGAAGCAGCCTGCTCGCGCGAGGAACCGCAGCCGAAATTCTTTCCGGCCACAATGATGCTCTGCGGCGGGTATTCCTTTTTCTTTACCTTGGCGTTGAAATCGGGATAATCGATGAAGGCGAACTGCGGGGTCTCGGTCGGCAGGACCGTGGCCATGAAGCGCCCCGGGTAAATGATATCGGTGGAGACATCGTCTCCCACTTTAAAGACAACTTTTGCCATTTTACTTTCCTCCTTTTCTGGGGTCGGTGATCACGCCGGTGATGGCGCTGGCCGCGGCCACGGCCGGCGAGCACAGGAAGACTTCGGCATTGGGGTTGCCCATGCGCCCCTTGAAGTTGCGGTTGGTTGTGGCCAGGGCGACATCGCCGTCGGCCAGGGCGCCCTGGTGGACTCCCAGGCAGGGGCCGCAGCCCGAGTTCATGACCACGGCGCCGGCCTCCATGAAGGTGGTGATATATCCCTTTTTCAGGGCCTGCAGGTAGATCCGCGTCGAGGCCGGGAAAATCAGCATGCGCGTCCCCTTGGCCACTTTCTTCCCTTTCAGGATCTTGGCGGCGATGGCCAGGTCATCGAGGCGGCCGTTGGTACAGGAGCCAATGACGATCTGGTTGAGCTTGATGCCGGCAACTTCCTTGATGGGCTTGACGTTGTCCACAGTATGCGGGCAGGCGATCTGCGGCTGCAGCTTGGAGACGTTGATCGTGATCACCTGGTCGTAAACCGCGTCGGCATCGGGCGCAAGGAGGTCAAGCTTGTCCTTGACCCCGGCTTCTTCCTGGAGATAACGGACCGTTTCCGCATCGGGCGGCACGATCCCGGAGGTGGCTCCGGCCTCGACCGTCATATTGCAGATCACCAGGCGGCCGGAGGTGGACATCTGCTCGATGGCCGGGCCATGGAACTCGATGACCTTGAAGTTGGCCCCCTCGGAGGTCAGTTTGCCGATCAGGTGCAGGATCAGGTCCTTGGGAGCGACATGGCGCTTGAACTTCCCTTCGCAGACCACCTTGATGGTGCCCGGGACCTCGACGTTCAGCACCCGGCCCAGGGCCCAAACCGCAGCCATTTCGGTGGCGCCGATGCCGAAGGAGAAGGCGCCCAGGGCACCGTGGCTGGTGGTGTGGCTGTCGGTGCCGACCACCACGTTCCCCGGCCGCACATAGCCGTACTCGGGGAGGATCTGGTGGCAGATACCGCCGCCGTCGCCTCGGATGTCATGAAATTTGCCTATCCCCTGCTTGGCGACGAAATCACGGATCTTCTTCTGGTTGCCGGCCGTCTTCGAACTTTCGGCCGGCACGCGGTGGTCGAAGATGATGGCGATCCGGCTCGGATCCCAGACCTTGGCTTCGAGCCCCGTATCCTTGTAGATCTCGCTGAACTGGTTGATGACCAGGGCCCCGTTCTCATGCGACATGGCCATGTCCACCCTGGGTTCCAGCACGTCTCCCGCCTTGACCGCAGCTTGGTTGGTGGCCTTGGCCAGTATCTTCTCAACCATTGTCATTCCCATGATTCTTCCTCCTTTTATTTCTTGCGCTTAGATCGCGCCTTTTTCCTTCATAATCCGGATCTCTTCTTCCTTGTACCCGAGCCCCTTGAGGATCTCCGCCGTGTGGGCCGAAAGCCGCGGCGGCGGCGCGTCGATCTGCGCCGGCGTCTTGGAAAACTTGGCCGTCAGGTTGAAGAGCTTGATGTCGCCGATGCCCGGCTCCTTGACCGTGGCGATCACCTGGCGGTGCTCGCTCTGGGGCTGGAGCAGCGCCTTTTCCAGGCCGTAGATGTCGCCGGTGGGGATTCCCTTCTCATTCAGCACGTCCACCCAGTGTATCGTGGACTCCCGGGTCAGCTTCTCTTCCAGCAGCGGGGTGAGCTGCTTGCGGTTGGCTTTGCGCGTGTCGCGCTCCTGGAAGCGGGGATCGGTCTTCAGCTCCGGCACGCCCAGGGCGTCGGCCAGGTCTTCCCATTGCTTCTGCTGGTTGGCGGCGATGTTGACATAGCCGTCCTGGGTTCGAAAAGAGCCCGAGGGAGCGGCGGTGAAGTTGTCGTTGCCCATCAATACCGGCTGCTGGTTGCCGATCAGCAGGTTGGCCGCCACCCAGCCCATGAGCGGCATGATCGAGTCGAGCATGGCGATATCGATGAACTGCCCCTCGCCGGTGCGCTCGCGATGGTAGAGGGCGGCCATGATGGCGAAGGCGGCATTGAGGCCGCCGACCGTGTCGCAGACCGGGAAGCCGGCGCGCAGCGGGTTCAGCCGCTCATCACCGTTCACGGCCATCACCCCGGAGAGGCCCTGGATGATCTGGTCATAGGCCGGCTTGAAGGCATCGGGGCCGGTCTGGCCGAAGCCGGAGATGGCGCAATAGATGATCTTGGGGTTGATCTGGCAGATCTTTTCGTACGAGAAGCCGAGCTTGCCCATGACCCCGGGACGGAAATTCTCCACCACGATATCGGCCGTTTTGAGCAGCTTGCGGAAGATCTCCTTGCCCTCTGCGAACTTCAAGTTTAAGGTCAGCGATTTCTTGTTGGCGTTCTGGGCCAGGAAGCTGGTCCCCATCAGCTGTTTGTTGAGCGGATTGACGCTTCCCAGCTTGCGGGCCAGGTCGCCTCCGTCGGGATTCTCAATTTTGATCACCTCGGCCCCGAGCAGGGCCAGGTGCATGGTGGCAAAAGGCCCAGAAAGGACATTGGTCAGGTCGAGGACCCTGACCTTTTCCAATAATTTCATGGTGATTCTCCTTTATTGCACTTTCTTGAAATGGACGATGGAACCCGCCTTGAGGATGAACCCCGGAAGTTCGCGGTTG
>JADFDP010000050.1 GCA_018262835.1 Candidatus Aminicenantota bacterium
GAAGCGTCATAGAGATCGATGAGTTTTTGCCGATCCGCGGCCGCCGCGGCCGGCAAGGCGGGAAACAAGTCGTGCAACGAGCGCAGATCGCCGCTAACGCCCTGTAATTTGATGTCCAATTCCGGGTTGAACGCCCTGAAATACTGTTCGGGAGCCTTGTAGGGAGCATGCATTTGATAGGTGTGCAAAAAGATAAAAAGATCCTGGTCGGGATAATGGGCCATATCCTCCAGAAAGGAGCTGTACAGCAATCCGGCCGCCTCTCTCTGAAAAATGTCCTTGGCACGGCTGGTATAGCTTTGAAAACCGCGGTAAAAACCGTAATGATCGTCGACAAACCCGCCGCCGGTCTGGGCCAGCGTGACGAACCCGTTCACCTCCATGGTCTCGGCCAGCAGCGGCAGATCGGCCGGGATCAGGGATTCCGGAGCGACGACGCCATGACCCAGGACATCGCGGCCGCTGAACAGCGAAACATGGGCCGGCAGGGTCCAGGAGGAAGGGGAAAAAGCACGGCTGAACAGCAGGCTGCCCTTGGCCAGCCCATCGAGGGTTGGGGTGGTCAAGCGCCTGTAACCGTAAGCCGAAACATGGTCGGCCCGCAGGGTATCCAGCATGAGGATCAGCACGGTTCTGGGGAGGGGTTGGCTTTGCAGCTGGCAGGGATTGATCCAAGCCCCAAGGCCGAATCCCCGGGTTTCCAGAACCAGGCGCATCGTTTTTTTTCCGGAATTGCTCAGGAGCACGGTTTCAACCTTGCCGATTTTTTCCCGGATGGTGCCGCGGAACAGCAGCTTTTCTCTATCCGGGGGTCCTGTTTTTACCAAAAATTTAAGGGTTTTCGCCTGCGGATTAAAAATAGAGAAAACCAGCTGGTCGCCTTTCCCGGCTTGCAGTTCGAGTTCGATGCGGCTCCCGGCCGGAGCCAGCAGCGCTTGCTGGCTGACACCCTGATATTTCACCCGGCAATGGGCCGCCTGAACCGGGAAAAAACGGTTTATCCGGTCGGGGAAAAAAATCTTCGCCAGATCGTCCTGGGCGGCAATGTCCTTCCAGGTCCGCTCGATCAGGGCCGCGTCAAAACGCAATGGCCGGCTGAGCAGAGATGGAATTTGCCTGCTACGCGCCTGGCGGAGATGGACAAGCAGCAGGGATAAAAATACTGCCGCCGCCAGGCCAAGGGAGATCCAGATCCATTTTTTTCGCGCCATGGATTTTTAGTATATCACAATTTCCGCTTCAGAGTGACCTCCTCGCGCGGCAAAATCCACTCAATGGAAAAGGCCCGGGGAATTACTGCAATTTGGATTGGAAGCGCTCCAGGAATTCCTGCACCGAGAAGATCTTCTTCATGCCGAACTGGTGGGCCGAGTTGTCGGAGAGATCCCTGACCCGGGCGGCGATGAAATCCAGGTTGGTCTCCGGGTCCTTGCCGGCGTTGAAGACATATATTTTGCGCAGCAGGTCGAGCTGGCCGCTCAATTCGCGGGACAGGTCCTTTTTGGGTTCCGGCTCGGGTTTCTTATGCCCAAGGCCAAAGAGCTCTCGCAACTGGGCCTCCATGTCCTGGGCCGGGACGACGGCCTTTTTTTTCTGGTAATGGCGGCGCACCAGGTAGGGAACGCCGGATTCGCTGGAGCGGCGGACCTGCTCGTCCTCCACCACCCAGCCCAGATTATGGAAGGTCACGCGCGAAGAAGCGCTGCGGAAGATCTCCTCCACGAAAGGCTTGATGGAATTTTCCACCGACTCGGCCACGCTGTTGAACTGGTTCAGTACATAGTAGACCTTGTAGTTCTCCACGTAATAACGAAAAACCCTGAGAAAATTGTCCTGCGGGAACTGCGCCGCCGCCTCGCCGATCAGGTCGTCCAGGTTCTTGTTGGAGCCTTCGCCACCGCTTTCCAGGAAATCGCGCAGCCGCTGGAAAACCGGGGCCTGGGGATCCTCTGCGCCCCGATCGAACCTTCCTTGCAAAAGGGGCGAGCGCAACATGATGTCCAGCATGCGGAAAAGGATGGCCTTGGCCAGCTCGGCCGCTGTATACGTGGCCGCCTTCAGGCGCGGAGTGAAGAGGATGATGCCGCTGTTGGAGAGGGGCAGGAAATCCAGGACATTGTGGTCGAGGCCGGCCTTCATGTCGATGACCAGGAAATCGGCCTGCAGGCCGTTGATGCCCGTGATCAGTTTTTCCTTGACCTCGGGGCTGAAGTTGACCATATCGTGGATAAAGCCGTGCGGCGAGGCGATGAAACTGAAATTGGCAAAGGCCCGATCCGGGTCCATCCGGGCAGGCAGGACCTCGCGGCACTCCTGCAGCGGCAGGTCTTTTTTCAGAAAATGAAAAAGGTCCCTGCTGACTTTGACGTCCAGAAAATTGCGCAGGCTGGAAGTCCCGGTATCCAGGTCAAGGAGGACGGTTTGGTGCGTCTTGGCCAGGGCCAGCGCGAAATTCAATGCGAAAGTCGTTTTCCCCACTCCGCCTTTTCCCGAAGATACCGGCAAAATCCTCATGGGCGGCCTGTTTTCTTTGCTTTGGGCTTTTGGCTCATGACCGATTTATCCGCAACCCCGGAGCCCCTTTTCCCGATTCGCTTCATTTGGGCAATATAGACCAACGGCCGTGAAAAATCAATAGCGGTCAATTTGTGCCCCCTCGCCTTTAGGAGAGGTACGCATCGCCATGCCGTGGCTTGGCGAGGCATTTGGCGATGCCACTCAGCAACGCAGAGGGGTGCGGGGTGAGGCATGGGACATTGGCCCCATCCCCTGCCCCTTCCCCTAAAGGAGAAGGGGTATGAATGAAGAAATACCATAGTCGAGATATCAGCAGTGGGTCTACACGGGGCTTTGGTGAACCACGAGGGCCGGGTCGGCCATGATCTTTCTCATGACCGGAGTGACGGCGGCGGCCGCGCCGCTGCTGAAATATTCGCTTTGACCTTCCCCGGGACCGGGATTGAGCCTGCCGGTCGAGACCAGCCGGCGCCACAACTGCCGGGCTACCGGCTCGCCGGTATCGATTACCTCGACCCTCGGGCCGCAGATGGCGCCGATCGTTTCCTTGATTAGGGGATAGTGGGTGCAGCCGAGCACCAGGGTGTCGATACCCTTGTCCAGCAGCGGCCGCAGGTTTTTTTTCAAAATTGCCGAAGTGCGCGGGCTGTCAAAACGGCCCTCCTCGATCAGTTCCACCAGCCCCGCCACCGGCTGGGTGTACACTTCCATGCCGCAGGAAAAATTTTCCAGCAGCCGGGAAAAGCGCCGGCCTTTCAAGGTCAGGGCCGTGCCGAGAACGCCGATTTTTTTATTCTTGCTCAGACGCTGAGCCACCTTGACCGCTGGCTCCACCCCGACGATCTCCAAATCAGGAAAGGTCAGACGCAGAAATTCCAGGGCCGCTTCGCTGGCGGAATTGCACGCCACGACCACGGCCTTGGCTCCCCTTTCCAGGAGGAAACGGCTGATGGACAGGGCACGCTGGCGGACAAAATCGCCGCCCTTGCTGCCGTAGGGGCAATGGGCCGAATCGGCAAAATAGACCAGATCTTCATGCGGCAGGATGCGGCGGGCGGCCTGCATGACCGACAGGCCGCCGACGCCGGAATCGAAAAATCCCACCGGCGCCGCCAGGACGGAAGCATCCACGCGACTTTTACTCATTTGTTATATTAAGCATTATACACCAATTTTCCCGCACGCGGCACCCGGCTAAAAAAGTCCCGCGGCCAGCGCCCTGTCGAAGGCCAAACCACAGACCATGGCCCCGGCCCATAGGGTGAGCACGACCAGGCCGATCACCCGCCAGCGGGCAATGGCCGCTGAACCGCACCCACATTTTTTTTCCAGGTCCCAGGCGGGTGCAGGGCGGGCTTCATCCTTTTCTATGGCCGTGGTTTTACTGCAACCGGGCGCCCTAGGCAATCGCGCCTTGCATTCACCGCAGTGATCCAATAGAATTGGGTGACTCGCATGCGACACCCATCATGATAGCCAGCAAGAAAAATACCGTGGTGATCGCCGGCGCCAGCGGCTTCATCGGCACCGCTTTGGCCGGGGAACTGTCCCCGGACCACCGGGTCATCGGCCTGAGCCGGAGAAATCCGCCGGCGCTCCCGGTCGCGGGGGTGGAATGGCGACGCTGCGACCTCTTTTCCCTCTTCGAATGCGAGCGGGCCCTGGCCGGCGCCGAGGCCGCCTTCTACCTGGTGCACTCCATGCTGCCGTCGGCCCATCTCACCCAGGGGACCTTCCAGGACCTGGACCTGATCAGCGCCGACAATTTCGCCAGGGCGGCGGCCAGGGTCGGCATCCGCCATATCATTTACCTCGGCGGCATGATCCCCGATATGCCCAACCTTTCCCGCCATATCCTGAGCCGCGGCGAAGTGGAACGGACACTGGGGGCCTACGGCGTGCCGGTGACCACGCTGCGGGCCGGGATCGTCATCGGCCTGCGCGGCTCGTCCTACGGCATGTTCCGCTCGGTCCTGGAAAGGGTGCCGCTGATCCTCTGCCCGCGCTGGTCCGCCTCGCTGATCCAGCCGGTCGCCCTGGCCGATGCCATTTACCTGCTCCGCTACTGCCTGGAACACCCGGACAGCGAGAGCCGCAGCCACGATATCGGTTCCAACGACATCATGACCTACCGCGAGCTACTGGAACGCAGCGCCCGCTGGCTGGGTTTGCGGCGGCTTTTTATCGGCGTTCCCTTCTCCCTTTTCCGGCTTTCCAAAATTTTCCTGACTCTGATCAGCGGCTATCCCCGCCAGCTGGTTTCGCCGCTGGTGGAAAGCCTGAAACATTCCCTGGTCGCCAGGGAACTCAGCTACCAGAAGCAGGCCGGCCGGCCGGGGATCCCCTTCAAGCAAGCCGTGGCCGATTCCCTGCGGGAAGAAAAAAGGAGTGAAAATTTCCAGGCCATGCTCACGGTCCTGACCCGTAGCAAGCGCCGCCTTCCGGACAGCGAACACAATACCGTCCGTTCCGTGCAGAGGATCGCCCTGCCGCCGGGAAAGACCGCGCGCTGGCTGGCCCTGCAATATACCGCCTGGCTGCCGCGTTTTTTTCGCTTCCTGCTCAAAGCCGACATCGACGCCGCCGGCAACCTGTTCATCCGCACCCGCTTCCTGCGCCTTTCGCTCCTGGAATTGCGTTTCGCCCTGGAACGCAGCGCCGCTTCCGACCGGCAGCTGTTCTACATCACCGGCGGCCGGTTGGCAAGAAAGACCGAGCAAATGACGCGTCGGCCGCGCCTGGAATTCCGCGAAGTTCTGAACGGCAGCGCCGCCTTGATGGCCATCCACGACTACCGCCCCACCCTGCCCTGGCCGCTCTACAACCTGACCCAGGCCCGGGCCCATCTGTGGGTCATGAAAAACTTCGCCCGCGCCGTTGCCGATTTCAAGGAGTGACTTTCAATTTGAATAATTTCGGTTTATAATGACATTTTACTGCTGACTTGCGGAGGCGGGCAACCATGGAAAAACGGCTTGAAAAAAGGATGCTGCATTGTTTAGAGCTCATGTATGGGGGCAATGACACCTACAGCCCCGGCAGCACGCGCAACATCTCCCGCCACGGCATGCTGATCCAGGCTGAAAACCAGATCTTTCCCATCCACCATGAGATCAAGGTCATGCTGAGCTTCGGCGGCGATCTCATCAGCCTGCGCGGCATCGTGTGCTGGAACAGTGAATTTTTCGGCCTGGAGCCGCTGACCGAAAAACAGCTGGGGATCTTCATCCCCGATCCGCTGCCCGAATACGTTGACTATATCGACCGCTTGAACTGAGCATGAAGGGTTCAGGGTTTTAAATCCAATCAGGATGGGATACAATCCAGTCAGGAGGCTGCCATGATCCAAAAGTTCGTTTCCTTGCCATCACTCATAATTTCAACATTACTGTTTTCCGTGTTCATGCTTCCCGCAGCGGACTTGGGCCCCCAAGCCGTCCCGGTCAGCGAAAAAATATACTTGATCGATGGCTTGGGCGAATCCGGCAACGTCGCCTTCCTGGTGGCCGGAGGGGGAGTGCTGGTAGTGGACAGCGGCGCCGGCCCGGCCGACGGCCGGACCATAGTTGAAAAGGTCAGGAGCGTGACCGACCGCCCCATCCGCTACTTGGTGCTGACCCATTACCATGGCGACCACACCTTCGGCCTGCAGTCCTTTCCCCCCGACACGGTGATCATCGCCCAGCAGAATCTGTCCAAAAACATGCAGCGCGACGACGATGAGATCAAGGACCTGCTGGAAAAATTCCCGGGCCGCATCACCGCCCTCAAGGAGAAGATCGCCAAGCTGGGCAAGAAGCAGAAAAACGAAAAGACCAAGGAAGAGGAAAACCTCAAAAAGCTTGAGGCCCGATATGCTTTTTACAGGGAGCTGCAGCTCATCAGGCCGCAGATCACCGTGGATCGCGGCAAAATGACAATTTCCCTGGGGGGCGAAACGGCGGAGATCATCAGCCCGGGACCGGCCCACACCGACGACAACTTGCTGGTCTATTTCCCCGGCCAGAAGGTGGTGCACATGGGCGACATGCTGTTCTACCGCCACCATCCCTACATCGACTGGCGGGCCGGCTCTGACACGTCCAACTGGATCGCCGCTTTGCGCGAAGTTCAAACCTGGCCGCTGGAAAAAGTCATCCCCGGCCATGGCCTCCTCGCCGGCAAGGAAGCGCTGGCTGAACAAGTTCAATACCTGACCGACCTGCGCGCCGCCGTGGTCTCAGGCCTGAAAAACGGCCAGACCCTGGAGCAGATGAAAAAGTCGCTCGCCCTGCCGGCCTGGAAGGACCTCGGCTTTCCCGATATGCTTCCCTACGCCATCGAAGCCGCCTATCAAGAATTGAATAAAAAATAGTTTCCCCCGCCAAGCGGAGATGGAAGGATATTACGCGAAAAAGCTGGCGGCCGGGCGGCTGCGGAAATGCTACGAGATCGCCCCGCCGCGAATCCGGCGATACCTGCGGGCGGAAATGGATTTCGCTTTACGCCGGATCAAGCCCGCCGAACTCGTCCTCGACCTTGGCTGCGGCTACGGCCGCACCCTGCCGGAACTGGCCGCCAGGGCGGGATTCGTCGTCGGCATCGACAACTCTCCTGCCAGCCTGGCCCTGGCTGAAAAAGCCGTTCAAGGCATTCCCAATGCCGCGGTCAAGAAAATGAATGCCGCCGGGTTGCTCTTTCAAGACGGCTTGTTCGACGTCGTTGTCTGCATCCAGAACGGCATATCCGCCTTTCACAGTGATCAAGGCAAATTGCTGCAGGAAGCGCTGCGCGTGTGCCGGCCGGGAGGCACGGTGCTTTTTTCGACCTACGCCGAAAAATTCTGGCCGCACCGCCTGGAATGGTTCCGGCGGCAGGCGGCGGCCGGGCTGCTGGGAGAGATCGACGAAGAAAAGACCGCTGACGGCGTCATCACCTGCAAGGACGGCTTTACCGCCTCGACCGTCAGCGCCGGAGACTTCCGCCGGCTGGCCGCCGGTCTCTCGGCTTCCATCACTTTGACCGAGGTCGACGGTTCAAGCCTCTTCTGTATCCTGCGCAAAAATTGAGACAAACGTCCGCCTGGCTTTTTCCGGCTCGCCGTCCGCCATTCCGCCAGGGAAGGAGGGGGCGGAAAAATTCCGCCCCCTTGTTTCAACCTTTAAAACTTGACGATCACGAACGCCCGGGAACGCACCACCTTGAAATCGGTGTAGTGCGTGCCCCCGATCCAATCATTGCCGGTCGCGTAGTCAAAAATGTACCCGACCTGCAGCCCGGCGAACTCGGTCTTGCCGATGAAATACAGCTTGTTTTTGTCGCTGGAGCGGTCGGCCCCGCCGTAAGTGATGCCGTCGCTGTACATGCTGTAGCCCAGCTTGGCGTAGATCTCATCGGTGATCTGGCAGCCCAGCCCGATGTCATAGATCCACTTTTTGCTCTGGTAGTCGTCGTTGAGATCGGCAACGTTGGCGTTGTCCTTGTCATCGATCAGCTTGACCTTTCCGGAAATGTCGAAGGCCTTGCCCAGGTTGAAGGAATACTTGAATCGGAGCAGGCCGATGAACGTGCTGCGGTCCTGGTCCTGGTTCCAGATCATGGCGTTGGCCGGATAGAGGGTCATGTCCCGCCCTTGCATGTTGGAGTTGTAGCCGATGCTGGTGGCTTCGGCGGCCAGGTCCAGGCCGCCCTTGCTGAAATTGACGATGCCGGTGAATCCCTTCCAGCCGATGACGCTCTGGTAGGGCACCTCATCGAACTGGGTCTCGCCATTGTCGGGGATTGAGGAAACCGTCTGGCCGTAGTTGCCTTCGTAACCGATCCAGTCCTGGCTGAAGCGCCATGTCTCGCCGGCGCTCCAGGCGTTCCAGCGGCCCGCCACGTCGTCGCCTTCGAAGCCCTCGGTCAGCAGGACGTCCTGCTCGCGGCGCGAGGCCATGATGGAGAGATAGTCGTCGCCGATGTTGAAGTATTCCAGGGAGAGGTTCAGTCCGACCTTGAACGGGTCCTGCATCAGGGCCGTCAGCTTGAACATGCTGTCCTTGAGGTCCTTGGCCGGCATGCTGTTCCAGCCGCCCCAGTCCCTGGTGTAGTTCGCCGCCTTGTAGACGGTCGAAGCGTTGGCAAATACTCCGGAAAGTTGCAGGAAGCCGACCGGGTTGGCGTCGAATTCGGCAGAGTAGATGGTGCTCTTGAAGCGGTCGGTGAAATCGATGCCGTCGCGGGAGTTCGTGTCCAGGGGATCGACCTCCAGGTCGCTGGTGTGGTAGGCGATAACGCGGATGTCATAGCGGTTGTCGGGTTTGAAAGCGATCTTGCCGGCGAAGGCATAATCCTTGTTGATGTGCAGCTGGTTGTCGTAATCCAATCCGGCCGTGCGCCAGCCGGGACCGGCCCAGAGCGACGGCAGGCTGATGCGGGCCGCCTCGTAGCTGAACATCTTGAAGGGCTTGGCGCTTAAAAAGAGGCCGGCAGCGTTGTCGCGGTCGATGTAGCGCAACCGGCCGATGGTGTAGGGGCTGAACATGGCCAGGTCGCTCGAGCCGATGTGGATCTTGTCGACGACGCCCTTCAGCCAGTCGGGGGTGCGCACGTCGGCCCAGGAGCCGCGGAGCTTGAACAGCCCGGGGCGCTCGATATTGCCGTTGTACACGTTCATGCTCCAGAAGGTGGCCCAGTAGTTTTCCCGGTAGCGGCTCTGGACTCGGGCTCCGACCTCGATGTTGTCGGACACCTTGGCCAGCAGGTTGAGCTCGAGCTCGGGGGCGATGCCGTTGTGGCCGTGGGTGTGGTTGGTGCCCTGGCTGGCGTCGTTCTCATGCAGGAAGTTGATGAACAGCTGCCCATTGACTTTGATGCCGAATTTGTCGGTCCTGGCGGCCCTGGCAACGGGAGCCGAGGGCGCAACCGGCGCTTCCGGGGCCGTTGGTTCGGCGGGAGCCACCGCCATGTCCATGGCCTTGTTCAGGTAGACCATGGGCAGCTTGACATATATATAGCCGGCAGGGTCGTCGCCGCTCACCCAGGCCGCCATGATCTTGTGCTGCTGGTCGGCTTCATCACCGCCGCCCTTGCCGGGCGGGACCAGCATGTCGAGGAAATTGGGATCGCCGTCATAGTCGCTGCCGCCGCCGAAGCGGTGCTGGCCTTCATACTCGTTGAGCTTGCGCACCAGGATGGAGTTCCCCTCGGGGAAGCCCTCGTTCGAGGTCAGCAGCACCTGCCAGCCCCATTCCTCGCTGACGTCGGCGCCCAGGTCCTCCTTCTTGATGATGGCCGTGAAGCTTTTGCCGCGCGGCGTGACGCTGAGCGGTACAATGATGTCCCGTTCCGTATCGGCCGCTTTCATCTTCACCTCGGTCTTGACGCGCGAACTCGGCTGCGGGCTCATGATGACCGCCTTCTCCCAGTAGCCGCCCGGAAGGAACTCGGCGTTCAAGCCCGGCAGGGCCAGCTTGTGGCCGCTGCCGGCCTTGCCGTCCATGTCGATGAAGACGAAGGCCTGCTGCACGCTGAAGCCGCTGGCCATGTTCCAGGGATTCTCCAGCCCCGCGCCCACGCTGACGGTCAGCTCGACCGCGCCCCCTTTGTCCTTCACGGTGAATTCCGTGATGTCGAAGGAGCCCGGCTTGTAGACCGGGTCGGTGGGATAGATGAAGCTGCCGCTGCCGTTGTCATCGCCCTGCGGGTCCTTGAAGGAGATTTCCTTCTGGGCCAGCATGGGCATGAACAGGATCAGCAGGGCCAAGACTAGAAATAGTCCGACTTGCTTTTTTATCATAATACCTCCTTTTAACCTTTGACACTCCCGGCAGTCAGGCCGGAAACAAGGTATTTCTGCAGGATGAAAAAAAGCGCGACAATGGGAAGGGAAACCAGGATGGCGCCGGCGGCGAACAGCCCCCAGTCCTGGGCGAACTGCCCGACGAAATTGCGCAAAGCCACGGGCAGGGTGTAGCTGAGCTCGCGGTTCATGAAGGTCGCCGCCAGGATGTACTCGTTCCATGCGGTCATGAAAGAGAACAGGGCCGTGACCGCCAGCGCCGGCTTGGCCAGCGGCAGAATGATCTTGTAGAAGATCAGGGTGCGAGAGGCGCCGTCGATCAGGGCCGACTCCTCCAATTCCTTGGGAATGGTATCGAAATAGCCCTTCAGCATCCAGACGCTGAAGGGGATGGCAGAAGTCGAGTAGACGAGGACCAGGCCAGCCAGGTTGTCCAGCAGCCCCAGCCAGTTGACGATCAGGTACAGGGGGATCATCATCAGTGTGCCGGGGAACATCTGGGTGATGAGGAAGGAGAGCAGTCCGGCGGTCCGGCCCGGGAAGCGGAAGCGCGAAAAGGCATAGCCGGCGGTGGCGGCCAGGAATATGCCGATGACAGCCGTGGCGGCGGCGACGATCAAGCTGTTCAGCAGCCAGATGAAAAACGGTTTTTTAAACAGGATGTAGTTGAAGTTTTCCAGAGTGGGCTGGGCGGGAAACAGGCTGAGGGACAAGGACAGCCCTCTCTGGGAGCCGAAGGCGATCTTGAAAACCCAAAGGACGGGATAGACCGTGCCGATGGCAAACAGCAGGATGGAGAACTGCAGCAGGGCTCCGATCACCCTTTCGCGGAACGATCTCTTTTTTTTCGCTTCCATGATGTCTCCCCGGCTTAATCGAAAACACCCTCGGTGGCCTTGGTGATGCGATTGGTGTAGATCCCGTAGCTCAGCAGGATGAGGAAGATGAGGATGGAGTAGGCCGCCGCATAGCCCCAGTTGAATTTTTCAAAGGCGAAACGGTAGGCCTGAGTGATGAGGATCTCGGTGCTGCGGTTGGGCTCGCCGTTGGAGACCAGGTAGATGACGTTGAACATGTTGAAGGTCCAGATCGTCCCCAGGATGATGGCCGGGAACAGGGCCGGTTTCAACAGGGGCATGGTGATGCGCTTGAACTGCTGCCATTTGCCGGCGCCGTCGATCTGCGCCGCTTCGTAGAGGTCGGCGGGGATGGACTGCAGGGCGCCCAGGCAGATGACCATCATGAACGGGAAGCCCAGCCAGGTGTTGGTGGCGACGTTGGCGAAGAACGCGGTCCAGAAATTGTTGAAAAAACTGATCGGCTCGAAGCCGAGCAGCTTGATGAAGGCGTTGATGGCCCCGAACTGCTTGTGGAACATCCCCTTCCAGATCAGGGCGGTAATGTAGCTGGGCATGGCCCAGGGCAGGATGAGCAGCACGCGGTAGACGCGCTTGAGCGGGAAGTCGGGCTTGTTGAGGATGATGGCCAGAGTCAGGCCGATGCTCACGTGCAGGAAGACGTTGATCGCCGTCCACATGAGCGTGACCAGCAGGATGAAGTAGAAATTTTCCGGGGTCAAGGGGTGGAAGTCGGCCAGGATCTTGATGAAATTCTGCAGCCCGACGAAGATCCACTTGCCGCTCTGGCTCGGTGGAACCCGGAAAAAAGCCATGGAAAGGCCGTACAGGAAAGGCAGCAGGACCAGGGCGATCATCCCGACCATGGCCGGAAAAACCATGATATAGGAATAGCGGTATTTTTCAATCGCCCGCAGGGAACGCAGGGCGTGCCCGGCCATGATGAAGAACAGCAGCAGGCCGGCCAGCAGGCCGAAAACGGCCAGGACGACCTTTAGCTGTCGCACGCTTTGCTGCCGGCGCCCGGCCTGCGCCACAGCGTCGGCCTCCAGGTCAACGGCGCTGCCGCCTCCCCAAGCGACGCGCTCGGCGCCAACCGCGGAACCTACTCCCCCGCCCGCGGGGACGAAGCGCGCCGTTTTCCAATCGCCCAGCATGTCGCTGAACAACCCGCCCTTGAGGTCAGCAGCGAAGACGGGGAGGAGCTCGGGGGCCTCGCGGGCCAGGACGGCGCCGACTTCGGCCAGGTGGCACAGCTTGGCCTCGCGGGACTGCCGCAGGTTGAGGCTCTCATTGTTTAACAGCAGCAGCGAACCCGCGGCCAGGGCGAGCAACAGGCAGGCCGCGGCCAGCGGCCAGCGCCACTTGAAGAGTTTTTTTTGCATGAAGTAGAAGGCCAGGAACAGGGCCAGGAACAGGGCCCATATACGCCAGTCCATCGCCCCGCGGACCTTCTCCAGCCCGTAGCCGATGCGCAGAATTCCCATGCTCTTGCGGCGGCCCTTCAAAGCCGGCTCGCACAGCGCCAGCGTGCCGGCCGTGCGGTCCAGATCCAGGAGATACGGCTTGCGCCGGACTGACTTCAGCAGGTAGCGGATCTCCACGCCGTTGTCATACAGTCCCTTGTCGTTGGCGTCTTCGGGATCGACATCGGCCCCGATCTTGCGCGGGTCGGAGTGGTACAAGAAATTCGTGCCAGTCAGCACCTGCAATCCGCCGATGCGGGGGTCAGCGCGTCGGTCGGCGCCGGCCAGGGCGGCGATTTTCTCCGGTCCACCGGCTCCGCTTTCCACGGCGAGCGCCAGCGGCCGCAGCCACAGGTGCGCCTTGACCAGAGAAATATCCTGCTGGCGGTCCAGCTTGAAGGCGCGGTCCAGGACCAGGAAGCCCGCCAGCACGGTGCACAGGGCGGCCAGCAGCGCAATGGGAACGGCGGCGTTCTTCCTTGTCCCGGCCATGGTCAGTGCGTCATTGCTGCCTGAACGTCTCGATGTCCTTGACGATCTTGCCCTGGGCCTCGTCCAGCGCCTCCTTGGGCTTGGCGGTCTTGTTCAGGACCTTGCCGATGGCCAGGTCGAAGGGCGTCCAGACCATCATCATCTCCGCGATGTTGGGCATGGGCACGGCCGTCTCGGCCTGCAGCTTGAAAACCGGGATGAACGGGTGGTCCTTCACGGCGGGATCGTCGTAGGCCTGAAGGTTGGCCACAGGCTGGCCGCCCTTCTTGGCCATTACCAGCAGCGCTTCCTTGCCGGTGAAATACTTGAGGACCTCGAAGGCCTCTTTCTTGAGCGCGGACCGCGAGGACATGAACATCGCCTCCACGGTGAGGAACGGGCGGGGCTTGGCCTTGATCTCTGAGATCATGGGCAGCGGGGCGACGGCGAAGTCGATCCCCTTCTCGATCTCGCCCAGGAACCAGGGGCCGCTGATGACCATGGCCGCCTGGCCCCGGTTGAACAGCGTCGTCACCAAAGTATTGGTAATCTCCTCGGGCATGATGTTCTGGTTGCGGTACAGGTCATAAACGAAAGCCAGAGCTTTGACGTTGCCTGGAGAGTTGACGATCGGCTCGTCGTTCTTGTCGAAGATGCCGCCGCCGTAGCCGAAAAGCCAGGCGGAGTTGTAATAGGTCAGCCCGATCTCATAGACCAGGCCGAACTTGTTCTGCGCGGCGTTGGTGTTTTTCTTGGCCAGGGCGATCATCTCGTTCGTGTCCTTGGGCGGCGTCTGGATCAGCTTCTTGTTGTAGATCAGGGCCGTGCACTTCAGGGAGGTGGGCAGGCCGTAAAGAGCGTCTTCGTAGGTCAGAGCCTCCAGCGTCGAGGGCATGTAAAGGCTGGCCATGTCCTTTTTCACCCAGAGGCCCAGGGGCTCCAGGACCTTTTTGTCGGCCCAGTAGCCCACTCGGTCGTGACCGAAGATGAAAACATCGGGGCCCTTGCCGCGCGGCACGGCGGCCGTGATCTTGTCGGGCAGGGCGTCGAAGGGCACCTGCAGGAACTGAATCTTGATATCGGGATGGGCCTTGGTGAAGTTCGCCCCCACTTCCTCGAGGGCGTCTTTTTCCATGCCGCGGTACGAGTGCCAGAAGACGATGGTGACTGCTTGAGCGAGCCCCATCCCGGCCAGGGAGAACAGAGCCACTGAAATGACAAGCAAGCGGATCATTTTTTTCATTTCCAATCCTCCTAACGCAAGGCTTTCCAGGTTTTCTTATCAAAAACATGGACCTTGGCGGTCTCCATGACGACCTGCATCTGCCGGCCGACGCGCGCCCCGGTTTTCGGGGTCACCCGGGCCACGAAGCGATCCTTCCCCGTCGTGAGGTGGACATAGGTCTCGGCGCCCATGGGCTCCACCACTTCCACCTGCCCGCTGAATACTTCACAGCCCTCGACTTTTTCGAAAAATTCCGCATCGTGCAGGTTCTCGGGCCGGATGCCGAAAATGTACTCTCCCAATCCATGCTGCTTGGCCTTGGCGGCCAGTTTTTCCTGCCAATGGATCTTGAGACCTTCACTGGCCATGAAGACCCGGCCGTTTTCCTCCTGGACCACGGCCTCGAAAAAATTCATGGGCGGCGATCCGATGAAGCCGGCGACGAATTTGTTGACCGGCGTTTCATAGATGTCCATTGGGGTCCCGCTTTGCTGGATGACCCCCTCGTTGACGATGGCGATCTTCGAGCCCATGGTCATGGCCTCCACCTGGTCGTGGGTCACGTAAATGCTCGTGGTTTTCAATTGAAAATGAAGCTTGGAGATCTCGGCACGCATCTGCCCGCGCAGCTTGGCGTCGAGGTTGGACAGCGGCTCGTCGAAAAGAAAAACCGACGGCTTGCGCACGATGGTGCGCCCCAGCGCCACCCGCTGGCGCTGGCCGCCGGAGAGCTGCTTGGGCTTGCGCTCCAGCAGCTTCTCGATGCCCAGGATGCGGGCCGCTTCCTGTACCCTGTCGTCAATTTCGGCCCTGGGGACCTTGCGCATCTTCAGCGCGAAAGCCATGTTGTCGTAGACGTTCATATGCGGGTAAAGGGCATAGCTCTGGAAGACCATGGCCAAGTCGCGGTCCTTGGGCGGTACCTGGTTCACCACCCGGCCATTGATGATGATCTTTCCCTCCGTGACCTCCTCCAACCCGGCCACCAGGCGCAGCAGCGTCGTTTTACCGCAACCCGACGGACCGACCAGCACCATGAATTCGCCGTCCTTGATCTGCAGGTTGATCCCTTTCACCACGGTGACATCCCCGAACTTCTTGGTCACATTCTCCAGAATGACTTCAGCCATCTGCTCCCTGCCCCTGATTTTTTAATTTGTCATATATAAAAAATCAGTCTCCGAGCCACCCATAATAATTATAATGATTCTATTTTTAATATCAGGAAAAAAAAGTCAATATCTTTCGCGCTTTTATTTTTTTTCAGCGGACGGCCCGCTGTTTGAAACGCGCGGAGAAAAAAACTATAATGATACAGAACAAGGCAGGGAACAGGGAGAAGGAATATGAACAAGAAAACGATTTTGCTTTTTTTGGTGATTCTTCTTGACGTAGCACTGGCCGCTCCGGCGGCCGACGAGTGGTTCCGGGACGCGGTTTTCTATGAAGTGTTCGTGCGCAGTTTCTTCGACAGCAACGGCGACGGCGTGGGCGACCTGAAGGGGCTGACCGCCAAGCTCGACTACCTCAACGACGGCGACCCGGCCACCGCTACCGACCTGGGCATCACGGCCCTCTGGCTCATGCCCGTCTCCCCTTCTCCCAGCTACCACGGCTACGACGTGACCGACTATTACGGGATTAACCCGGATTACGGTACCATGGAGGATTTCAAGCGGCTGGCGGCGGAAGCACACCAGCGCGGCATGCGCGTCATCATCGACCTGGTCCTGAATCATACCTCCAGCCAGCATCCCGACTTCATCGCCGCCGCCGATCCCCGGAACCCCAAGCACGAACGCTACGTTTGGAAAAAGGCGAAGCCCGCGGGTTGGAGCCAGCCCTGGACGTCGGGCAGCTCGTCGGAATACGTCTGGCACGCCCTGCGAGCCGGGGAATACTATTATGGCCTGTTCTGGGACGGCATGCCCGACCTCAACTATAACAATCCCGCCGTCCAGGAAGAGATGATCGCCGTGGCCAGGCATTGGCTGGCGGCCGGGGCCGACGGCTTCCGCCTGGACGCGGTCCGCTACCTGTTCGAAAGCGGCCCGGGGAAGGGCCAGCTGGATATTCCGGAGACGCACGCTTACCTGGCCAAATTCTATCAGGCGCTGAAACAGTTTAAAAGCGACTGCTACCTGGTTGGCGAGATCTGGTCCGACATTGATACCGTCGCCCCATATCTCGGCTCTCCCCGGGAGCTCGATTCCGCCTTCAATTTCGACCTGGCCGGCGCCATCGTGGGCGGGGTCAAGGACAAGAATTTCGGCTACATCAACGCGACCCAGGAAGTCACGCTGGAGACCTACCCCAAGGATACCGCCGACGCAATATTTTTGACCAACCACGACCAGGACCGTATCGCTTCGATCTACGGGCCGAACCCCGACAAGCTCAAGCTGGCTGCATCCGTACTGCTGACGCTGCCCGGCACACCCTACATTTACTACGGGGAGGAGATCGGCATGCCCGGGACCAAGCCCGATGAGAACATCCGCAAGCCCATGCTCTGGAGCGCCGCCAACAACGCCGGCTTTTCCACGGCCAGGCCCTGGAACGCCCCGGCCCGGGTCCGACCCGGGATCAACGTCCAGGAGGAAGCCGCCGATCCCGCTTCCCTGCTCAGCCATTACCGCCGCCTGATCCGCCTGCGCAATGACCATGCCGCCCTGCGCCGCGGCGACTACCAGGCCGTGCGCCTCGTCAACAAGAATGTTTACGCTTATCTGCGCCGCCATGAGCAGCAGACGGTGCTCGTCATCCACAATTTTTCCGAGCAGCTGCAGACGGGCCTGGTCCTCCCCGATGAATTGAAACTGGCGGTCTTCCGCGACCTCACCGCCGCGGTCCCGGCCGCGGAGATCGCAGCGCTGCCGCCTTGGGCCACGCGTATTTACGAGGTCGCCGCCGCACCGGCGCGCTAGCGGTTATTCATAAAAGCCAAGCAGCCTCTTTTCCGCCAGCCAGCCGGCGATGCGTCCGCAGGCCTGCGGGATGTCGCCGCCGGAGACATCGATCTCCAGATGAGGCAGGAGGGAGCGGCCGACCGCCGCCCGCATCTCTTCCTGCTCCCTGAAAAAGATTTCCAGGTCCCGGTATTGCCCGGGGTTCCCCGACACGGCCAGGCGCTCCTCCCTGGCCCGGGCGAACGAAGCTTCGCTTCGGGAGCAGAGAACGATGCAGAACCCCAGGGGCCGCAGGCGCTTTTCCAGCCAGCGGAAGTCGAATTCCCGCCCCTGGCGTTTTTGATAAACCTGGGTCGAAACATGAAAGCGGTCCACGATCCAGGAATAATATTTGAGAAGCTCGAACAAGTGAAGCCAGGTACGGTAGGTCTCCATGGCCAGGTCCTCTTCATGCTCGGAGAAATTGATCAGGCCCCGGCCCCATGGGAAATTGGTGAAGGCGCACCACTCGGCGGAAATCAGCGGGGAATGGTAGCGGTATTTTCTCGGCCCGACGATGCGCGGATGCTCGTTCAAGGCGAAGGCGATATCGGTCTTGTGGGTCAGGCGCGTCCCTTCCAGAATGATCTTCGGAGCGAGCTTGGGAGGCAATTCGTTGCTCATCTGGCCCTCCTTTCATGCCTTTCATTGTAATTTTTCTTGAAACCATTTACAATTTCCTTTTGCAAAAAATGATACCGGCAAAAAAATCATTTGGGGAGATGCCATGAAAAATAAATATTCGCTCTTTTTGAAGGCCTGGATCCTTTGTTCCGTCCTGCTCGCCGCGCAAGCCGTCCCCAAGGGCAGCCTGGTGATCTGCGGCGGCAACCTCACATCCGCCCTGGAGCGCATCCACCTGCGCTTCATCGAGCTGGGCGGCGGCGTGCAGAACATCCGCCTGGCGATCATCGCGGCCGGCAGCGACGAGCCGGCGGTCAGCGGCCG
>JADFDP010000051.1 GCA_018262835.1 Candidatus Aminicenantota bacterium
AAATCCTCAATGGCGAATTGCAGGTCTTTGCTCCTCTTCGCCCGCACCGGAGCCACCGGCCGGGCCAGATATTCCCTGGGCCCGCCTTTTGCTTTTTCAAAAAAACTGCCGATCCAGGCAAATCTTTTCCCTTGGTCATCCGCTAGATACAGTCCCATCTGATAAATCCCCTTCTCCAGCCCGGCCGTGGACGCATAGAAATTCACCACCGTCTTCTCTGAGCCTTCCCAGAACGAACGGTGGTTTTCAATCAATTCATACAAAGCATCCGGCGAGCGAAAGAATACACGCACTTTGGCATCGCCTTTCTTATCCTCCACTCCAGCGAATTGTCCCCGGAAACCCTTGCCTTCTTCGAACGGGTTGTTGGTCGGAGGGTGATCCACAACTGAACGCATCGGCAAAGCGTCCATAAGGGACAACGAAGGATCATCGGGAATCTTTTCAATATGGGACTTGCCACTGAGCAGGAAATATATTTTGTCCGCCTGAACCATATAAATTGCATAGATGATGAAGAAAATGGCAAAAGACAGCCCGGTTGCCGTTTTCACGCTTTTTTTCGGAAAATCCATAATGGCTCAATCCTCCAGCATTTTCAGCTTTAGCCCCAGAGCATGATTCATTGCCAACCGCAGGGTATTGATTGTCGAAAGCCCTTCTATATTCATGTCTTGCCCACGCAGATACAAACAATTGAAGCTGGCCCGCCGCTCCTCTTCATTCATGCCGCCGAAGGCCCTGGCGCCATGATCGGATTGCATCAACACCACCGCATCCGGATCGCTTCTTAGGATCATGCTGGCCAGTTCCCCAATTTTTGCCGATAGGAACCGCAGTTGGCCGGTATAATATTTTGCGTTGATCCAGTTGTTCATGTTTTCATATGCGACCGCACCGCCATTTTCATCGAAAACGAACGGCTCATGGGGAATCAATATGTGGAAAAACAGGAATTTTGGATCCTTCTGGGGTTTTCCCATGATGGCAACCGCCTGTTCAAGAAGGCTCAACCGATCGGTACGGATCGCTTCGTTCCCAACCGCTTGCAAATAAGCGATAAAACTCTTCTCCAGTACCGTCTTTTCTATGCTGAGAGAGGACAGAACCGCAGCGGATTGCATCATGAAGTCCGTAAGGCTGCCATCGAATCGATATATCGGAGACAGTATGTAAGTCAAGTATCCCGCCTTTTTGAAAACACGCAACAGCGGAGGGAACTTTATTCCGGCCATCGTCTCGGATTCGAGTCGGAATTGAATGGAATAATACAACGAGTTTCCGATGGAAGCTCTCGTGGTGCTTGCTGTTGAATGGCTCGAAAAGCTCACGTTGAACTTTTTGGATTGGAGGCTTCTGAGAAATGGCGTGTTGTCGTATTGGGCATATTTTTTCAATACATCCTGCCGGGCATATTCATCAAAGATGAAGAAGTAAAAATTTGGCCTCTTGCCATTCGCTTTCATGGCCAATGAATCTTGTTCTGACAAATGGCTGGTCGCCAGCGATGGCTTGCCTGTCCGAGCAGGTTGGATCAAAGGATATATCCCGACTCCGGCGTTGAAGACCGTTAAAACCAGAAACACTGCGCCAATGCCCAGTGTGATCCTGATTGCATTGGCATCCGCCTCGGGTCGTCTGATAAAAATCCTCTGGAGCAATGATAGATTGACAAACAGGAAAAGGAAGGTTGGGGCAATCCGCCACCAGCGCCAGTCCGGAATAAGCCTCCTGATGCAGGCCTCAATCGGCGCGTAATTCATAAAAACCAGCATGAAGAGCAATGCGGCCAGCGCGCCCTTCGCCATCCTTCCGGAAAGGAACCAGAAAGCCATCCAGGCAAAAAATCCAACGACCACGAAAATCAATATCGGTTTAATGGCTTGTGAAATGACCGATTCCTGGATATTGTGAAAATAAACGAACAGTACAGGATATGCACAAACGGATACCAGGGCAGCCGCAAGCAGCAAGAACCATTGCCGGGTCGGTCCTTTCCAAAATTCCCATATTTTTTGAAAAACGCGATTGCTTCCAGGCCAATTTGTCCTATTCATCGATTGGGTCATCTAACGCTTGGCTTGGGTTGCGTCTGAAATTTGCTGGCTGGCGTTGAGCATGTGAAAATTATAAATAGTCTGGTGATGCAAGTCAATTAAAGCGTGGCAGCCTCTCTTGAATCACGGCCATTGTTCATAGGGCTCCGATTCGGTTATAATGCTTTCCGGAGGCTTTATGAAGCGAATACTATCGATGGTAATCATGCTGTTTGCCTGTCTCCTTCCCGCCGAAGACATCCTGACTGTGGCCGAAAGTTCGAATTATTTACGGACTTCTTTATATGATGAGGTCATGGATTTTTTATATCAGGTGCAGAAAAAAACGGATAGGGTCAAAATCCTTTCCTTGGCCGTTTCCAGCGAAGGGAGGGTGATCCCGCTGGTGGTGCTGAGCGCCGAAAAGGTCAGCCGTCCGGGCGATCTGCGCCTGGTCGGCAAACCGTCCGTGCTGGTCATGGCCAACATCCATGCCGGGGAGGTTGAGGGAAAAGAGGCGTCTCTGATGCTCATTCGCGACATCGCCCTGGGCAGGTTCCCCGGCCTGCTTGAAAGCCAGGTGCTGCTGTTCATTCCCATTTTCAACGCCGACGGCAACGACAAGCTGGGGCACAACCGCCGCGACCTGGGCCCCGAACTGGCCGGCGTGCGCTACAACGGCCAGAACCTGGACCTGAACCGCGACTACCTGAAGCTGGAATCGCCCGAGGTGCGCGCCCTGGTGGATGTCTTCAATTCCTGGGACCCGGTGCTGGTCGTGGACATGCATACCACCAATGGCTCCTTTCACCGCGAGCCGGTGACCTATTCCACCCAGATCAGTCCCAACAGCGATAAAAACCTGCGCGACTACATGTGGCAGAAGCTGTTTCCCTTTGCGGCCCGCACGCTGAAAACAGTCTACGGCTTCGACAGCGTTCCCTACGGCAATTTCGCCGACCGCGAGTTCCCGGAAAAAGGCTGGATCAGCGACGCCATGGAGGCCCGCTACGGGCAGAATTACGTGGGCCTGCGCAACCGCTTCAGCATCCTCAACGAAAATTACTCGTATGCGGATTTTCAGACCCGCGTGCTGTCCTCGCGGGCGTTTGTCGCCTCCATCCTGGCCTATACGGCCAAGAATATCGGCGTCATGGCCGAAATGACGCGCCGGGCTGACCGGGAAACCGCCGTCCAATTCGGCCGCGGGGGGTTCGTCCTGGAATTCAAGCTGGAGAAGCTGTTTGACGTGACGGTGAAAGGCTATGAGCTGGTCAAGGAGACGATCAAGCCCGAGGACCGGGAAAAGTTCCCGCCCTGGATGGGCGAGTTCATCATGAAGAAGACCGACAAGCTGAAGGACTATGAACTGCCTTACCTGTCGCTGGCCGTGCCCGGCCGCCGCCTAGATCTGCCAGCGGGTTATGTCCTGCTGCCGCATCAGTCCGAAGCCCTGGCCAACCTGAAGCGGCACGGCATACGCGTGGAGCGGATGCTGGAGGGTTTCAAGGCCGAAGCCGAAAACTTCAAGATCAGCAGCGTGGAGCTTGACAAGAATATCTTCCAGGGTCACGTGCTGAACACGATCAAGGGATCCTACGAAAAAGGGGAGATCGACATCCCGGCCGGTTCCTTTTTTGTTGGCTTGGACCAGCCTCTGGCCCGATTGGTCCCGGAGCTGCTCGAACCCCAATCTCCCGACAGCCTGGCCGCCTGGGGCTTTTTCAACCGCGTCATTGTCCAGCAGTGGAGCAACCGGCCCGGGCCTTATCCGGTCTATCGCCTGGGCCAGAGGCCTCCAGCCGCTGCCTTCAGCGAGTGAGACCCGCATGCTGGAAAATTTAAGCGAACGCCTGAACAAAGTCCTGCGCTACCTGCGCGGCGAGGTGAAAGTCACCGAGGAGAACATGCAGCAGGCCTTGAAGGACATCCGGCTGTCGCTGCTGGAAGCCGACGTCAACTTCAAGGTGGTCAAGAAGTTCATTGAGAATATCCGTGTCCAGGCCATGGGCCGCGAAGTGCACGACAGCCTCAACCCCACTCAGCAGGTGGTCAAGATCGTCCAGGGAGAGCTGACGGCCATGCTGGGTTCGCAGAACCATGAGCTGAATCGCAGCCCGCTCAAACCCACCATCATCATGCTGGCCGGCCTGCAGGGTTCGGGAAAAACCACCACGGCCGGCAAGCTGGCCCTGCACTTGAAAGGGCTGGAAAAGAGCTCTCTCCTTTGTTCGCTCGACCTCAAACGCCTGGCCGCCGGCGAGCAGCTGGAGATCATCGCCCGCGAAAGCGGCATCAATTATTTTAAAAACGACAGCCGCGAGCTGCCTGTTTTGGTGCGCGAACTGAGAAAAACCGCCCTGAGCACGGGCTACGACTATGTTATCGCTGACACGGCCGGCCGCCTGCACGTGGATGAAGAATTGATGGAAGAACTGCGCCTGGTCAAGGAGGCGCTGCAGCCGGCCGAGACCGTTTTCGTGGCCGACGCCCTGACCGGTCAGGACGCGGTCCAATCCGCCCAGAGCTTCGCCGAAAAGATCGGGGTGGATTCGATCATCCTGACCAAGCTTGACGCCGATGCGCGCGGCGGGGCGGCCCTTTCCATCGTCAGCATCACCGGCAAACCGATCAAGTTCATCGGCGTCGGCGAAAAGCCCGGTGACCTGCAAAAATTCTATCCTGAGCGACTGGCGGCAAAGATACTGGGCATGGGCGACATGCTGACCCTGATCGAGAAGGCGGAAAAGGATTTCGACCACAAGCAGGCCGAGATCCTTTCCCAACGGCTGCTGGAGAATGAATTCAGCCTGGAGGATTTTTTGGCCCAGTTGCGGCAGGTGGAAAAACTGGGGCCCATGAATGAAGTCATGGACATGCTGCCCAACCTGGGATTCAAGGGCTCGCTGTCCGCTGCCCATATCGATGAGAAGCGCATCCGCCATCTGATGGCCGTGATCGAATCCATGACCCGCAAAGAGCGCGATAACCCCAAGATCGTTGACGGGCGCCGGCGCCTGCGCATTTCCCGGGGGGCGGGCCGTCCGGTTTCCGAGGTCAACCAGGTGCTGAAAAGCTACTTTGAAATGAAAAAAAGCTTCAAAAAGCCGTTTTTCAGAAAGATGTTGAAAAAATTTGACAATTTTTCCAAAATGAGGTAGATTTGTATTTCGCAAGTCTGACATAGGAGCAAATTTCATGGTCGTTATTCGCCTGACAAGATTCGGAGGAAAAAAGAAGCCTTATTACCGCATCGTGGCCGTGGACCGGGAAAAACCCAGGGAATCGCGGTACATCGAATTGCTCGGCCAATACAATCCCCTGACCGACCCGGCCCAGATCAAGATCGATATGGAAAAATACAACCAATGGATGCAGAAAGGAGCGCAACCGTCTGAAACCGTAAAATCGCTTGTAAAGAAACTAAATACAGGGAAGTAAGGAGGACAACGTGAAACAACTAGTTGAAACTGTGTGCAAGTCGTTGGTTGACAATCCGGATCAAGTCTCCGTAACTCAAATCGACGGCGAACAGACCACCATTCTGGAACTCCGCGTACACCAATCCGACCTGGGCAAAGTGATCGGCAAGCAAGGCAGAACGGCCAGGGCCATCCGCACTATTTTGGCCGCTGCCGGAATGAAGCAGAGAAGACGGTATAATTTGGAAATAATCGAGAATTTCGATCAGCAGCAGCAACCCCATTGATTTTAATTGGTATTGATCGGCAAGATTTTAAGAACGAGAGGGAATAAGGGGGAAGTGGTCGTCAGCCTTTCCCCCGGCATCGTCACACCGGGAGAGGGAATAACGGTTGAGTTGAGAACCATTAGGCGTACCTTACACCAAACCATCGAACGGATTTCCCCAGCGGGCAGCGAAGCCATTATCTCCTTCAGCGGCGCCCACAGCATAAGCGAAGCGTTCCGGCTCGTCGGCAGTTCCCTTTACGCCGACGTTCCCGAAGCCAAAAGCGAGCGTGCCAAGAGCATGCTCGGCTTCCGGGTTTTCGACCTGCAGGGGAACTGCTGGGGAATGGTCAAAGCCCAACCGCAATTTTCCCTGAACCAGCTGCTGGAGATCGAAGACGAGACCACGGGCGAGATCATCTACGTACCCTGGCACGAAAGCCTGGTCGCCAAGATCGACCGCCGGGCCAAATCCATAGTCATCGATCCGCCAGCGGGACTGCGGGACCTGAACAAGTGAAATTTTCGATCATCACCATCTTCCCCGAACTGGTCCGGAGTTTCCTGAATTACGGGCTGCTCGACAAGGCCATCCAGAACGGCCTGGTGGAAGTGGATGTCCATGACCTGCGTGAGTTCAGCCGCAACAAGCACCGCAAGGTGGATGACCGCCCTTTCAGCGGCGGCCCAGGCATGGTGCTGATGCCCGATCCCCTTTTCCGCGCCGTCGAGCACATCAAGGGCCTGCACCCTGCGGGCGGCCGGGTGATCCTGTTTTCCGCCTACGGCCGCATCCTCAAACAGGAAAAAATCAAGGAGCTGGCCGCCGCGAAACATTTGATCCTGATCTGCGGACGCTACGAGGGTGTCGACCAGCGGGCCATCGACCAGCTGGTCGACGAGGAGATCTCGCTGGGCGAATACGTGCTCATGGGTGGCGAAATCGCCGCCGAGGCCCTGCTGGAAGCCGTCAGCCGCATGATCCCCGGCGTGGTCGGCAACCCGGAATCGGTGGCGGGAGATTCCTTTTACCAGCAGGATCAGTTCACTTTCCCCCAATACACTCAGCCGCGGTCCTACCGCGGGCTGAAGGTGCCGGAAGTCCTGCTTTCCGGGAATCACAAGGAAATCGAACAATGGCGCACCAAGAACAGAAAAACAAGGAGAAAGAAGAATGAAGCAAATAGTTGAATGCGTTCCCAATTTTTCCGAAGGCCGCGACTCAGGCGTCATCGAGCAGATCACCGGGGAGATCAGAAAAGTGGCCGGGGTGGAACTGCTGGACGTCGATCCGGGCCGCGACACCAACCGCACAGTGGTCACGTTCGCCGGCACCCCGTCGGCAGTCGAGGAAGCGGCTTTCCAGGCCATTAAAAAGGCATCCGAGCTGATCGACATGTCCAGACACAGCGGTGCCCACCCGCGCATGGGCGCAACCGATGTCTGTCCTTTTGTGCCCGTGTCCGGCGTGACCATGGCCGAATGCGTTGAGATCGCCAAAAGGCTCGGCCGGCGCGTGGGCGAGGAGCTGGCCATCCCGGTTTACTTGTACGAAGAAGCGGCCAGCTGCCCGGAACGGCAGAGCCTGGCTTATATCCGCGAAGGGGAATACGAAGGCTTGCCTGAAAAACTGAAGAAAAAAGAATACAAGCCCGATTTCGGCAGGGCGGTGTTCAATAAAACCGCCGGGGCCACGGTCATCGGCGCCCGCGAGTTCCTGATCGCTTATAACGTCAACCTCAACACCCGCAACGTCAAGCTGGCCAAGGAGATCGCCAACCGCCTGCGCGAAAAGGGCCGCATCGTGAAAAATCCGGATAATGGAGCCAAAGAAACGATTCCCGGCACCCTGAAAGCGGTGCGAGCCGTGGGTTGGTATATCCCCGAATACCAGATGGCCCAGATCTCGGTCAACCTGCTCAACTACAACATCACTCCATTGCACCGCGTGTTTGAAGAAGCGGAACGGCTGGCCGCCGAATTCGGCGTGCGCGTGACCGGCAGCGAGCTGGTCGGCTTGATCCCCCTGGAGGCGGTGCTGCAGGTCGGGCGGCATTATCTGCGCAAGCAGGGCGGTTGCTTCGGCGTCGCCGAGAAAGAAATTGTCCGCACCGCCGTGCAGAGCCTGGGCCTGGCCGAGATCTCCCCCTTCAAACCAGAGCACAAGATCATCGAATACCGCTTCCGCAAAAAGGGCCCCTTGGCCTCCATGGACCTGGTCGATTTCTGCGCCGAGCTGGCCTCCGATTCGCCTGCGCCAGGCGGCGGCAGCATCGCCGCCTTGAACGGCGCCCTGTCGGCAGGATTGAGCGCCATGGTCGGCAACCTGACTTTTGGCAAGAAAGGCTATGAAGAAGTGCGCGATGAAATGGAGATCGTGGCTGAAAAAGCGCAGCCGCTGAAGGATTTCTTCATCGAGGCCATCGACAAGGATACCGAGGCTTTCAATTGCCTCATGGCCGCTTTTTCCCTGCCCAAGAAGACCGACGAGGAAAAGAATTTCCGCCAGGATGCCATAGTCGAAGCCACCAAGGGTGCGACACTGGTCCCTTTTGCGGTCCTGGAAAAATCGCGGACCGCGGCCGAACTGGCCCTGGTCGCGGCCATGAAAGGCAACCGCAATTCGCTTTCCGACGCCGGCGTTGCCGGCCTGACCGCCGCCGTGTGCGCCGAAGGAGCGTTGTACAACGTCCTGATCAACACCCAGGAAATGGCCCCCGGGTCTTTCCGCAGCGAAACCCGCGCCCAGGCGCGCAAGATGTGCGCGAGCGTGCTGGAAACTGCGGCCAAGATCAAGGCGGAGATGGACAAGGCGCTGGCAGATTAATTAGAAATCCAAGGCTGGACTTGGTGTACGGTGGAAGGTGAACGGTGTATGGCAAGAAAATGAAAGCACCAAATTCCAAGCATCAAATAACAAACAATTTCCAAGCACCAATGACCCAATGACCAAAACGAAGAAAATATACTTGCAGCGCTTTTGTTTGGGACATTGGAATTTGGAACTTGGAATTTATTTGGGATTTGGAATTTGTGATTTGGCATTTCAACTGGGCAGATGGCGCGAAAGCCTGCCTTCGTGGGAGGGCTGATGAAAAACAGACTATGGGTGATTTTTACATTGATGGTCATTTTTCTGTCCTTGGCGGCCTGGACGGCGGAGGACAAAACTTTGGACGCGCTGCCCATCGGCGCGTCAGCGCATCGCTTACAACTGGCCGTGCTGCCGGCCGGCCGGATCATGGCCACGACGGAAGGGGGGGAGATCGGCCTGCCCGGCCTGGTCCGGCGGAATCTTGACCGGGATGTGTTCATCATCGGCGAGCTTCACGATAACTACGCCTGCCACGCCTGGCAAAAGGAATTCATCGAAACGCTGGCCAAAGAGCACCCACGCCTGGTTGTCGGATTCGAGTTCTTCAACCGCGATGATGACCCGGCCCTGGATCTCTACCTGAGCGGGAAGATCAGCGAAGCGGAGCTGCTGCAGAAAACCGGCTGGTACCAGCGCGGCGCCCTGAATTTCGCCTACACGCGCCTGGTCCTGGAGACGGTGAAAAAGCTGGGATTGAAGGCCGTGGGCCTGAACATTCCCCGCGAGCTGGTCAGCAAGGTGGCCAAGGGAGGTTTCGCCGGACTCTCCGCCGCCGAACGGGCCATGTTCCCCGGCGGCGAACGCTCGCATCCCGAGCACGAATACTTCGTCCGCCGCACGCTGGGCGAATTCGCCGTGCAGGTGCCGCTCTGGTTCAGGAACGTTTACGCCGCCCAAAAGTGCTGGGACACGGTCATGGCCGAATCCCTGCGCCTGACCCTGGCGCGTCCTGAATGCCGCGGCTTCAAGGGGATCATCATCGCCGGCAGCGCCCACGTGGCCTACGGCCTGGGCATTCCCTGGCGCTACCGCCTGCGCGACAGGAAAGCGAATATTCTGACCCTGGTGCCGGTGACGGTTCCGCAAAAGAAGAAGGATGCCGGCGATGAAAAAAATCCCATGGTCAAGGCCCTGGCCGGGCAGTTGCAGCCCGCCGCCCTTTTCTCGCGCGGACTGGCCGACGTCGTCTTCGCCGTGGCCGCCGAGGAGAAACCTTATTTCGCCGAGGCCGGCTTCAGCGGCAAGATGAACGGCGACGGGCTTTATGAAGTGGACCGGGTCGGCAAGGACACGCCGGCCGAAAAGCAGGGTCTGAAAAAAGGCGATATCGTCCTGGCCGTGGACGGTGTGCCGGTCAAAACGCTGGAAGGGCTGCGCCTCATCCTGGCCCAGAAGAGCTGGAGCGATTCCCTTATGATGGACATCCGAAAAAAAGTGGAGTTCACTCCGAAAGAAAGCAAAGAATAGAGAGATCTATAGTGATAAGTGATACGTGATGAGTGATGAGAAACAGCGATAAAACGATCCAATCATTGTTTTTATTTCTCTCTTATCACTTATCACGAATGATCGTTGAGTTCGTTCACTCATCACTGTTCTGATTCCTTGCCCGGGAATATCCGGTCGACCAGCACCAGCAGGATGAAAAACAGGAGCATGAACGCGAAAAGCGCCAGCATGCCCTTGCCGGTCACGGCCAATGCCTGTTTGAATATCCGCATCACGGTTTCCGACATCTCATCCTCCTCTACTTGACCAGGGCCAGGATCAGTCCGCCGGCCAGTACCGAACCGATCTGTCCCGAGACGTTGGCGCTGACCGCATACATCAAGAGGTAGTTGGACGGATCCTCCTTCAGGCCCATGGTGTGGATCACCCGCGCCGACATGGGGAAGGCCGAGATGCCCGCCGCCCCGATCATGGGATTGACCTTCTTTTTCAGGAACAGGTTCATCGCCTTGGCGAAGATCACGCCGCCGGCGGTGTCGAAGATGAAGGCGCAGAGGCCCAGGCCAATGATGAACAGGGTGGAAACCTGCAGGAAGCGGTCGGCGGTCATGGTCGAGGCGATGGTGATGCCCAGCAGCAGCGTGACCAGGCTGGCCAGCTCGTTCTGGGCGGCGAGCGAGAGTTTTTTCAGGACGCCGCACTCGCGCACCAGGTTGCCGAACATCAGGAAGCCGATCAGGGCCACGGCGGTGGGGGCGAACATCCCGGTCAGCACCGTGACCAGGATGGGGAACAGCACCAGGGTGGTCCGCGATATTTTCCTCTGGCTGCCGTCCATGCGGATCAGCCGTTCACGCCGGCTGGTCAGCAGCTTGATCACCGGCGGCTGGATGATGGGTACCAGCGCCATGTAGGAATAGGCCGCCACCGAAATGGGTCCCAGCAGGTTGCGGGCGAAACGGCTGGCCACGTAGATGGAGGTGGGGCCATCGGCCGAGCCGATGATGCCGATGGCCGCGGCTTCCTTCAGGCCGAAGCCGAACAGGGCGGCGGCCATCATGGTGAAGAAGATGCCGAACTGTGCCGCGGCGCCGAAAAGCAGCAGCAGCGGCTTGCGGAACAGGGGGCTGAAATCGATCATGGCGCCGATGGCGATGAAGATCAGCAGCGGGAAGATCTCAGTCAGGATGCCGGCACGGAAAAACAGGGAGAGCGCCCCGGTGATCTTTTGCCCGCCCTCGACCTGGTCGAGGACCGAGGAATAGGGGATGTTGACCAGGATGGTGCCGAAGCCGATGGGGAGCAGCAGCGCCGGTTCATATTCTTTTTTAATGGCCAGGTAGATCAGCAGGCCGCCGACGGCCATCATCAGCAGCTGCTTCCAGGTGATCGCCGTGAAACCGATGAACAATCCTTCCATTTGTCCCTCGCGCCAAGGCCCAATGCTACAATTTTCCGACGGGCTTGTCAACGTGCCCCGGGGAACATGGAATGGTTGAATTTGTTTTCCTTTTTTTATACAATGTCCGGGTGGGACAGCGAATTTTCCGATCCTTTTCGTTTCCCATGGAGTTTTTCAAACAAAGCGAACAGGAGTGTGAAAAATGAAAGCATGCAGGATGATGGTTTGGTTGGCGGTGGCGCTGATGATCGCCGGCGCGGTCGCCTGCGGCGGCGGCGGGAAATATGCTTCGGTGAAAAGCCTGATCTCCCAGCAGATCGACATCATGAATGACTACGCCGATGCCATGGAAAAGGCGGGAAGCGCCCAGGACGTGGCCGCGGCGCTGAACGCCTACGCCGCCGGCTCGAAGGACCTGGTCCCGGCCATGAAGAAGCTCCAGGAACAGTTTCCCGAAATGAAGAACCAGGCCGAGCCGCCCGCTGAACTGAAGCCGGAGATGGACAAGATGCAGGCGGTCATGGGCCGCATCATCAACGCCTCGATGAAGGCCGCCCAGTACATGCAGGATCCGGCCGTCCAGGCCGCCCAGAAAAACCTCGCCGAGGCCATGTCCGGGGTGAAATAAAAAAGAAAATCGCCAAAATAAAAAAACCTCTATCATCCGCTCCTCGAGGCGGATTCTACAGTTCTATCCATTATTTTACCCATGCCGGGCATTTGACCGCGGGCAGGTTTTATGTTAAAAAGAAAACTTAAAACGGAGGCATGATGGCGCTCGAAAAGAAATTGCTTGATCTGGTGACGCGCAAGGAGAAGGCCCGCCTGGCCGGAGGCGAGAAACGGATCGCCAGCCAGCACGAGAAAGGAAAGTACACGGCTCGCGAACGGGTGGAAAAGATACTCGACGCGGGCAGCTTCGAAGAGTTCGACATGTTCGTCACCCACCGCTGTACGGATTTCGACATGCAGAAGAACCAGCCCCTGACCGACGGCGTGATCACCGGCTACGGAACCATCCAGGGCCGTTTGGTTTTCATCTTTTCCCAGGACTTCACCATCTTCGGCGGCTCCCTCTCCAAGGCCTACGCCGAGAAGATCGTCAAGGTCATGGAGATGGCGGCCAAGGTCGGGGCCCCGCTGATCGGCATCAACGACTCGGGCGGTGCGCGCATCCAGGAAGGGGTGGACTCGCTGGCCGGCTACGCCGACATTTTCCTGCGCAACGTGCTTTACTCCGGAGTGGTGCCGCAGATCTCCCTGGTCCTCGGCCCCTGCGCCGGCGGCGCCGTCTATTCGCCGGCCATCACCGATTTTATCCTGATGGTGGAAAAGACCTCCTACATGTTCCTTACCGGGCCCAAGGTGGTCAAGCAGGTGACCCAGGAGGATGTGACCACGGAGCAGCTCGGCGGCACGGGCGTGCACGCCAGCAAGAGCGGCGTGGCTCACCTGGTCTACGCCAGCGAGGACGCCTGTTTCGACGGCCTGCGCCGGCTCTTTTCCTTTTTGCCACAGAACAACACGACCCAGCCGCCGGCCCTGCCCTGCAGTGACCCGCTCAACCGCATGGAAGCGAAGTTGAACGAGGTCGTCCCCGACAATCCCAACAAGCCCTATGACATGAAGGAGATCATCGCCCTGGTGGTGGACCATCGCGATTTCTTCGAAACGCAGCCCTTGTTCGCCGCCAACATCATCACCGGCTTCGCCCGCCTCAACGGCAGGTCGGTGGGCATCGTGGCCAACCAGCCCAAGGTCATGGCCGGCGTGCTGGACAACGCCGCCTCGATCAAGGCGGCCCGCTTCGTCCGCTTCTGCGACGCCTTCAACATCCCGCTGGTCATATTCGAGGACGTGCCCGGATTCATGCCCGGGACCAACCAGGAATACAACGGCATCATCCGCAACGGCGCCAAGCTGCTGTTCGCTTTCGCGGAAAGCACGGTGCCCAAGGTGACGATCATCGTGCGCAAGGCCTATGGCGGCGCCTATTGCGTCATGAGCTCCAAGCACATCCGCGGCGACGTCAACCTGGCCTGGCCCAGCGCCGAGATCGCGGTCATGGGGCCGGACGGGGCGGTGGAGATCATCTACAGCGAAGAATTGAAGAAGGCGGAGGACGCGGGCAAGAAAAAAGAGGAATTGAAGGACGTCTACCGTGACCTGTTCGCCAATCCCTACAGCGCGGCCCGCAAAGGCTATATCGACGATGTCATCGAGCCGGCCGGCACGCGTTTGCGCCTGATCAAGGCCCTGGAGATGCTAGCCGCCAAGCGCGACTCCAATCCGCCCAAGAAACACAGCAATATCCCATTGTAAACAGGGAGTGCAACTTGAAAATAAAAAAGAATCTGAACCGCTGGTTCCCCGGCCGCAAGCAGAACGGCGAAGTCCCGGACCAGGCAGCGCCCGCCTCCGCTGCGCCGGCTCCACCGCAGGCGGTCGAAACCATGGAGCCCGAAACCGTGGCGGCCATCGCGGCCGTTGTGGCCATCGAAGTGAAAATGTTCATGGCCCTCCAGGGCCGGAGTTTCACTTTCAAAGGGGAGAACCAGCCGCAGGGTTGGAGCGATTGGGGGCGGCTGTTGATCCGTCCTTTCCAAGGAGTGCGTTAACATGAACGAATATATCCTGACCATCAACCAGAAGGAATACCGGGCCGAAGTCAGCGAGATCAACGCCGAATACGCCTTGATCCAGGTCAACGGCAAGGAGTTCCGCGTCGATCTGCAACAGCTGGCCTTGAGCAAGCTGATGCCCGCGGCGGCCATGGCGAGTGAACCCAGGGCGGCAGCCCTTGCCATGCAGCCGGCCATCGGCGTCGCCCCGGCCCCGGCGGCCCCGCCGGCTCCCGCTGCCGCCAGTGGAGACGCTTCCAGCATCGTCAAGGCTCCCTTGCCCGGGCTGATCATCGACGTCAAGATCAGGGAAGGGGAGAAGGTCAAGGCTGGACAGATCATCTTGGTCATGGAAGCCATGAAAATGGAGAACCAGATCCAGGCCACCACTGACGGTACGGTCAAGAAGGTTTTCGTTAAAAAAGGCGAAAATGTGGCCGAAGGAAATGCGCTGATCGAGATCGCCCGTTCGGATATGGCCAGTTTGTAAATCCCTTAAAGGAGCAGGCAATGAGCAAAATCATTTCGGTTGTTCCCAATATCTCGGAAGGCAACGACCAGCCATTCATTTCCGGCCTGGTGGAAAAGCTGCAGGCCGTCAAGAATTTGCTGGTCCTGGACACATCCCGCGACAGCGTGCGCAACCGCACCGTCTTTTCCTTCACTGGACCGCGGGAAGCGATCTTTGCCGGCGGCCTCACCCTGTATCGCGAGACCCTGGCCCATGTCGATATGCGCCGGCACCGGGGCGAGTATCCGCGCCTCGGGGCTGTTGATGTTTTTCCTTTCGTGCCGCTCAAGGATGCCTCCCTGGAGGAAACCGTGGCCATGTCGGTCGATTTCGCCCAGAAAGTGGCTGAGGAATTCAATATCCCGGTCTATCTCTACGGTGAATCCGCCCGCTTTCCCATGCGCCGCTACGTTGAGAACATCCGCGAGGGCGAGTATGAGGGCCTGGAGCAGAAATTGAAGGACCCGCGCTGGAAGCCCGATTTCGGGCCCGCGGTTTTCCATCCCGCTTCCGGGGCGACCATTATCGGCGCCCGCTACCCCATGATCAGCTTCAAGGCCGTCCTGGATACCCCCGAGGAGGCGATCGCCGAGGATATCTGCCGCCTGATCCAGCACGCCCATGGCGGCCTGGCCCACGTCAACGCCTACGCCGGCCTGGACAGCGAGCACAAGTCGGCCCAGATCACGGTGACCATCGCCAACTACCGGGCTATGCCCATGTACCGCGTGCTGGAGATGCTTCGCAGCGAGGCCCGGCGCTTCGGCGTGACCGTGCGCCGGGTGGAGATGATCGGCCTGGTGCCCGAGACCGCCTTCATCGAGTCGGCCTTCTTCTACCTGGGCATCCAGGACTTCACTTTCGACAAGATACTGGAACGCAAGATCCAGACCGACCTGGACGAACAGAGCCGGCCCGGCTAACGGCCGTTTATTGTCTTTAGGGGCGCGGTCTTCCCGCCGGGGAAAAACAGGCGGACGCAGATGAATGAAATCCTGCAGATATTCCATGCCGCCATCGCTGCCGTCGATCCCTGGCAAACCGTCAGCGCCGGCTTGGCGCTTGAACGCAAACGGCTGCTGGCCGGAGAACGCATTTACCCCCTGGATGATTTCAACCGTGTTTTGGTGGCTGGAGCCGGCAAGGCGGCCGGGGGGATGGGGCGGGCGGTCGAAGCCGTTTTGGGCGACCGGATCTCAGCCGGCATGCTCATCATGCCCAAAGGGGCCAGCGCCGCTCTCCAGCGCATAGACCCGGCGCTGGCGGCGCACCCGCTTCCCGACGAAACCGGCCAGTCCGCCAGCCTGAAAATTTTGGAGTTGCTCAACGGAGCGGATGAAAAAACCCTGATCCTGTTCCTTGTATCGGGGGGGGCCTCGGCATTGCTCGCGGCTCCGGCCGCGGGTGTGACCCTTGCCGACAAAAAGACGGTGACCTCCCAGCTGTTGGACTCCGGCGCTGCCGTCGATGAACTCAACGCCGTGCGCAAGCATCTTTCCGCAGTCAAAGGCGGCCGGCTCGCCGCCGCCGCTTTCCCGGCCGCGCTGCTGACCCTGGCCATATCCGATGTGATCGGAGACCGTCCCGATGTGATCGGTTCGGGGCCCACGGTTGCCGACAGATCGACTTTCGCCGACGCCTGGGACGTAATTATAAAATATCGTTTGCAGGATAAAATTTCCGCTCGGGTGAAGAGGTTTCTTGAACGGGGCCTGGCCGGCCAAGAAAAAGAAACGGTAAAGCCGGACGATCCCCGCCTGGCCCGTTCCGCTTATCTGATCGTGGGCGGCATCGGCCAAGCCCTGGAGGCGGCCCGCAAAAAAGTGCGGCGAATGGGATTCGCCTGCGAAATCGTAACGGCCGCCTTGCAGGGTGAAGCACGCGAAGCTGCCCGTATCCTTGCTGCCAAAGCTTTACAGATCCAGGCAGGACTGCAGCCGGGTGAAAAATGTTGCCTACTCTATGGCGGCGAGACCACTGTGATCGTAAAAGGCTCCGGCAGGGGAGGGCGCAACCAGGAACTGGCCCTGGCCTTCGCCCTGGAAATCGCCGGAAGCGAGGACATTGAAATGTTGAGCGCCGGCAGCGACGGCGTTGACGGCCCGACCGACGCGGCCGGAGCCGTGGTAGACGGAATGACCGTAACGGCGGCTGCCAGGCTTGGCCTCGATGCCGCAGCCTATCTTGAAAATAATGATTCATATACTTTCTTTAATGAACTGGATCTCCGCGGCGGTGGGAAAAGCCACCTGAAAACCGGCCCGACCGGCACCAACGTCATGGACCTGCAGGTCATTTTGCTCCGCGGCTCCGGATGAAAATGCATTTGACTTTTTTGTTTTCCCGCCGGTATAATAATATTTTCAACAAACCAATTTGAAAATCCATATGAATGGAATTGAACGTTAGGGGTGGATGATGAATGAAAAAAGAAACCGATTCTTTTCCTGGCTCAGTATTTCAATTCTTTTGCTTACAGCGTTCCCCATGTCCATAATCCCCCAAGAACTAAGTAAAAAAGTAAAAGAGCTTGAACAAATGATCACTCGGCTTGAACAAAGAATTGTAAAGCTTGAAGGAATTATTCTTGAATTGCAGAAGAGTCAGGCAAAAACAATTGCCAGTTCCCCGGATAAGTGGAAAAACAAAGCCAACTGGAGATTGCTCAGGAAAGGAATGAACAAAGGTGAAGTTGAAAAAATTCTCGGTGAACCTCCGCAAATCAAAACAAATGCTTATTATGGAGACACGTGGTTCTATCCCGATGTTTCAGGGGGGCATGCCAGCTTTAATGAAAAAGACATACTGACTTCCTGGAGCGAGTTTTGAATATAAGGTGCCGCCTGGCTCCACGCGAATAACAAATAGCATGAGCGGCGGACATGGCTGACCCCGCGGCCTTTCAGCCGGGAGGGGGGATTCCCCTTTCAAATTTATTGACATTGATTTTTTTAAAATGTATCATGGACCCTAAAGATGACAAACCAAACCGTTGCTGAAGTATTGCTTTGGGAACCGAGATCGCCTATAACAAATCGTTTAATCAATCACTTTTCAAATATTTCAAGAGGAGACATCCATGAGCAATGAGTTCAAACCGTATGTTTCTGCGGACAAGAACCTGAAGGAATTCACCGTCCGCGCCCTGCTGATCGGCCTCTTCCTGGCGGTTCTGCTCGGGGCGGCCAACGCCTACCTGGGTTTGAAGGCCGGCATGACCATCGCCGCCACCTACCCGGCCGCGGTCCTGGGCATGGCCCTCTTGCGGCTGTTCAAGGACCATAACATCATTGAGGAGAACTTTACCCGTACCGTCGGTTCCATCGGTGAATCGGTGGCCGCTGGCGCCATTTTTACTTTGCCGGCATTCCTGATCGCCGGCGTCTGGGACCCCGGATTTTTCGGCAGCTTCAGCGGTTACCTCAAATCCACCGTCATCATGATGGTCGGCGGCATCGTGGGCATCCTCTTTGTCACCCTGCTGCGCCGGGTCATGGTCGAAGACCCTGAACTGAAGTTTCCCGAATCGGTCGCGGCTTCCGAAATCCACAAGGCCGGCCGCGGTGGC
>JADFDP010000052.1 GCA_018262835.1 Candidatus Aminicenantota bacterium
GCATTCACCATGTCGGATTTGCTGAAGGCCAGATTTTCCACGTTGATGTCCCAAAGATCCGATTGCAATTGGGGAACGAACAATCCTATCTTCAAGTTCATACTCTGGGAAACGAGAATTCCCGATCCCAAGCCAAAAACAGCCAACCAAATTGTCATGCGTTTCATTTTGGACCTCCAAAAACTCAAAAGCATTTCACATGCCAATTTATAGCGGCCGCCATGGAGTCTATGTGTCTCATTTTTAGGACAGAAGGCGCTTGATTGTATCGGTTTTGGGCATGGAATTGAAGCGACCTATTTCAACCCCCTCTTTAAACAAGATTAAAGTGGGGACTCCCAGTACGAAAAACCTGGCGGCGATTGCCGCTTCCTGGGTGATATCCACTTCATAAGCTGCAATCGCAGCAGACGGCAATTCAGCCAGCAGGGCGGGCAGGCTCTGGGCGATCTTTTTGCAGGGGGCGCAGCCGGGAGACGAAAAATCCAGGATGACAAACTTGGAGGCAAGCAGTTTTTGGTTTAAATCAGTCCAACGTATCTTTTCCACTATTTTTCCGCCAGCAGAGATGCGATCTTGTCATGGATTTGCTGGAGGGTGCCGGATCCGGTTTTGATAAAGGCGACTTTGCCCCGACGGTCAATGAAAATCATGGTGGGAATGGCTGTTATGCTGTAGGTGTCAAAGCCGGAACCTTCATTGGAAACCGCGACCGGGTAAATAATATTGTTTCTATCCAGGTATTTTTTTATAAGGGCCAATTCCACAGCGGGTCCGACCTTGTCCTTTTTTTCGAACTCATCGCTGTATCTGCCGTACAGCCTGGTATACCCGATGACCAGCAAACCCTTGTCCTTGTTTTTCTTGTATTGCTCGAGCAAGCTTGGCATCACCAGGCGGCAGGGATCGCACCAGGGCGCCCAGAAATCGATGACCACCACTTTGCCCTTGAGCCCGTCCAAGGACAGCGGCGGGGTATTGAACCAGTTTTCCGCTTGCAGGGGCGGGGGAAGCTGATCCAGGAAGGAGAGTTGTCTCAATTCACTTTCCCAGTTCAATTTGATGTCCGGTTCGTTTTCAAGAGCCAGAGCTTTTTGCAGGAAATTTTTGGCGTTTGCGGTCTGGCGTTTTTCCTTGGCCAGATTGGCCAGATTGGCGTATACCCGGGCTTTCAGGGGCTTGATTTCATCGGGAAGCTGCTGAGCGCTGATCAATTTGAGCGAATATTCTTCCCGCAGCGCGGGATCGGGATTGGAAAATGCCAAGGCCAGGCATATGTTGTAAAACTGCGTGTCTTTTTTTATACTGGTCTCGATTTGTCTGAACAGGTCGACGCCCAGAGCATGCCGTCGACGGATCAGGTGAAGGATGACCTTTTGCAGCTTGGCTTCCGCCGCACGGTGTGCCTTGCTCCCGCTTAAGCGGTCGATGATCTTTTCGGCGTCGTCAAAACGGCCGACCTCGATCATGATCTTGCTGCGCAACAGATCCAGGTCATCGTTTTCGGCGCCGCCTTCGTTATCCTTTAGCAGGTCTTCCAGCTCATGTTTTTTGTCAGTCATGATGCGGTTGTATTCATTGATGAATTGATCCGTCACCCGGTTGCTGCCGAAGCCCTTCAATTTGCCGTTCAACTGGTCGTTGAGGTGGTTGTATTTGCTTGTCAGCCCGGCATAGGAGTCGGCCATTTTTTTCGCCTTTTCCACGGCCGATTTTCCATTGCAGGCGCAGAGGGCCAGCAGCAGAAAACTCCCCAGCCAGAGTTTTTTCCCCATGGTTCCTCCTTGGACATTTTCTAAGGTTGCCCGGATCGTAGATTTTATCACAGACCCAGCCCCTTTTCAAATCCGTCCGCGATCCATAAAAATCATAAAATCGAACCCGGGCTATTGAATTTTTAATTTTTCTTTTATATATTGCACTTGTTTAATCCAACAGCGAGGTAAAAATGAAAGAATATAAGGTGATGAACGATTATCTGTACTTCCGGGATTTGTTTTCCGACACCCTGGGCATCAATTACCGGGTGGCCCCGATCCAGAATCGCAAGCCCGTTGGCCATAAGTTGCTTTGCGAGGTGAATCCTTCCATTTCCGGCAATGCCGACATGTGGAAAAGGGTTAAAATTCTCCTGGAAGGGATAAAAAAATCAAACATTCCCTTTTTGTATTCTCCGGAAAAAATCATCGTCAACGAAAAGCAGAGCCATCTGGTCTTTGAATATTTCAAAGGGAAAAATTTCGAACAGATCCTGATCGACGCTGATAAAAAGGGCATGCCCATCAATTTTGACCTGGCCATGTCCATCTGCATTGCCATAGCCGACATCATCGAAGTGGGTTCGTCGATCATTGTCAGCGGCGAAAGGTCTTTCCACGGGTTCCTGACTCCCGATAACATCCTGATCCATTATGACGGCAAGATATCCTTGAAGAATTACGGCATTTTCCCGTACTTGGAAAAGAATGAACAGTTCTATTCTGAAATGGAGAAGCGGTACGGCTCCTGGCTTACCCCGGAATTCGTCCGCAAGGATAAAATCGTTTCCCAATCCGACATCTACCACCTGGGATACATGATCTACCGGATCTTGACGGGCAAGTATTTTTCCTATTCTGCCGGCGAGGATTTTGACGCCAAGTTCGCCAACCTGACTTTCAAGCAATACATGCCCTCAACGGACAAAAGTTTTCTGACCAATGTCATCACTTTTTTCAAGAAAACCCTGAATCCCGATCCCCTGAAACGATTCCTGACCATCAAGGATTTCAAGGATTTCATCGCCAACTACTTCCATATCGAGGAATTGTCCTCGATCACCTTCAACCTGGCTTATTTCATGAATTCGCTTTACGATGAAAGCGTCGAAGAAGAAGACAAGATTCTAAAACAGGAATTGGAGTATGTGGTGCCCGAACCCAAAAAGGAGCCGGCCCAAGTCCAGCGGGCCAAAGATGACCTGGTCAGCGGCATCCTGGAAGGTCTGGATGAACGCAAGAAAATGCCGGCTTGGCTTTGGCCGGTAATGGGCGTGGTGGTGCTCGGAGCCGCCGTCGGGATCTTCCTGGCCCTGAGCTCCGGCAAAAAGACCACTGAACTTTCCCTCGAGGAAAAGGTCAAAGAAGAGCAGCGCATCAAGATGCAGGAAGAACAGGCCAGCCAGATCAAGGCCATGGCCGATAAAATCAGGGAGCTGGAGCTTTCCAAGGCCACGGCGGATGAAGCCCAAAAAAAAGTCATTGAATTCGAAAAACAGCGCCTGGAAGAGCAGAAGAGAAAGAAGGAAGAAGAACAGGTCAAAATGAAGGCTGAAGATGAAAAGCGGAAACTGGAAGAAGCCGACCGGCTGAAAAAAGATGAGGATGCCAAGAAAGCCCAGGAAGAGCTGGAGATGAAAAAAAAGGAAGAGGAGAACCTGAAGCAGCAGGAGATTGAAAAGAAGAAAGTCGAGGCGGCCAAAATCAAGGAGGGGGATCAGGTTTCCTTGAGCGACGCCACGACCAAGCCCGAAAAAATATCCGGGAAAGCGCCGGTAATCACCGTTTCCCTGAAGAACAAATACAAGGGCAGGGTCATGACCATTCCCACCATGATCCTTGTCGATGAAAACGGTGATGTCACAAAAATAAAAATATTAGCGGGCAATGTGGCCGACGATATCAGGTCGGCGCTCGAAAATACCCTTTACGATTGGAAATACACGCCGGCCACGAAAGACAACATCAAAGTCAAGGTCTGGCTGAACGTGGCGATCAAGTTCAGTTTTTAAAGGGATCTGGCGATCGCGTAGAAGATCGGAAATACAACCAGACGCTCATGGCGCCGGGCCGCGCTTTTTTCCTGGCGCCGGATTTTGTTTAAAGTCGGCTCGGGCAGGCCGGCCAGTTGCTGCCAGAAGCGCCATTCCCGGTCCCATGCCTGCGCGTCATATTCGCCGGGAAAATTCAAATGACTGGCCAGGCCGACCTCCGAGCTGTACCCTGATGTGTCGAGAAGCGATTTGAGCTTGCGGCCAAGAAAGGGATCCCCGCCCTGGGAGCGTATGCCGGCGCTAAAAATATCCTGCAAAAAATTGAGCTGCGGCGGGAAATCGATCCTGCCTCCATAATCGGGTTCAGCCAGAACCAACAAGGTCCCCTCCGCCCGCAGCAGTCTCCTTATTTTCTTCAGAAAAAGCGACGGTTTGGCCTGCCACAGCAGAACGAAAGAAAGAATGATCAGATCGAAGCTCAGCCCCTCCTTGAGCAGATCGTTTTCATCGGCGTTGCGGAAGCTGTTTTCCGGATATTCATTGAGGGCGAATTTCACCATCTCCGGATCCCGGTCCACGCCCGTGACCTGCCGGCCGCAGATCTGCCGGATCTCTTCCGTGATCACGCCGCTGCCGCAGCCGAAGTCAAGGATGCGTTCATGGCGGGCCAGGCCGATCTTGCGGTAAAGCCAGTGCCGCCCCGGGGCCAGCCAGTCGGCCTGCAGGCGGTAATGGTCGTGGAATTGTCCGGCATCCATTCCCGAACTATAGATGCGGCGGCGCCAAAAGTCAAACCCGCGCCGGGACTCATATTCGCTGTCGAATCGCCCTGAAAAAATTGTGCAAAACAAAAAAAAGTGATATGATGAATTTTAATTTTTATGACCAGCGCCCAACGGGGTTTCAAGCGGAGGCAGCAGAAAATGATCAGGTTGTTCCGTCAGGATGGACTTGAATTCATGCTGAATGTAGACTTGATAAAAGACATCGCGTCCGATCCCGCCACGGTCATCACCCTGCTCAGTGGCGAAAAGATCCAGGTCAAAAACACGCTGACCGATGTCCTGACCAAGATCAAGGCCTGCCGGATCGGCAAGGAAGATGAAAACCGGGCCGATGAGCCCGATCCGCGCTAGGTTCACCGGGGGCATAAAGCCCCCCGGGGGTAAAAAGGAATTCCTAATCCGTTATTTGGCGCTGGAAGGCAGTTCCAGACCATAGCCCTTGCGTTTATCTTCGGACTTCAACAGGAAGGCGAAAATGAGGCCGAGGATACCAAAACCCATAAAGGTGATCATGGGCAGCGTGTAATTGTAGGCGATCAAGGTCGAACCGTCGGCAGCCACGGTGCGCGAAACGATGCAAAAGCGATCCAATATCCAGCCGATCAGGAGTGGCACTCCCATCAAACCCCAGTTCTGAATATAGAAGATCAGCGCATAGGCTGTGCCAAGCTGTTTCTCGGGGATCAATTTGGGCACGGATGGCCACATGGCGGAAGGGACCAGGGAGAAAGCCACGCCGAGAACGAGCATCAGCAGAAAGGCGACCAGCCAATGACTGAGCAGGGGGACGGCAAAAAGCAGATGGACGCCGATCAGCATGGCCGATCCCAGGTACATGATGGATGCCGCCTTGCCCTTGCGGTCGATCATGCGCCCGAAGAATGGGGTCATGAAAATGTTGCCAAAGGGCAGCAGGCCGGGAATGATCCCGGCCAGGGCCAGCTTGACGTGATATTTCTGGACCATCAAATCGGTGGCATACTTGAGGAATGGGAAAACCGCGGAATAAAAAAGCAGGCAAAGCATCGAGATATACCAAAAACCCTTGTTTTTCAGTATCAACTTGATGTCAGAGAGGCGGAACGGCTCCTCGCTGTCGGCTTCCGCTTTGGCTTCGGAAGCATCGAGCTTGCGGTCCATGACCCCGTAGACCATGTAGCTGATGAAGCCGATGATGAGCAAGACCACGGCGAGCAGTACCGGCGCCCCTACGGATTTGAAATGGGCGGCAACGGGGGCGCTGATCATCAGGGCCAAGGCCGTGCCCAATCGGGCCATGGCCAATTGCAGACCCATGGCCAGGGCCATTTCCTTGCCTTTGAACCATTTGACGATGAGCTTGGTAGTGGTGATCCCCGCCACCTCGACGCCGACGCCGAAAATGGCGAAACCGATGCCAGCGAGATAGACCTGCAGCGGCATGCCTCCGATCAGCGGCACGTTCTGCAGCAACGGCTTGGGATCGAAGGTGTGGGTGATGGCGAAATATTTTAGTACGGCGCCGGCGACCATCAGCAAGGTGGACATCAGCCCGGTGAAGCGCACGCCCATCTTGTCCAGGATGATGCCGCCGATGAGAAGCATGAACAGGAAGACGTTGAACCAGCCATAAGCGCTGGTAAAAAAACCGTACTGGGTGCTGGTCCAGCCCAGATTCTGTTCCAGCATGGGCTTCAAGGGAGCCATGACATCGGCCATGAAATAGCCACAGAGCATGGCCAGACCAGCCACGGTCATGGCCGCCCAGCGGGCTTTTGGAGATTCGCGCAATGAAGTTCTCAATGCTTGAGTCATTTTTACCTCACTTTCAGGTTCGCTTGGACAACGACATCATCGGTTCAAAATATAAATTGAGATATTCAGCGCCGAAGCCAGAGTGACCCAGAGGATATAGGGGACCAGCAGCCAGGCCGCAAGCGGGGATATTTTCGCGAAGGCGACAATGGCGGCCAGAATGGCCAGCCAGAGCAGGACGATGATCACTGCTCCGGCCAATGGCGAGCGCAGTCCGAAAAAAACCGGCGACCACAGGGCGTTCAGCAGCAGCTGGATCAGGAAGACCGTCAGTGCCGCCCGCACACCTTTGGCGGCGAGTCCTTTTTGCCAGACCAGGTAGGCGGCCACGGCCATCAGCAGGTAAAGGCTGATCCACATGGGGCCGAAGAGCCAATTGGGGGGAGTGAACTGAGGCTTTTGCAGTCCGGCGTACCAGGCGGGGATGGCGGCGCGGGTGAACAGAGCGCCCAATATCCCGGCCAACTGGCAGGCCGCCACACTGGTCAGTAATTTCAGCCAGTTCATTTGGCCGCTGCGGGCGCTGTCTTTTCGATGCCGAGAAGCTCCACTTCGAATATCAGGGTGGCGTTGGGGCCGATGACCTGACCGGCGCCCCGTTCCCCGTAGGCCAAGGCCGAGGGAAGAAAAACCTGCCACTTGGAACCCACTTTCATCAATTGCAGGGCTTCTGTCCAACCCTTGATCACGCCGTTGAGCGGGAAAACGGCCGGGTTGTTGCGCTTGTAGGAGCTGTCAAATTCGCTGCCGTCAAGCAGGGTGCCGCGGTAATGGACTTTAACGGTGTCGGTGGCTTTGGGCATGGGGCCTTTGCCTTCAGTGATTACTTTATACTGCAGGCCGCTGGGCGTGATCTTTACGCCCGGTTTCTGGGCGTTTTCCCTGAGGAAGGCTTCTTCCTTGGCTTTGTTGCCCTGGCCCTGGGCCATGCGCTTTTCCTCTTCGGCCTTCATCATGTCCTGCTGGAACTGGGTCATGACCTTTTGGATCTCTTCGGTTCCGAGAAGGGGCTTGTCTGATTTCTGCGAATCGCGCAGTCCCTGGACCAGAATATCCATGTCCAGATCCATGGCCCTGGTTTTGAAATTCTGGCCGATATCCAGGCCGATGGCATAACTGACTTTCTTTTTCTGGCTGTTCAGGTCCTCGGTTTTCAGGGTTTTGCCGGCGGCGTCATTGCCGGCCTTTTGGCAGGCGCCCAGGCCGGCCAGCAGCAGGATCAGCGCCAAGACATAAAATTTTTTCATTTGCAGCTCCTTGGTTTTCATATGCGGCCAATATACCAGAATTGAGCAGTGAAAACAACCCGTTGGCAGCGCTTGCCAAATCGTCCGACTTGTCCGACCGGTCGGACAAGTCAGACTAATATTTTAACTTTTGCAGCAGGTATTCCAGGTAGCGCGACTTCATCTGCCGGCTGGCCATGGCCTGCTTGAGCGGCGGCAGTTTCAGGATGACCCCGAGTATGGCGGCCATGGCCCGGTGGTTCCAATGGGCCTGGACATCGAAGATCAGGTTCTGCAGCTTACCCCTTTCAATGGCCATGAGCACGGCCCGGTGAGTGGAATTCAAGGGCGTGATTATCCGTTGCGGCCGGGAATCGAGGGTGATGCATTGATGCGGGCAGGCGGCCACGCAGACGGCGCAGCCGAGACACAGGTCCTTGTTCAAGCGGGCGACCTTCCTTTTCGGGAGCTTGGGGTCGTTGGCCGTGACCAGGCCCAGGGCCTCCACCGGGCAGGCTTCCACGCATTTGCCGCAGCCGCTGCAGGTTGTTTCAGCGATTGCCGGGATGAAGTTGCTGGTATGGACCGGGTGCAGGAAACCGAAGCGGCGGGCGGCAATCATGGCTTCGCAGCAGCAGCCGCAGCAGTTGCAGATAAAGTTGACCGATTGGCGCACATTCTCGCCGAATTGCACCAGGCGCTGGCTCCGGGCCTTCTGCAGCAGGTCCAGCCCTTCGGCCGCATCGATGCGCCGGGCGATTCCGTGGCGGGTGAGGGAGGAGGCGGTGTTGTTGAAGGTCAGGCAGATGTCCTGATCCGCAGCGCAGGCCCGGCCGACGTGTTCCATTTTGTGCCGGCAGTAACAGATGCCCACGCCGATATGGCGGGCCGTCTTGACGATCTCCGCCGCCCGTTCGTAATCCAGGACGTGCAGGGAATTTTCGGCGCTCAGGGCGGTTTCGTTAACAAAGACGCGGCCCAGTTGGGTTTCACCGCTGCAGAAAAGCTGCTTGATGAAGTCCTCCTCGACGTTGAGATACTGGTAGAAAAGTTCGGCAAGTAATTTCTGGTCGATATCACTTCTCAGGCGCATCAGCGAAAATTCAAAAAAACCGGCCATGGGCGGCGGCAGGCAGTAGACGGTCGGACCGCTTGCAGGAACGGAATCCACGAGGATTCCCCGTCCGGCCAGCTCGTCCAGGGCTTTGCGGGCTTCGCCTTCTGTTTTCCGCCACAGGCGGGCCGCTTTTTTTGCCGTGAAGGGCTTGATGGGGAGCTGGGCGACCAGGGCGGCCTCCACTTCGGAAAACAGCAGCTGCAGGATCCCGAAGAGGGCATCGGCAGGGGGAGCGCCCTGCGGGTACAGGTTGATGCGCTCAACCAGCATTTTATAGCCGGAACGTATGCTCAGATGCGCCATGATGCTCCTTGGTCCTGTTTGTGGAATTTCGTCCCACTTTATCATTGTTGCCGGCAATTGGCAAATCGCGCGCCGGCGCCAGGCGGTTTTTGCCTCAAGGTTGACAGGCGAAAAAAAATGTGCTACCATGAAACATATTTGAATTTACAAGGAATAAACAACAATGTTAAAAGGAAAAGTGAAATGGTTTGATGCCAAGAAAGGCTACGGTTTCATCCACGGGGAAGACGGCAAGGACATCTTTGTCCATCACACGGCCATCGTCTCCCAGGAAGGATTCAAGACCCTGGAAGAGGGTCAGGACGTGACTTTTGAAGTCATCCAGGAAGACAAAGGCCCCAAAGCCGCCAATGTGAAAGTGGCGGAATAAGTAAAGAAACAGATCTTTACCGATTCCATAAAAAGCGGAGTTCCCGCCGGTCCGGCGGAACTGATTTAATCTCCAGGAACATTTTTTTATCGCAAGCGATTCATGCCGGCGGCCAGAGCGCGCAGTTTTGCTTGAATGCGCGCCACATTGCTGGGACCCATGCGCAGCAGCTGCTTCTGGGCCGGGTTGAGGTCTTCCAGGTTGATGTCGGCGAATGCGAAGCTCAGGACTTTTTTCTCCAACTCCATATCTTTGTGAATCAGCGGCACCTGGAGCAGTTGTTCGAATGCCTGTTGCATTCGTTGTGAAAAGGTGACGCCCGGATAGCCCAGTTCCTTGAAAGCCTTCTCCAGGGTGGGGCGCAGCGTTTTATACCAGTGGATCCAGATCTTGTCCGAGACGGCTGCGAAAACATTGACCATGGGGTCATAGCGCCTGAAACTGCGCGGGTCCAGAATGAATACCCCGTTTTTTTCCATGGCCGCAAACTTGCCTTTGGGGGCCATGAACGGCAGTTGCGCCGCCGGACTGAGGCCTTGGGCTATATTGTCCACAGCGGCCACCACTGACCGGACCAGGTCGTTCTGCCGGCTCCAATCTCGCATGGCGGCCGGGACTTCGGCATCAGCGACCAGTTCCCGGACCGCTCCGTCACTCTGGTCCAGATCCAGGTCCAGGGGGACGATGGTGGGGTCAGGCGTTTCCGCTTTGGTTGGAGCGGTTGCTCCTTGCGGCTTGACCTGGGTCGAGGGGTCCGGCAGGGACGTTGCTTTTTTTTCGGAGACCGGGGCCAAAAATAAAAAATATCCCAGGATGAGAATGGCGATCGCGGTCACGATCAGGCCGATCCAGACGATTTTTTGATATGTCGGCATTTTTTACCTCTTCTAAGGAAAGATCACTGGCAATTTTAAATCAATGGTCTCTAGTTGTCAAAAATATCAGGAGCCAGCGCCGCAAAGATCAATTCAATATTGGCGGGATCGCGGAGGAGGCTTTGTCGGGACTTGCGTATCAAGGGATGCCGGCGTCTGAGAACCAGCACGCCGCCCTGGACTGCCGGCAGCCAAAAGGCTGGCGCCATGCCGCGGCCGCCGACCATGGCCACGGTCCGGGTCAGGGGGCGCCGTCCCGGGGCGTCGCGAAGTTGCCGGCGCTGCCAGTGCTTCTCCAGTTCCCGGCAAAAATATATTTCTTCATCGTCCAACTGGCTGGCCGTCAGGATTTTAACCTTGCGGTGTAGGAGTGGCTCCGTAAGCCGGATCAGTTTTTTGAGGCATGAGGAAAAGATACCCGTCAGTTTGCTTTGCGGTTCCATGGGCGCGGCCGGCGCGGCCAGGGGCAAGCCCAGGTGGTTGAGCAAAAAGTCCTTTTGCAAAGGCGTGAGCAGCAGCACTTGCGCTTGGCGGCCGAGAAAATGTCCGGGATCGCTGTCATGGGGCAGGGCGTACAGGATCTCCTTTTCCGCTTTGCGGCGTACCTCGTCAAGGTTCAGGCGCTGCTTGGAGCGCCAGAGGCGGAATGGGGTGAATACCGACAGCAGATGGAGGTCGCCGCAGAGGCGGGCCTTTTTAAAAATGAGCTCTTCAATGCGCGGCTGGTATTTTTCAGGGTAGGAAAGGTAGTTCGCGGCCAGCCACTGATAGAGCTGGCCCGCGGCTTCGGCCAGCACGCCGAATAAAGCCGCGGATGGCGGTGAACCGCCTTCCAGGGCGGCTTCAAAGACAAGACCGTGATAGGAAGCGCTGGTCAAGGCCTGCCAAGGGATTCCCTGGTCCAGCAGCCATATCCGGCAGACATCACCGCGGGCAGGGATGGCCACGGTGGCGGGGTGGCCGCCGGAGGCAGGATCGACGGCCCGTTGTGCCAGGGTCCGCCTCAGCAAAGATTTCTTTTCCAGCTTCTGTCCGTTGAGGACAATGTCCTGGGGGACAGCGGAGCACAATTCTCGGATCAATTTGCTTTCTGCTTCGGCCCGCCCCTGTTTGCGCGAGATCGAGATGCGGGTACCCGAAGCCCATGAGCAGGAATCCAGTTGCCGCACGCGTCCGGACTCGATATGCATGGTCCCTCTGCCCTCGTTGCCTGAATTCTCTATCTTGATGCTCAGGTTTCCTGGGACAGAGACGGCCAGCAAGCCGATCCCCGGGTTGGCTTCGCTCTGCAGGGCGGCGATGGCTTGCTCCCTGTCCGCGGCGCCGCGGCTGGAGTCAAGGGCACAGGCCAGAGACAGCCATTGGCTGCTGCTGATGCCGGCCCCATCGTCACTGAGGGTCAGCTGCCGGCTCCGAATGTGGATGTCCACCCTGGCGGCCCCTCTTTTCAGGGCGGCGCGCACCAGTTCCACGGGGAGTTGGGCGGGCGAGGGGAACATGCAGGCCGCCAGCTTTTGCAGGTGGGAGTCCGCGTCCACGGACAACAGGTCCGCAATCGCGCCGGCATGTTTTGCATCGTCCGTGACCCAAGGCGAATCTTTCATGACCACGACCGCAACAGGAGGCGAGCCGCTTTTTTCAGCAGCGCCGTTCTGGAGAAACCGTCCAGAAACCGGTTGGAATGCAAGCGATGCAGAAATTTAAAAACGGCTAGGGACCGGTTGTGCTTGTACATGGAAGACAAATGCTGGAAAGCCGTCCCGGCAGGATTGACGGCGATAAAATATTGCGGGAAAAAAAACGGGGCGGGGCGGAGCGGCGCCGGCAGGGCGATCTGCAAAAAGTCGGCACTGCGCAGTCCGGGCGCGAGCAGGCAGGGAAGCGGTTTTATCAGCACCTTCCGCAAAAATGCGTTGACGGCATCAAGCGATTCGTGTTCAAGGTCCGGGGCTGGAAGCGGAGGCGGCACCGGTCGCAACCGGCAGAGCATGTCCACATCGATGGCGCCGGCGAGCAGTGAGCGCAGGGGGGCGTACAATGGCGGGCTGAGATCCAGGACTGTTATTCCGCTGCTCATCATGGCCAGGGCCAGGGGGTTGCGGTTGCCGGTGTAAAACAATTTTTTCCGGCCGATCAGGCGCAGGGCCCGGCGGATGCTCATGAATTTTCCGTCCACTGTGGGCAGAAGGCGATGGCTCCAGAGAGGATTATCTCCGCCCCATATTTCGGGCAGCAGCAAGGCCTGCTGGGCGAGCTGAATGAGCTGATTTTTCATTTGTTCCAAGGGGGGAGGGAAAACCCGCCCGCTGCGCTTTTTTTTTATGACATGCCAAAGACCGCCCGCCGCGGCCATGGCAGACAACATCAAGGCCAGTCCGAGCGAAAGTGCACCGGTCAGGGAATCCCTGGGCCGGGCTTCATCTTTCGGCAGGGCGGGGTCACGGCCTGTGGGGGCTGGATTTGCCGCGGTCGTGACGGGAGAGTCCACCGGCATGCCGGCGCTGACATCCATGGCCACCCAGCCCTGATCGAAATATTCGCTCCAGGCATGGAGCAGAGGACGGATTTTTCCCCGCTCGCCGATCATGCCGATGACCAGCCGGGAAGGAATCTCCATCTTTCTTAAAAACAGGACATTCAGGCCATTGACAATATCGCAATCCCCTTTGCCGATGCGCAGCACCCTGGCCAGCCAGGGCCGATCGCCGGCCAGGCGCGAATAGTTACGAGCGGTGAGATGAGAGGCATCGTAAGCGACCCGATCCCAAACCAGGGTCCGGGCCAGTGACACCCTTGCCGCGATCGGATCGCGACGGGATTCCCGCAGGCTTTTTTCCAGGGCTGGAGGCAGGGAAAGCCCCGGCGGCAGGAAGGTCAGGCGCGAATTTTCCGCAGGCGTCAACTCCCGGCCTTGTCTTCCGGGACAGGAGCGGTATTCGATCATGCCGCCGCCGGCGTCGATGGCGGCAATGGTTTCGCCCTGGACGCTGCTGAAGATGGAATCGATCCGCCGGCCATCCAGGCGCAGCGAACCTGATTGAATGGCGTGTCCCGGCGCCAGAGGGAGGAATATCTCTCCGCCGGCCGCCGCCAGCAAACGCATGCTCCAGGTCTGCTCCGGCCGGCAAGGCCCTGTCTGCAGTGCCGGCAGGCGGCCGGGCTCGGCCCGGCGGACAAAGCCGGCCTGGATATCATAGGCGTCGGCGGCGAACAGCCTGAACCAGGCCATGATTTCAGGCTGGTAGGAAAAAGGCGGCCTGCCTTGGGAAACGGAGAGACTGACCGTTGCCCCGTTGTAGGACAAGGAGGGGGATGGCAGCCCAAACGGAGAAGCTTGTGCCGCGGAGCCGGATCGGAACCAACGGTTCAGGATGGTCAACTCCAGGGGCACGATGAGCAGCAGCAACAGCAGCGGCCAGTGCCACCCCGGTCGTCCGCTGCGTTGCCAGGCCGCGTGCATGCGGTCGCGGCTGCGCTGAAGCCAGGTCCTGGGGAAAGTCTGCTCCAAAGACGTTTCCAGAAGGCGGCGCAGCTCGGCCTCCGCTTTTTTGCGCACGCTTTCCAGCGCCCTGTTTTCCAAGGCCAGGTGGCGGGAAAAAGTCACGTCCAGGCGGTTGCCGTTGAGCAGGAATACCGGCGCCAGGCCTTGGCCGATATCCGCGTAGCCATCCTCGTCCATTTGCAGATGCGACATCTGGTTCAGGACCGCTCCCTGCCAAACCGGCAGGCCGCGGGCATAAAGGCGGACCCGAGGCTTTTCCGCGAGCCCCACCGCCCCTTCCAGCGCTGCGCTGCAAAACTGACGGCTGATCGGTCCCGGCAAGGTCATCGGATGCGTGAGATTTTTACCGGCAAACCAGACAGGCAGCATGCCGGCCTTGCGGTCGTTGCGCCGGAGATACTGGCAGTACTCCCGCAATTCACTTTCCAGCCGGGAGCTGAATTCCCAATGGGAGGGAAAAGCGGCCGGACGGCTCAGAGAAACGGTTGTGCCGTCACGGGCCAGCCGGCAGGCCTCCGACCGGGCGTTGAGTTCGCCATCCAATTCCACGGCCCATGATTTCCTGCCGCGGCGGGATTGCAAAAGAATGGCGGTCGGTTGAAAACGCAGGATGGTCCAGAAGCCGATGCCGTATTTCCCGGCGGCGTTAGGGTCCGCGGTTTTATCCGATGCGAAAAGACGAAAAAGAAAGCGTCTGGCATGGGTCGGCGTCATGCCGCGGCCGTCATCGGCGAACGTCAGGGTTTCCATGCCCTGCGGCGTGGTAGCGGCGTCAACCCAAATGTTGCACGCGCCGGCGTCACGGCTGTTCTGGGCCAGCTCCCTCAGGAAAAACCAGGGATCGTCGCCGTAGGTACGGGTGACGGTCTCGGCCAAACCGCGGAATTCTTTACCCTGCATCCAGTGGGAACGGCGTCAGTTCAATTTGCGGATGCGCACTTCAATGGCGCTGTCGCTTTTCAGCAAATCCGCAAGTTTTTGCGGGTCTGTGCCAGAGAAATGGTAGGGGTAGAGCACGCGCGGTCTCAGCACTTGGGCGGCCTTGGCCGTCATTTCCGGAGTCATGGTATAGGGGAGGTTCATGGGCAGAAAGGCCACGGTGATATCATGTATATCTCGCATTTCCGGGATGTTTTCCGTGTCGCCGGCCACATACACGCGCAAGCCGGCAAAAGTGAGCACATAGCCGTTGCCTTCGCCGCGCGGATGAAAGGGCAGGCCGTTGGCGCGCTGGTGGACGATGTTGTACGCCGGGACGGCGTCAACGGTCACTCCACGGGCTTGAACGCTGTCGCCGTTTTTTAAGGTGCGCGCCGCAACCGGCAAGGGCTGGCAGGCGGGGCTGACGAAAATTTGAGTTGTATTCTGGCGAAGCATCTCGATTGCCGCCGGGTCAAAATGGTCCCCATGCTGGTGGGTGATCAGGATCAGGTCGGCCTTGGGCCAGCGGCTGAAATCAGCCAAACGGCCGTCGGGGTCAACGTAAACCTGCAGCTGGCCAAAAGCGAACAGCAAGGATCCGTGTCCGATGAAGGTGATATGCAGGTCGGCGGCGGCGGTTTTAAAAACATCGGATTCGAACCCGGTTTGGCCTGTCACGGCAATCACCGCGGCGATAAAAAAAATAAAAAAGAGTTTTTTGCACATGGCGCCCCCCCGGCCCTCATTGGCAATAATTCATTTTTCGGCATTTTTTTTGATTGTTTTTTTTGCCGCCCCGGTCTTGCGGGCCCGGTATTCCCCGATCGGCAGCCCGGCGATGCCGTAATGTTCGCCGGCCATTTCCTGGATAATGACCCGCACGCTCTCCGGCGTCACCGCCAAAGCGGAGGTCACGGCAGCGGTCACTTTTTTCAGCAGGGCCTTCTTGGTCTGGCTGCTGCGGCCCGCGAGCATGTTGACGATCACCACCGGCATTCCGGCCTCCTAAAACTCAGGGCAGCGTTCTTGAATTGTTTTATTTATTTTGCTTGCGGAACAGGACCAGCTTGTCCCTGTGCCTCTGGTTTTCAGCAAGAAACTTCTGGTACAGGGCCCGGGCCTCCGGATTGTCGTCCTTGATAATTTCGTAGAACTTTTTCTTGGCCATGGAATCCTCGATGCCAGCGGCATTGGCCAGGGCGGTCTGCAGCGAGACCGGCTGGTCCAGGGCCGCCTTGATCTGGGCTTTGATGAAATCCATGGAAATCCTGATGGCTTCGATATTGAAGCGGTCGCGATTGTACTCGATCTTGCCGCTTTTGATCTGATCGATGGTGGAACGGATCCATTCGGTGTTTTTCCTTTCGTCGTCGGCCATATCGATCCAGAATGTCCTGTGCTCGGGAAATTTTTCACTGTATACCCAGTAAAGTTCCATGACAGCGGCCTCGTATTCAGCGATGAGTTCGATCTTGTTGATCTGAAAGGTGGACAATTCCATGGCTCACCTCCGCTGGCAAAATGCATGTGCAAGCCTTATTACCATTTGTTTTTAACATATTCAAAAAAAAGTGTCAATTTTCAGTGAGCGAAACCGTCAGGGAGTTCCGCAAGATCGCTCCCAGAGGTTTTGACATTGGCCGCCGGATTTGCTATACAGGAGACCAGATGGCCACAAATAAAATCGCCCGGAGCTGGAAAGCGCTCGTTGGCATCGCGCTCAGTTTATTTTTTCTGTTCCTGGCCTTTCGCCAGGTCAGTTTCCGCCAGATGCTGCTGGCACTGGGCCGCGCCAATTACTGGTATTTGCTGCCGGTACTGGCGGTCATCGCCCTGAGCCTGGTTATGCGCAGCCTGCGCTGGCAGGTCCTGCTGGCGCCGTTGCAAAAGGTGAAAGTCGGGGTCCTGTTCACTTCACTGAGCATCGGTTACATGGCCAACACTTTTTTGCCGGCCCATCTGGGAGAATTCGTCCGTGCCTGGCACGCCCGAAAAAAAACCGGGATCGCCGCCAGCTCGGTTTTTGCCACCATTGTCGTGGAACGGCTGATCGATGTGTTCTGCCTGCTGCTGCTGCTGCTGGCCGCGGCCCTGATTGTTTTCCCTTTCCCGGGCTGGGTGCGCAAGAGCGGGGCGGTCATGCTGGTCCTGGTCGCGGCCTTGAGCGCCTTGCTGCTGCTGATGAAAAAATACCGCCTGAAGACCATGGCGCTCAGCCAGCGCCTGCTGCGCCCCTTGCCGGCATCGCTGGCCGCCAGAATCAAGGGACTTTTGGAGCAGTTTTTAAGCGGGGTCACGGCCTTGCAACGCCCTGCCCATTACCTTGCGGTCGGCGTTCTTTCCCTGCTGATCTGGGTTTGCTACGCCCTGACCATCCAACTGCTCCTTTTCGCCTTCGCTTTTGTCGGACGCTATCGGCTTCCCTGGAGCGCGGCCCTGGTGGTCATGGTTGTGACCACCATCAGCGTGGTCGTGCCCTCATCTCCGGGCTATGTCGGCTCATTCCATTTTTTATGCCAGCTGGCGCTGGGGTTGTTCGCCATTCCCAAGGGCCCGGCTCTTTCCTACGCATTTGTCTTGCACGCCGTCTCGGTTTTCCCGGTTT
>JADFDP010000053.1 GCA_018262835.1 Candidatus Aminicenantota bacterium
ACGTCCAAATGGACAGCACCGCCCTGATTTACGGCATTCCCTTCGCCGTCGGCTCGCTAATCATCGCTTTTCTTTTCGACCTGCAGAGCGCGGTCGTTTTTTCCATAATCAACACCGTGATCAGCGGTTTTATCTGCGACGGGAATTTCAGGATCGTGCTGTTTGTTCTGGCCGGCAACCTGGCGGTGGGATTCGGTATTGAATACTACCAGCGGCTGAAACGCTCCTCGATTTTAAAGGCCGGATTTTTCTGGTTGCTCCCCGTCAACATGCTGACCACGCTGATGTTTGCCCTGACCGAAGAAAATGCCACCTGGACCAAGGTGGCTTTGTACGTGCTGCTGGGAATTTTATCGGCTTTGCTTTCGGCCCTGATCGCCAATTTCATGATCCCGCTCTGGGAAGTGATATTCAAGCTGGTCACCGACCTGAAATTGATCGAGATCACCAACCTGAATCTGCCGGTATTCCGTGAAATGCTGGAGAAGGCGCCCGGGACCTATCACCATGCGCAGATGGTGGCCTCGCTGGCCGAAGCCGCGGCCCAGGAACTGGAATTGTCTCCGCTGCTGGTGCGGGCCATGGCCCTTTATCACGATATCGGCAAAATAGACAACCCCCAGTTCTACACCGAAAACCAATCGGTTTATGAAAACCCGCACGGGCAGATCTCAGCTCTGGAAAGCGCCAAGATCATCATCTCCCATATCCCCCTGGGCCTGGAAAAGGCCGAGCAGCTGAAGCTGCCCCAAAAGGTGGCTCAGGCCATTTCCCAGCATCACGGAACAAAAATTGTGAAATTCTTTTACGAAAAAGCCAGGGAAAAGGGCGCCAAGGATCTGGATGATTTCGATGAAAACATGTTCCGTTATCCCGGGAAAAAGCCACAGGGGACGGAGGAAGCCATCATCATGCTGGCCGACCAGGTCGAAGCGGCTTCCAAAAGCCTTTCGGCGCCGGATGACCAAGACATCAAGCGCGTCGTGGAGAAGATCATCGCCTCCGATATCGCCGATAACCAGTTCGATGAATGCGACGGATTGACATTCAAATCCCTGAACATCATTGCCGGCAGTTTTTACGGTAAGCTGGCTTCGATCTACCACCAGCGCGTCGCATATCCCGGTTTCGATTTCAGCAAAGAGAAGACCCATGATCCAAATCCAGCATGAAGGGTTCCCGCTGCCAGAAAAAAAATTTCTGGCGGCACTAAAAAAAATTGCCGCCTGCCTTGAGCTCAAGGGGACCGTTACCATCCGCATTGCCGGGGCAGCCGAAGTCCGCGCCCTGAACCGGAAATACCGCCGTAAGGATTATGCCACCGATGTGCTGAGTTTCCCGCTGGGGGAAAAGCTTCGCGGCGGTTTCTATGCCGGAGATATCCTCATCTGCCGGCCGGTGGCTGAAAAACAGGCCCGGCAGAACGGCCAGTCCCTGGAAAAGGAATTGCTGCTGTTGATGATCCATGGTTTGCTGCACCTGCAGGGGCGCGACCATGAAATAGACAAAGGGGAAATGCTGACATTGCAGGAGCGGTTGTTTGCCAAATTCAGGGCGGATATCCCATGAGCCTGGCCGTCCTGATCGCTCTTTACCTCATCACCGTGCTTTTTCACCTGCTGGAAAGCAGTTTTGAAAGCTTTTCGCGCATTTCCCTGGCCAAATTCCTCAACGGCATGGGCGGCAAGCGCCTGCCCCGTTTCGCCTTTGTCGAAAAATTCGACCTGGTCATCCACTCCCTGGAAACGGTCGTCTTCATCCTGCAGATGATCCTGCTGCTCTGCACGTTCCAGGCGCTGGAAAAAGCCCTGCCTTCGGCTGCGGCCCGCATCCTGCTCATCGGCCTGCTATACCTGGTTTTTTTCAATATCGTGTTCTACATCGGCGCTTATCTGAACCGGGAAAAAGTGCTGCGCAGCCTGATCTTCATGTTCCCCCTGGCCTGGTTCATTTTCTATCCCCTGAATTTCATTTTTTCAGTATTTTTAAAGGAAAGCCCGACAGAAGCCAATGAAAACAAAGACGAGGAGTTGAGCGATGAGCAGTTGGAAGTGTTCCTGGAGGAGGGTGCCAAGGAAGGGGTCATCGAAAAAGAAGACCAGGAGATGATCGAAAGCGTGCTCGAGTTCGGGGATACCCTGGTCAAGGAGATCATGACTCCGCGCGTGGACATGGTTCATATCCACATCGATGCCAGCCTGGAGGAGATCGTCGCCATCATCAGGGAAAAGAAAAAATCCCGTTTCCCGGTCATTGCCGACAAGCTGGACAATGTCGAAGGCATCATCCTGGCCAAGGACGTGCTCAATTACTGGGGGCGCGGCGACTTCCATATCCAAGAGATTCTGCGCCCGCCTTTCTTCATCCCGGAAACCATGCGCATCCTGGAATTGCTGAAGGAAATGCAGAAAACCAAGCAGAAGTTCGCCATTGTCAGCGATGAATTCGGCGGCGTTTCCGGCGTGATCAGCATGGAAGACATCATCGAGGAGATCGTCGGCGATATCAAGGACGAATACGACGACGACCTCGAGCCGATCTCCCGCGACCGGGACGGCTACACGGTCCGGGGCGATATTGCCATTTATGAACTCAATGAATCCCTGGGCATGGATATCGATGACAACGAGGACTACCAGACCGTGGCCGGGCTGATCAGCTTCAAGCTGGGCAAGATCCCTTCGCCCCAGGACAAGATCACGGTCGGGGGCTTTGTCTTTGAAGTGAAGGAAATGGAAAAGAACCGCATCAAGACCGTGCGCATCCACCATGATAAAAAATAAGGCCCGCCATTCGGGTTATGTGGCCCTGCTGGGCCGGACCAATGTCGGCAAGTCGACCTTCCTCAACGCCCTGATGCAGACCAAGGTGGCCATCGTCTCCGACAAGCCCCAGACCACACGCAAGAAGATCCTGGGCATCAAGACCACGGAACGCGGGCAGATCATTTTCTTCGACTGCCCCGGCATCCACAAGCCCCATTTCAAATTGAACGAGCTGATGATGAAGGAGGTCAACGACGCGCTGCACGACGCCGACCTCATTCTTTACTTCATCGATATCGGCGACGCCAAGCAGGACGAGTTCATTTTTTCGCAGCTGCAGCGGGCCGGAAAGCCGGTCTTCCTGGTGATCAACAAGATCGACAAGCAGAACAAGGCCAGGATACTGGAGAAGATCCAAAGCTACCGCGACATGTTCCCCTGGAAGGAGATCGTCCCCATTTCGGCCCTGAAGGGCGACAACCTCGTGCTGATCGAAGACCTGATCTTCACTTACCTGCCCGAGGGCGAAAACTTCTATCCGGCCGAGGAATTTACCCTGCAGTCCGAGCACTTTTTTCTCGGAGAGCTGATCCGGGAAAAAGTGCTGAATTTCGTCGAGGACGAACTCCCGTTCACGACCACCCTGAAGATTGAAGACATAAAGGACCGCGGCGAAGTGGTCTATGTGCGCGCCGAAATTTTCGTGGAGTCGCGCGCCCAGAAAAAGATCATCATCGGCAAACAGGGGAACCTGATCAAACAGATCGGTACGCAGGCCCGCGCCTCGCTGGAGGAATATTTCGCCAAAAAAGTGTTTCTCGACCTTTTTGTCAAGATCGTTCCCGGTTGGCGCAATTCACCGCAGATCATCAGGGAAACCCTCGAATAAAAAGCACCCGCTCTTTTCTCCGCGCGCCGGCCGGTTAAGGGCGGTTGATATTTATCCTTATTTATAATAAAATAGCGTTTAAACATATGCTCAAAATAAATACGCTGCGCTCCAAGTTCCTGCTGTCGTTCATACTGATCAGCCTGGCCAACATCGCCATTTCCTCTTTTTTCATTCTGAATATGATCCATTCCACCAACAACCGCATGACCCAGACCAATTTTGTCCGCTGGGCCAAAGATTTCGAAGCCATGGTGGAACCGAATTTCATCTATTTCAATTATATGAACCTGGCCTCGCAGGCCGAGGAAATCCTGAAGGAAAACCGCAAGGATTTCATCATGCTCTTTGACTCGCAGGACAAGGAAATCATTTACAAGGGCCCTGACTGGCTTCAAGCCGAGATCGCTCGCTACAAGCTCGACACGGACGAGCATGTCAGGGAAGCCGTTTTCGATTCGCAGCATTACACCCTGATCGCCCTGCCGGTGAAGGTCGCCGCCTCCGATACCGTATGGGGCCGCATCCTCTTCGGCCGTTCCAACGAGGAAAACAGGGCCATCATCTCGGAATTGCGCCTGTTTATCGTGATGGTTTCGGCGGTGCTGCTGACGGTGTTCATCATCATCATCGTGATCATCAACAAAAAATTGACCCAGCCCATCCAGCTGCTCAAAAACGGCCTGGAAAAGATCAGCTACGGGAGTTTTTCCCACCGCATCAAGATCAATTCCCACGATGAATTCTCCTATCTCGGCAGCCAGTTCAATGAAATGGCCGAAAAAATCGAAAGCATGATGACCGAGATCGAGTCCACCCACAAGGAACTTGAAAAGCAGGTCACATCGCGAACCAGGGAATTGAACGAATCGAACAAGAAGCTGCAGATCGCCATGCAGGAGCTGCGTGACACGCAGCGGCATATCATTCAATCGGAAAAGCAAAAATCGCTGACCGCGATCGTTTCCGGCTTCGCCCACGAGATCAACAACCCGCTGACCGGGATCCTGGGCTACGTCGATCTGATCGCCATCCGCGAAGACGCCAGCCCCTATGTCAAGGAAAAGCTGAGCAGCATTCAGAAGCAGGCCGTGCGCATCAAGAATATCATCGACCAGCTCAACCAGCTGAACCCGGACATGGAACAGGTCAAAATGGAGATCAGCTTGTCCAATTTGCTGGAAAAGCTGATCAAGGTCATAGCCAATCGTCCGGAAAACAATGATTACACCATAGTCAAAAACAATTTCAACGAAGACATCACCATCCGGGGCAACCATTTCGCCCTGTGGCAGGTGTTTGAAGGCATCGTGGAAAACGCCATTGAGGCCTTCCGCGAAAACAATATTCACGACGGGAAAATCGCCATTGAACTGAAAAAATCCATGGACGAGCGGCAGGCCATCGTGGATATCAGCGACAACGGCGGCGGCTTTAAAAACCTGGACAAGGCCTTCGACCCGTTTTACACGACCAAAAACCGCACCCAGAAAAAAGGCATCGGGCTGACCATCGCCTACAACATCATTCAGGAGCACCAGGGCAATATTGTCATAAAAAACAATGAGCTCAATGGGGCCACCGTGTCGGTCTACCTGAAAATCGCAGAAAAGAAATTCAAAAACCAAAATCAAGCGGAGGAAAAATAATGCTTAAAACCATGAGGAATAACGTGAAATCGCTCTCCTGGACCCTGTGGCTGGTCATCTTGGCGTTCATCGGCTTTATTTTCGTGCAATGGGGTTCGGGCCGTTTTGAATCGGAGGGCCTGGACCGGGACGTGGCCGCCGTCGGCCGCTTCAAGATCAGCGGCGAGGAATTCCAAAAAAACCTGGCCCAGAACCTGGAGATGTACCGCAAGCAGTTCAAAAACAATTTGAACCGCCAGATGATCAACCAGTTCGGGATCGCCGAACAAGTGTTGCAGGGCATGATCAGCGGGCTGATCATCCGGGGTGAAGCGGAAAAGCTGAACCTTGAGGTTTCCGAAACCGAATTGCAGGAAGCCATACGCACGTATCCCGCTTTTCAGCGCGATGGAAAATTCATCGGTTCAGAGGAATACGAAAGACTTCTGGCCTACAACCAGATGTCGGTTCTGGATTTCGAAAGCGGTCTGAAAAATGACCTGCTCAGCAACAAGTTGAAAGAACTGGTAACCGCGGGCCAGGCCCTGGATCTGGGCGCGCTCAAGGAAGAATACCGCAAGGAGAACGACAAAGCCGAGCTGGATTTTATCGCTTTTAAAAGCGACGCCATCAGCGAAGAACCCGTGACCAGCGAAGCCGAACAGCTGGCTTTCTATCAAAAAAACCAAAACTTGTTCCAAAGCGCGGAAAAGAGGGCCGGTGAGATCCTGGCTCTGAAGTTTGCCGATTTTAAAAAAGAAATAAAGCTCAAGGAAGAAGAACTGTTCTCCTATTTCCAGAGCAATAAAAGCATGTTCAAGGTTCCCGGGAAAACCAAGATCAGCAGGATCTGGATGGCATACGAACCGCAGACGCGCGAGCAGGTCCTGAAAAAAATGGAAGAAGCCGCGGCACTGCTGACCCCGGCGAATTTCGCCGAGAAGGCCAAAGAGTTTTCGACGGACGAGAAGGCCAAGGATGGCGGCGATTGGGGATACTGGGGCTGGCAGAATTTTTCCAGCCAGGAACTGACCATGATCGACAACCTCAATCAGGGGGAGATTTCCTCGCCGGTGGACGCGGGACAGGGTTTTTCCATATTTTTCGCTGCCGAAAAGGTCCAGGAACGGCAGGAGAATTACGAAGCGGTCAAATCCCGAATTAAAAGCATGTTGGAAAACGAAAAATTGAAAAAACTGGCCGGCGAAAGGATCGCCGCGGTTTATGAAAAGATCAAGGCTGCCGAACACATGAAGCAAGGCGCCGGGAAATTGGCCGACAAGGTCGTGGCCAGCGGCTGGCTGACCCGGGGCCAGGCCATCAAAGATATCGATGAGATGGGCTACATATCTCAAAAATTGTTTTCCTTAAGTGAAAACGAGATTTCCCAGCCCCTGGAATTTCCCGAAGGGGTCGCCGTGGTGCGTCTGACCAAGATCGCCAGGCCGGAGCTCGAGAAATACGAGATCGCCAGGGACAAAGTGAAAACAGAGTTGCAAGCCGCGAAAAAACTGCAGTTGCAGGTGGCCAAGGCCCAGAAAGCGGCCGACGAACTGAATAAACTTGCCGACCCAAAAAAAATCGAGGAATACCTGAAAAAGGAAGACCTGAAAATCGAAACGACCACCTATCAAAGGGGAGGCAGCCTGGCCGCCCTGCCGGCACCCCCGGGGCTGGATGGACAAATTTTCGCCATGCCGGAGAACGTCTATTCCGCGCCATTGCCTTTCAAGACGGCTGCGGCGGTCATCATCAAGCCGAAGAGCAAGAAGATAGTTACCGACGGGGATTTCAGCAGGGAGCAGGAAGAATATTACCTGAAAAAGCTGGCGGCGGCCAAGAACAGCAGTTTCGGCTCCTACCTGCTGGGCAAAAAAGACGGCTACAAAATCCGCTTCAACGCCGAGATTTTCGAAAAAATCAAGGAATACGTGATTTCGAGATTCCGCTAAAGGAGAACCCATGAGCCATTCGCAAGAAGTCAAAGGCATGCCCGAAGGCGCTTTCGAGGTCCTGCCCGCGGGCAAGGAATATGCCCCTTACATTCCCGCCGACCAGGTCATTCCCGAAGTCACCTCCCGTTCGATCATACTGGGACTGATCATGGCCGTGGTATTCTCCGCGGCGGCGGCCTTCCTGGGATTGAAGATCGGCCAGGTTTTCGAGGCCGCCATACCGATCGCCATCATCGCCGTGGGCGTGTCCCCGCTTTTCAAAAGGAAAAACACCATCCTGGAGAACGTCATCATCCAATCCATCGGCGCCGCTTCGGGGCTGATCGTGGCCGGGGCCATTTTCACCCTGCCGGCGCTGTTCATCCTCGGACTGGACAAGACGATCGGTTTCGATTTGTTCAAGATATTCATGGTCTCCTTCCTGGGAGGCACGCTGGGTGTCCTTTTCCTGATCCCGTTCCGCAAGTACTTCGTCAAGGAGATGCACGGCCATTTCCCGTTCCCGGAGGCGACCGCCACCGCCCAGGTCCTGGTCGCCGGGGAAAAGGGGGGCGCCCAGGCCAAGATCCTGGTCAAGAGCATGCTGATCGGCGGCGTTTTCGACTTCATGGTCCATTCGGTCGGGGCCTTCCCCGAGATCTTTACCAGCCGCCTCTTCGGGGTCGGCAAGGCGCTCGCCGACAAGGCCAAGATCGTTTTCAAGATGGACGTCCTGTCGGCCATCCTGGGGCTGGGTTACATCATCGGCCTGAAGTACACCTCCATTATCGCCGCCGGCAGCCTGCTGTCGTGGTTCCTGCTGGTGCCCATCGTCTACTACTTCGGCCAATACATCCCGGCCGAGATCGTCGGTAACGGCAGCAAGCTGATCTCGGCTATGAGCGCCGAGGAGATCTTCCGCACCTACGTGCGCTTCATCGGCATCGGCGCCATCGCCATGGCCGGGATCATCGGCATCCTGAAATCGTCCAGGATCATCGTCCAGGCGTTCGGCATGGGCTTCAAACAGATTTTCCGCAAAACGAACGCCGACGATGCCAGCGTCCCCAGGACCCAGGTCGACTTGAACATGAAATACGTCATCCTGGGTTTGGCCGGAGCCGTGCTGGTCATATGGGTGTTTTTCAGCTTTTCCGTGCTGCAGCCGGTGGCGCAGCCGTTGAAGATCGGCCTGATCGCCACGGTCACGGTCTTCGTGATCAGCTTCCTGTTCACCTCGGTGGCGGCCCGGGCCATCGCCATCGTCGGCACCAACCCGGTCTCGGGCATGACCATGATGACCCTGATCCTGAGCAGCCTGGTGCTGGTCGCCGCCGGATTGAGCGGTCCGTACGGCATGTACGCCGCACTGCTCATCGGCGGCGTCGTCTGCACGGCGCTCTCCATGTCGGGCGGCTTCATCACCGACCTGAAGGTCGGCTATTGGCTGGGCTCGACCCCGGTCAAGCAGCAGAAATACAAGTTCCTCGGCATCCTGCTCTCGTCGCTGACCGTGGGGCTGGTCATTTTCCTGCTGAACCAGACCTACGGCTTCACCAACGTGAATGCCCTGGCCGCGCCGCAGGCCAATGCCATGGCCGCCCTGATCCAGCCGCTGATGAACCCGGGTGCGCAAGTGCCCTGGCTGCTCTACGGCGTCGGCGTTCTGACCGCCCTGATCATGGAATTCATCGGCGTGCCGCCGCTGGCCTTCGCCCTGGGCATGTACATCCCGCTGGAGCTGAACGTGCCGCTGGTCATCGGCGGCCTGATCGCCCATATGATCTCCAAATCCAGCAAGGACAAGGAACTGGCTACCAAGCGCTATGACAAGGGCATCCTTATTTCTTCGGGCTTCATTGCCGGCGGGGCGATCATCGGCGTGGTCAGCGCCATCTTGAAATACCTCGACGTCGAGCGCTTCATCCATCTGGGTTGGGCCGACAGGTCCTGGGGCGAGTCCCTGGCCATGGCCATGTTCATCGCCCTCTCCATTTATCTCTATAGCGATTCCCGCCGCGCTAAAAAGGAAGACTGATGGAAAAAGAAAAGATCGCCCAATCCATTGAAATACTGCGTGAGCTGGATATCGACCTGTGGATGGTGGTCGACCGCGAATCGGGACTGCTGACCGACCCGGTCATGGATTTTGTCGTGGGCCAAGGCGCGACCTGGCTTTCGTTCTTCATGTTTTTCAAGAGCGGCGAAAAATACGCCATCGTCGGCAACCTGGATATCGAAAGATTCCGCCGAACCGGCCTGTTTGACGCCGTCTTCGCTTACAAGGGCAGCCCCAAGGCCGACCTGCTGGAATTGCTCAACCGCCACAACCCGGGAAGGATCGCCCTGGATTTTTCCGCGGATTGCGCCGCCGCCGACGGCCTGACCCACGGCAATTACCTGAACCTCCTGGAACTATTGCAGGGAACCGATTTCTCCAGGCGCTTTGTTTCGGCCGAAGCGGTCATCGCCAAGGTCCGCGGCAAAAAATCGGCCGAAGAGCTGCGCCGGCTGAAACTGGCCTGCCAGAAAACCCTGGAAATCTACGGCCGGGTCGGCAGGGCGGCAAAGCCCGGAATGAGCGAAAAGGAGCTGGCCGACTGGATCACGCGCCAGCGTGAAAAAATGGGCCTGGCCGCCGCCTGGGAAGTGAGCAGCTGTCCGGCGGTGTTCAGCGGCCCGCAGGAGATCGGCGCCCACTCGGCGCCCACGGGCAACGTCCTCAAGCCAGGCCATATTTTCAATATTGACTTCGGGGTCAAGGTCGACAAGTATTGTTCCGACTTGCAGCGGACCTGGTATATCCTGCGCCCCGGCGAAAAACAAGCTCCCGGCGAAGTTCAAAAAGGGTTCGCCGTTCTCCTGGAATCGATCCGCCTCTCTTTTTCGGCCTTGAAACCCGGTGTGCGCGGGGTGGACATCGACCAGATCGCCCGCGCTTATATCGTCTCCCAAGGCTACGAAGAATATCCCCATGCCCTCGGCCACCAGGTGGGCCGCTATGCCCACGACGGCGGCGCCCTGCTGGCCCCGGCCTGGGAGCGGTACGGCAACCTGCCTTTCATGCCCCTGGAAAAAGACCAGGTGTTCACCATTGAACCGCGGATCTACATCAAGGATTTCGGCGTGGCCACGGTCGAGGAAATGGCGGTCATCACCGCCAATGGGGCCGAATACCTTTCGCAGCCGCAGCGAGAGTTGTATCTGGTCAAAGCCAAGCCATGAATCCAAGCACCGTCAGCGGGGCCAACCGCAAAAAAAAACCCGACTGGCTGAAAAGCCGCCTGCCGGGAGGGGAGGCCTATTTCGCCCTGAAAAGCAAGCTGGAAAAAAACGGCCTGCAGACCATCTGCCAGAATGCCAGGTGCCCGAATATCCATGAATGCTGGAACGGCAATCAGGCCACTTTCCTGATCATGGGCAATGTCTGCACCCGCGACTGCGGCTTTTGCGCGGTCGCCTCGGGCAGGCCCGGTCCTCTGGATGAAGCCGAAGGCCGCAGACTTTTGCGGATGGCCGAAGTGATGAACCTCGGTTACGCGGTCATTACTTCCGTGACCCGTGACGATCTTGCCGACAAGGGCAGTTCCCATTTCGCCGCCGTGATCCGCACCCTGAAGCATGAACGGCCGCAGCTGAAGATCGAGGTGCTGGTTCCCGATTTTGACGGGAACAGCCGATTCCTTGACCGGGTGCTGGACGCCGGCCCCGAGGTTCTGGCGCATAACGTGGAAACGGTCCCCTCTTTGTACGAACGCGTCAACCGCCGGGCGGACGCTTTCGAGCATTCGCTGCGAATTCTCGAGCACAGCAAAAAAAGGGGCTGGATCTCCAAGACGGGACTGATGGTCGGCCTGGGTGAGACCGCCGCGGAAATCGAGGCGCTTTTCGCCAGGTTAAGAGACAGGGGAGTGGACGTCCTGACCATCGGCCAGTATTTGCAGCCGGACACCCGCAGCCTCCCGGTCAGCCGCTATTATACTCCCGGCGAATTTTCCGCTCTAAAAGAATCGGCCTTGGGCCATGGTTTCATCGGGGTTGAGTCCGGACCGTTCGTCCGGAGTTCATACCATGCCGAGCCACTGTACAGGACGGTCACCCATGCGTTATCTCGTATTCAGTGATATTCACAGCAACTTCGAGGCCTTTGAAAAATTCCTGAGCCAGAAAAAGCTGAAGAATGTCGATAAAATCCTCTTCCTGGGCGACCTGGTCGGCTACGGGCCCGATCCCGACAAAGTGATCGACCTGTTCCGGGGATTACCCCACGTGCGCTCCGTGCGCGGCAACCACGACAAGGTCATCGCCGATCTGGAATCGTCTTCATTGTTCAACCCGGCCGCCGCTTTTTCCGCGGAGTGGAGCAAATTGAAAATATCGCCGGCCAATTACCAGTTCCTGAAGAAATTGCCCAAGGGGCCGCAGGTCATCGACCGCTTCATCACCATCTGCCACGGCTCCACTTTTGACGAGGATTATTACGTATTTTCGCAGTTCGAAGCCACGGAATCATTCAAGTTCATGGGGACATCGATCGGATTTTTCGGGCACACCCATTTCCCCATCGTTTACTATCTGCGCAACGAAAAACTCGATATCGTCCCTTTGAATGAAAATACGCGCATCAAGCTTGACGCCAATACCCGTTATCTGATCAACCCGGGTTCCATCGGCCAGCCGCGCGACAAGAATCCGGCTTCCAGCTTCATTGTTTTCGATTCCGGCAAGATGGAGATCAGTTTCAACCGTTTTTCCTATGATGTGACCAAGACCCAGAAAAAAATCAGGGAAGCCGGGCTGCCCGAACTTTTGGCCAGTCGCCTGGAGGCCGGAGTCTAACCTTAAAGGAGGAGAGCCATGACCAACGAGGAAATCAAGAATTTTGTTGAGAAGGTGATCAACGAAAAAATCCAGATGCTGCTGAACCGCATCGATGCCTTTCAGAGCAATATGTTCCGGGATATTGAAAAGCTGAAGGAGATTGACGAACTGGTCAAATTCAACGTGCCCGAGGATTTTGCCGGGCGCAACGGCGACAGCAGCTCCGAAATTGTGGTCTTGAACGAATATGTCAAGAAAATCACCACCGCCGCCAACCAAATGCTCCTGATCGGCTGCATCATCGAAGGCATCAACCAGTTTTGCGACCGGGCCGCTCTCTTTCTCCTGCGCGACGACAAGCTGGTGGGCTGGAAAGGCAAGGGCTTTTCGGGTCAGGACGGCCAGATCAGCGATGAGGAATTGAAGAGAATCTTCTTTTCGCTTTCAGCCAACACGGTCTTGAAAAGCGTGATTGAGCAGAAGAAAAACTACATGGGCGAACCCCTGCACAAGCCGGACGATTTTTTAATCTACAACCGCTTGGGCGGCGGCAAGCCCAAGAAAATTCTCGTCATGCCGTTTTTTGTCAAGGGCAAGCCCCAGGCGGTGATCTACGCCGATTCGATGAGCGGCACCGTGATCCAGCACAAGGTCATCGAGATACTGGCCATGGTGGGCGAACTCAGCCTGGACATGCTCCCCATTCGCCAGAAGCTGCTGGCCAAGATCAAGACCCAGGAATTCGTTGAAGACACCGAGGTGGAAGCCAGGGTTTTCGAACACCCGGACGAAATGGAAAAGACCTCGGCTCCGGTCCGGGAAAACGATCCCGAACGCTTCGCCCGGGTGATCATCAACGACATCATCTTGTACAACAAGAAAGTCGTGGATGACGGCATAAAAAACAGGAACCTGTACGAAGTTCTGAAAGAGACCCTGCTGCAGGCCAAGGAATTGTACATGCGCCGTTCCAGCGACTTGCACTATTTCGAGGAGCAGATGGTCAACATCCTGGCCAAGGGAGACCGCAAAGCCTTGAAGGGCTACAATTTTGAATCTTTCAAATAAAAGCAAAAGCCTGCCTTATACCCTTTTGTTCTGCCAGGTCATCCTGTTTTCCTTCGCAGCCGCCTGCGGCGTGTCCTGGCTTCTGCAGGAAAAGCCCGCGCTCGAAAAAGCAGCCGCGGTCAACCGGCAGCAGCTGTTCCAGAATTACCGCATTTTGAACTATTTCCTGGCCGGCGACTCCGCGGCTGCGGCGCCGCCGACTGAAGCCGCTGACCTGGAGAACCCCCTGCTGGCCGCCATCGAGAACCTGAAGCGGGCCCAGGGGCTTTTCAAGGAAAAAAAATACGCCGCCTGTGCGGCGGCCTTGTCCCTGGTGCCGGACCGCTTTCCCTTCCTGGCGGCCCGCCGCGACGCCCTGCGCCTGAAAAGCCTGTATGCCGCCCAAAAATACGGGGATTTCATCTCCTATTTCACCGACCATCCCGACGCCAGCCTGGAGATCAGGATCATGCATCTGAACTGCCTGCTGAAAAGCGGCCGGCAGCAGCAGGCCGCTGCCGAATTCAAGTCCATGTTCGCCTGGCAAAGGCTGCAGCCCTTCTCGCAACTGCTCTCGCGGCCGGTCCTGGCCGCCCTGCTGCGGCGCCTCGGCGAGGGCGAATGGTTCGCCAAATTCTCTTTTTTATTGCAGAACAACGAGGGCGGCGAATTCCGGCGCGAGCTGCCCTACAGCACCTTCCGCGACCTGAACCGCCTTTTCCAGGCCGAATTCGCCTATGCCGGCCGCAATTACTCCCGGGCCCGGCAGCTGCTGCGCGCCGCCTGGACCGAAAAATACCGGACCTACGCCGAGAAGATCCTGGTAAAACTCGATATCCGCGAAGACCCCGCCCTCGACGTGGAAGACCGGCTGCGGCAGATCGCCAGGAATTCGCGCCTGGACCCCGCGCTCCTGCTCGACCTGGGGCAGATCCTGGTCGGCAAAGGGGAGTTCGCCAAGGCCCTGCCGTATTACGAGCGCTACTTCGAGTTGAGCGAGAAGAGGGATGAGGAGTACTGGAAGACCGCGTGGCTCCTGGCCTGGATCCATTACCGCCAGGACGACAAGGAAAAGGCGCTGGAGTACTTCCGCCTGGGCAGCCAATCCACCATCCCGGCTTACCGCATCGCGGCGCACTACTGGCGGGGCAAGCTGGATGACCGGGAACCGCCCGAGCTGTCGGCTTATCCTTTTTCCTATTACGCGGTCAAGGTGCTGGGGGACAAGGAGCGGTTCAAGGACCTGAGCCAGGAGTTTCTCCGCGGCATCGACGATCCTCCCGGGCCGCGCTTCCTGGAGATCGTCGGGGACCTGAAGGTGCTGGCCAAGTACAAGCTGTGGGATGAGACCGAGGCGACCATCCACTGGGCCAAGAGCGATCCGCGCCTCGGCGTCGGCGACCTCAACCTGCTGAAAATCATCGAGTCGCTGCTTTATTACCAGCAGAGCCGGTATTTCCTGGCCTTCACCAAGTTCCGCGGCAATTTCCGTTTCCTGGAAAGCGTGCGCCTGCCCAATTTCCTGAGCGGCATCTTTTTCCCGCGCCAGTACGAGAACCTGATCCTGTCCTACAGCAAGGAGCAGGAAGTGGATCCGGCCCTGGTGCTGGCCCTGATCCGCGAAGAGTCGTTCTTCCGCAGTGACGTACGCTCGCCGGCCAACGCCTTCGGGCTGATGCAGCTGCTGCACGGCACGGCGCGCCAGGTGGCCAACGGCAGCGGCCTCAAGGTCAAGGCCAGGGACCTGTACGACCCGGAGATCAACATCCGCCTGGGCCTGCAGTACCTGAAAGGCCTGCTGGACCGGTACGACGGCCGCCTCTACCTGGCCCTGGCCGCCTACAACGCCGGCCCGCACCGCGTCGACCAGTGGCTCCTTGATTTTCCCGATGCCGACGAGGAGGAGTTCATCGAGATGATCCCCTTTTCCGAAACGCGCAATTATGTTAAAAATATCCTGCGCAACTACTTCTTTTATAGGTACTATTATGAAAAAGACTAAGGTCGGATTGATCTTCGGCGGCAAGTCGGCCGAGCACGCGGTGTCGCTGAATTCGGCCGCGGCCATTTTCCAGCAACTGGACAGGGAGCGCTACGAGCCGTTCCTGATCTATATCAACCGGGCGGGGGAGTGGTGCCTGACCGACAACACAAGCTTCAAAGAGGAAGAGTTAAAGAAAGAAAAGTTAAACTCATTCATTCCCTGGAATGCAAAACTGAAAGAGACGGTCGACGCCGACATCTATTTCCCGGTGCTGCATGGCCCCAACGGCGAGGACGGCCGCATCCAGGGCCTGTTCGAGATGGCCGGCAAGCCCTTCGTCGGCGCCGCCAGCTTCTCCTCGCAGCTGGCCATGGACAAGGTCGCCTCCAAGCTGCTCTTCGCCCAGGCCGGGCTGAAACAGGCCCCTTTCCTTTACTTCAGCGAGAACAACCCCGAACAGATCGGGGAGCTGGTGGAGAAAAAGCTCTCTTTTCCGGTCTTCGTCAAGCCCTGCTCGCTCGGGTCGTCGGTGGGCATCCGCAAGGCCAAGGACAGGAAGGAACTGCTGGCCGCGGCAGATTTCGCCTTCGGCTACGACAACAAGATCATCATCGAGAAAGCCATCGACATGCGCGAGCTCGAGGTTTCGGTCATGGGCAACGACGAGATCATGGTCTCCAGCCCGGGCGAGCTCCTGCCTTCCCATGAATTCTATGACTACGCCGACAAGTACCTTGACGGCAAGACCCAGTTTCGCATCCCGGTGCGCCTGGACGGCGAGGTCGAGGCCCGCGTCAGGAAGACGGCGCAAAAAGCCTACCGTACGCTGTTCCTGAACGGCTACGCCCGGGTCGACCTCTTTCTGGAAAAGGGGAGCAACGAGGTTTTGATCAACGAAGCCAACACCATCCCGGGATTCACGACCATCAGCATGTTCCCCAAGCTGTGGCAGGCGCAGGGCATCTCATTCACGCAGCTGCTCGACCGCCTGATCGCCTACGGCTTCGATTACTTCGGCAAGCGCAAGGAAAACGTCGATGAAGGTCTTGGCCGTTGATTACGGCAGCCGGCGCATCGGCCTGGCCGTGGGCAATACGCTGACCCGCGTCGCCACCCCGCTGGGGCAGATCGCCGCCGGGAATCACGAAAATGTCCTGGCCCAGATAATGAAGCGGGTAGGGGAGTTCGAGATCGGCCATATCGTGGTCGGCTATCCGCTGCACGCCGACGGCAGCCGCAGCCGCACCTGCGGCCAGGTGGACCGCTTTGTCGGGTTTCTGCGCAAACGCATCGACCTGCCCGTCACCCTGGTCGACGAGAAATTGAGCAGTGTCGCCGCCGAGGAAATGAGCCAAGAGATAAGGAACAATTATCGCAAACGCAAAGCCATCCTGGACGGACTGGCCGCCCAGGTGATTCTGGAGAGCTTCTTCGAAAAAGAGGTAAAGAGGTAGAGGGGTAAAGTAAGGCAAAAGGCGAAAGGCAAATGTGAAGAACAGGGAAAAGATAAAAACTTCATACAAAGAGGAAAAAGGATAAAGACAAGCATATGAAACGCTCAACGAAACGTGCCCTGGGCCGCTTTTTTCTGCTCCTGCTCCTGCCCGCCCTGATCGTACTGGCCTGGTTCGGCTTCAACGCCTACCGCAAGGTCTACGTTCCCTTCCGGGGCTACGCGCAAAGCGCCGTGGTGCAGATCGACAGCGGCATGACCGTGGCCCAGATCGCTGAAAAGCTGCAGCGCCAGGGCGTCATTGCCAGCGCTTCCTATTTCACGCGCTATTACCGCATGTTTTTCGCCGGGAAAAAACTGAAGGCTGGCGAGTACCTTTTTGACGGCCCGCTCTCCATGCGCCAGATCATCGAAAAACTGGACCAAGGAAAGGCGATTCTCTACAAGGTCACGATCAAGGAAGGGATGTGGACAGGGGAGACCGCCCGCATTTTCGAAGAGGCGGGGCTGTTCCCGGCCGCGGAATTCGCGGCCGCCGCGCGCAACACCCGGCTTGTCCGCGATCTTGACCCGGCGGCTGCGGACCTGGAAGGCTATCTTTTC
>JADFDP010000054.1 GCA_018262835.1 Candidatus Aminicenantota bacterium
TTTGATGAAGGAAAATCCCGGGCTGCGCATGCCGTTGATGATTCACATGCAGTATAAAATCGCCATTTCAAAAAAGGATTACGGGGCGGCTTTGAATATTCTCAGCCAGGGAATCCAGGAATTTCCCGAAAGCGAGCAATTCAGGCAAACCCTGGCCCATACCTTGTTTGCTATAAATAAATTTGCCAAGGCCGAAGCCCGCTGCCGTGAAATCCTGGCCCGAAATCCAAAGTCGACCGCTACCTATATCCTGTTGGGCGAAATAAGGGAAAAGCAGAACCAGCCCGCTGCGGCCTGCGATTTCTACGCCCGGGCGGTGAAGCTGGAACCGCAGAATATATCCTTGAGCATAAAATACGCCGAGTTGCTGCTGGCCATCAAGAAATATTCCCAGGCCGTTGATGCGTACAATCAGGTCCTGATCGGCGAAGGAGCGGCGGATCAGCCGGATTTGCTTTTCAAGGTGGCCCTGCTGAATATCAAGTTCGGCAGCATGGACAAAGCCGAGCAAATGCTGGCCCGGGCAGTGGCCGGCAGGCCGGAAGGTAAATTTATCTTTAATTACGCCCTGGTTCTGGCCAAGAACGGCAAGATCGCCCAGGCGGTGGAAAATATGGAAACCGCCGTCAGCCGCCACGCCGCGCAGCTCAGCGCCGCGCAGCTCAAAGTCGCCGACCAGGCGCTTGCCGCCTGGAAGGAAAGCGAATAGGCCCAATGACTTCCCTTTTAATATTGCGGCAAATATCAATAGAATGACCATTATCGATGTCCGAAGAAACTCTCTCTTCGCGGAAATTTGCGAGATCCAGTGAAAACTTGCGTGAAAATATTGCGGTTAACAGCTGAACAGCATCTCCAGTACTCAATTTCCAATTTGGCACATCAATTGCTTTCCCTTTGTGTACGACAGCAAAGGAGGCTGATATGAAAAAAGTCAAATTTTATTTTCTGACCTTGTCGGTGATCGCGACGGCGACCATAGCATTGGTTGCGGCAGCGGAGAAAGTCCCCGTTCCGGCCCAAACCATTTCCCAGAAGGAATTGGTCCAGCGTTTTGGCTTTATCGATGAAAACAGCGACGGCATCAACGATCTTGCCCGCGATGCCGACAACGATGGCATCCCCAATTGCCTGGACCCGGACTGGGTACGCCCCGAGGATGGATCGGGCTACAAGAATCAATACGGCTACAAGCACCAGACGGGCAATGTCCGGAATCGCGGCGGCGCAAACAATTTCAATTCCAACTATAATTATCTGTGGAACAACAGCTGGGGCGGTGGCGGCACCAATGTCTGCGACAACACCGGCCCGAAAGGCAGCCAGGGGCGTAACCGCAGAACAGGCCGCCGGCATTGATTGAATGGTAAAAAAACTGTTTTCTGAAACAATGGCAGGGAGGGCCCGACTCTCCCTCTGCCTTTTGCTGACAATATATCCAACTTTGGCCGCGGCCGCCAACAAGATATCCATAGCGCCCTATCTCGACTTCAATTATTCCGGCAATATCTTTTGGGACTCAACCGCGGTCAGTGATTCCACTTTTTCTCCGGGCTTGGAACTTAATTTAGATGTTCGCCAATTTAATTTTTTCCTGAATGCCGACGGTAAAATTTACCGGAGCAACGATGATCTGAACAATTCCTCGATTTTTGGCGGCTTCAATTTTTTTAAAGTGCTGTCATCGCGCAGCACATTTTTTCTTTCCACGGATTTAAACCTGACCCAGTTCAAAGGCGACATGTCTTATTTGAATACCGCCATTCCCAGCTTGGCCGTCGGGCTGAAACATGTTTTTTTCGCTCCATTGTACGGCCGTATCGGTTTTAGTCTGCGTCACAGCAATTATCTTGAGGAAGATTCCTTTGACCGTTTGCGGCTGGCGGCTTTTTGTGAATTGAGCGCTTTTTTCAAAACCCAGACCACCCTGCGCCTCACCCTGGGCATGAACTATCTTTTTTTCCCCCATATCATCACTGAAATCCCAGTTGCAGCTTCAGCTTCCATAAAAGTTGAAGAAGCTGCCGCCACTACTGCGGCCATTGAATCGCATAACCTTTTGGGCAATCCCCATCCGCCGACCCCGCCCGGGCCACCGAATCCACCCAATCCGCCGACCCCGCCCGCGCCGCCGAATCCCCCCAATCCGCCAGACCCGCCAGAGCCGGAGCCCGATCCCGAGCCTGCGACCATTTCCACTCCATTGAAACTCGAGCTGCCTCAGCCTTTTGTTGTCTTCAGGGTGGCCCAGGGCATCGGCTACCAATCCGGATTGATCGCCGAGATACAAATCCGGAAAAACCGCAAGCGCCTGCAAAACTTTGACGCATTGATAATCGACGAATGGGCTTTGCAGCAAATGGATGAAGATTTCTTCTGGCAGGGAACCAGGCTGTCCTTCGCCTTCAAAACCGAGGCGGTTTTGAAAATGGAAATTGCCATTGATTTTTCCTATTTCTTAAAGCAATACGACGGCATTGACGCCCTGGACTTGGACGGCGCCCCGATCCTGCCGCAAGCGTTTCGCAAAGACCGGCTTTCCCAGGTCACCATGAAATTTGCAAAATCATTCGCTAACTTCGGCATCTACCTAACCGGGAGTTACCGGAAAAACATTTCCAATGATTTGTATTTCCGTTATGGTTTCTATACAATTTCAGCTGGCTTGGATTATGAGATCTGAAATGAAAAGAAAAATAGTGCTTTTCAGCATATCCCAGATACTGGCGGCAATATCCCTATTGGCACAGGCAACCCCTTTTCACTATTTCGATCATAAAAAACTAATCGCTATCCAGGGCAAGGTGCAGCGCATAGGCTATGAAGAGGTTTACGGGAAAAAAGCCGAATTCCTGATGCTGTATATTCAAAGTGATGACCAGCGGCTCTTCCGCGTGGAAGTCTGCCCGCAGTGGTTCTTGGCAACCGATATCGCTGTGGGCATGAAAATCAGCATTCATGGTTCCCCGCTGCAATCTTCCGATAACTCGCTGTACCTGATCGCCCAGGAAATTTCCCTGCAGGGCGAGCGCATCGCCCTGCGTGACAGCAAGGGCTTCCCCTTGTGGAGCCAGAGAGGCCAGCCGGGAGGTCGCGGCAACCGCAAAGGACCCGGAGGACGCGGCAAAAGGTGAAAATCACCGCCAAATACATCGCCATTCTTCTCGGGTTGAGCATTTTCAGCATTGTAATTTTTTACATTCTTAATTTGAGCAACCGCCGGGCAGTCGAGGCCAGCGCCATGGAATTGGCCGTATCCGAAGGAAAAACCATCGAAAAGGTTTTGGCGAAAGCCGCTTTGCCCCTCCTGGAAAAGGGGGAAATTCACTTGATCCATTTCATGGATGAATTATTTGCCAACGACCAAGTGATCTATATCGCGCTCAAGCGTTCCGGACGCCTTCTGCACGCGGCGACAAAATTCGAAGGATATCTGCCGCTGGAAAAAGATTTTCAGGCCATCCGCACCTTCGCTTCACCTCTGGGAGAAATCATTGAAACCGGAGCGGCCGTGAGCGACGGTTCCGGTGTCCCCTATACTGCGCATATCGGCTATTTTTTTTCCGCGATCGGGGAAATCCGCAATTCTGCCAGGAAAGGCTTCCTCCTGCTGACCATGCTTCAGGCGGCCATCATCCTGATCATCATCGTCTTTTTATCCCGTTTTAACCGGCAGATGCTTCTCCAGGAGATGGAAATTCAAAAGCAAAAGGAAGAAAAGGATAAATTCCAGGAAATATCCCTGATCACGGCCGGCATCCATCATGAGATCAGGAATCCGCTGAATTCGCTGTACCTCAGTTACCAGATGCTGGAGCCATTACTCGACCCTGCCGACCGGGAAGTTGCCTTTCACAGCCATTCCCTCAAAAAGGAGATCAAGCGCATCCAGGGAATCATCGAACGCTTTTCCAATTTGAGCCAAGCCATCCCGGTGCGTATGGAAGCGGTCGATCTGGCGCAATTTTTCGTCGACATGCGGTCCGTTTGGGCAGGAATGGCCGTCCGGCCGGAAATCATCAGCCATCATGAACCGGGAATGACGGTCGCCACCGACAAGAGCCTGCTGACCCAGATCATTGCCAACGTGGTCAACAACGCGGCCGAAGCCGGTGCCGGCCGCATCGACATTGCCGTCAGCCGGCAAAAAGACAAGACCGTTTTCTCGATCAAAGACAACGGACCGGGGATTCGGCAGGAACAGCTGAAATATATTTTTGATCCTTTTGTTACATTCAAGGCCAGAGGCAGCGGCATCGGGCTGGCTTTGACAAAAAGGATGGTCATGCAGCTGGGCGGCCGGATTGAAGCGGAAAGCGCTGAAGCCCATGGAGCGGAATTCAGGATTTTTTTGTGATAGAATTAAACAATGGTTGCCAACAGTCATTTGCTGATCATTGAAGACGAGGAAGGGGCCGCCCAGACCCTGGAAAAATTCTTCGTCAAAAAAGGGTATTCGGTGGGGATTGCAAACACGGGCGAAGACGGCATCGCCCGCTTCCTGGCGCGCACGCCGGAAATCGTGCTGCTTGACTTTAAATTGCCGGGAATGGACGGGGAACAGGTTTTCCTCAAAATAAAAGAGATCAACCCTTTGATTCCGGTCATCATCATGACCGCTTTCGGGGAAGTGGACCTGGCGGTGCGGCTGCTGAAATTGGGAGTTTTTTACTATATAACCAAACCGTTCGAACTGGATGTGCTTTTGCATCTGGTCAACGAAGCAATAGGCAAAGCGGTCCTGACCCGTGAAAATGCCCGCTTGCAGGAAAAATTGCAGGGGCGGTATTCCTTTGAAAATTTCATTTTTCGTTCGGAAATAATGGCCGAAACCGTCAATCTGGCGATGCGGGTGGCCGATTCCGAGGCCACGGTCCTGATCGGAGGTGAAAGCGGTACCGGCAAGGAAGTTCTGGCCAACATCATCCATTACGCTTCAGCCATGAGGAACGGTCCGTTCGTCAAGGTCAACCTGGCATCCCTGCCGGCCACCCTGATCGAAGCCGAACTGTTCGGTCATGAAAAAGGCGCTTTTACCGGCGCCGATCGAAGCCGGACCGGGAGGTTCGAGGAAGCCAACGGCGGCACGATATTCCTCGACGAGATCGGCGACCTGCCCATGGAAACCCAGATCAAGCTTTTGCGCGTCATACAGGAGCGGGAGATCTTCCGCCTGGGGTCGAACAAAGCCGTCCCGATCAACATGCGCTTGATATCCGCCACCCACAGGGACCTGGCCCTGGAAGTGCAGCGACGCTCTTTCCGTGAAGATCTCTTTTTCCGCCTCAATACCATATCCATCCGAATGCCTTCCCTGCGCCGGCGCAAAGAAGACATCCCATTCCTTGTTGAGCATTTCCTGAAAAAATTTTCCGCCAGGGAGAAGAAATCCATCCGCGGGATCGAAAAAAAAGCATTGAATGCCCTGATGAAATACAGCTTTCCCGGCAATGTCCGCGAACTCGAGAACATCATCGAAAGGGCAGTGATCCTGACCCGTCATGAAGAAATCAGCGAGGAAGACCTGCCGGTCTTTAGCGCCGGAGGAGAATCCTATCAGGATATCGCCGCGGCAGGGATCCCCCTGCCGGTAAAAACCAGGGAATTCGAAAAAAAACTGATACTGGAAGCACTCGAAAATAACCGGTTCATCGGGACAAAAACGGCCCGGGAACTCGGCATTTCCGAATCCACGCTGCGCTATAAAATGGACAGCCTGGGCATCAAAGCCGTCTGAGAATCCGGCTCACTTGGTCGGATCGAAGCCGAGCAGGTTGATCTTTTCGTACCAGACGATCACGCTGGCCAGGGCGGCGTAGAGCATGACCACGGTCATCGACTTGATGACGGCCTTGTACCACAGTTTCTGCGAGTACTCGCTGAAAAGCACTTGCAGCCCCCTCATGATGATGTAGCAGGCGATGGCAAAAAGCGTGTAGTTCATTTTTCCTCCTTGTGGCAAATACTCCAAGTTTTTGTGCCGAGGCCGTCAGCGCACCAGAACCAATTTGACGATCTCCGAGCGCGACAAAAAACGCATGGGCGGCCCCCAGGTGCCGGTTCCCGGGCTGGTGTAAATGTGAGATTGGCCAAGCCGGTACAGCCCGGCGGGATATTTGTAGATCAACCAGACCAGAAGGTCCATGGGCGGGATCTGCCCGGCATGCGTATGGCCGGACAACTGCAGGTCTATGCCCTGCTGCACGGCAGCGGCGAATTTGGCCGGGCGGTGGTACAGCAGGATCCTGGGAATGTCCGGCGGCACGGACCGCAGCGCCGCGTCCAGATCGGGACCCGGAAGCTTGAAGCGCTCGGCTGAATCCTCCTCCAGCCCGATGACGGCGAGCTTGCCGTCGATGACCCAGGATTGATTGCGCAATACCCGCCACCGGCTCCGTTCCGCCAGTTGGAGGAACTTGCCGATCCCGGCATAAAATTCGTGGTTGCCGGTGACGGCCACCACTCCATGCCGGGCTTGCAGGTCATGCAAAATTTCGCAGTACCCTTCATCCCGGCAGATGTCCCCGTCCAGAGTGTCGCCGGTCACGCATACCAGATCGGGCTTCAGGGCATTGACGCGATCCACGATGCGGCGCAGCCGCCGCGCCGAAGTCAGGTTGCCCAGGTGCAGGTCCGACAACTGCACGATGGTGAATCCTTCCAGATCGGCGGCCAGGCCGCGCACCGGGATCTTTACCTGGCGCAGGACCGGTCCGAGCGCCACATTCAGAACGGAAATGGCCGAAACAATAAAAACCATGGCCAGGGCCGCCAGGACAAGCAGCCGGCGCTGGTGAGGGAAAAGCAGCGAAAAGGGAAGTTCCAGCAGGAAAACCGCCAGGGCAATGGCCAGGGCACCCAACCAGAGCGAACCGGCGTACAATAATGGATAAAGAGGCGTCAGGCGGCTCAGGAATTCAGCCGCAACAAAGGTCAGGGCGCCGGTGATCAGCAGCAATTTTAATGCCAGGCGTTGTCCGGATGTCAAGGAAAGGCCGGAAGCCAGGCGCCAGTAGACAAATCCGTGCATGGCCATAAAGACGCTTAAAACAATAATGATGAAGAAGACGAAATACAACTTGGGCATGGTGCTCCTCTTATGTGAAACTCATGCAGGAAGCGCTGCCGGTTTCACGAACATCACGGTTTTCGGCCGATCAGTAGCGACGCGTCGAAAGGGGTGCTCGTTTTTTTTATCCGGTTCAATCCGGCCGCGCGCATCCAGGAACCTATCTCGGAAGAGGTGTAGCTGTCGCCATGGGCGGTTGCGACCAGCATATTCAGGGCAAACACCGCCCCGACCGCGGGGCGGGTCCTATCCCTGCTCATGATGAAATCCTGTACCACCAGTTGCCCCCCCCGGTTCAGGGAAGCGGCCGCCCGGGCGACCAGGCGGCGGTTCTGCTCCTCGTCGTTCATGTGAACGATGGCCGAAAGCAGGACCAGGTCATATCCTGATCCGAAGCCGCCCCGGTTGAAATCACCGGCAACGAAATCGATCCGCTCCAGCAGTCGGTCGCGGCGCACATACTCCCGGGTCAACGGCAGGACCTCGGGCAGATCGAAGGCCGACACCCGGATCGACTTTTTGGCCCGGGCCAGTGCCATGGCGTACGCTCCGGACCCGGCGCCGATATCCAGGCAGCGATTGACAGCCGACAAATCCAGCAGCTTGACCAGGCGCGGCGCCTGCGTCGAAGCCCTTTCATGCATGGCGGCGATGAACCCCTGCAGCCTTTTCTCCGGTCCACTGCCGGCCTTCCTGTCCATGACGGAAGTGCCGCGGCGTACCGCCTCGCTCAAGGTGTTCCAGCTTTGCCATTGGCTGGCACTATGGGTCAGACCGGCCAGGAATTGAGGCTGGCCGGCCGCCAGATGGTCGCGGGAAATTTTTGCATTGCGGAAGCGACTTCGCGACTTTTTTACCAGGCCCAGGACGCATAGGGCATTGAGCAGCCGCTCGCAAGCCCTGGGTTCGGCACCGATCCGGGCCGCCAGCTGCGCCGCGGACAGGGAGGCATTGCCCAGTGCCGTGAAAAGGCCGAGTTCGAATGCAGTCAGAATGATGCGGCTGGCGCGGAAGCCGTAAACAGCCTCCTGGAGTTGCTTTTTTGTCTTGATCGCATCAATATTCATTCCGAAACCGCCTTTGGCATGATTTGATTTTCATAGATCAGGGAACATTTCCCGCAGGATCTGCAATGATTCCGGGAAAAGGCCGGACAGCGGGATCTCCTCCCATTGGGCGGTACGGATCATCCAGACGCCTGCTTTCTGCAGGGCGAAGCGGAAGCGGTAGCTCGTGCCCGAAAAGCCGATCAGCTTCTTGAAAGCCGAGGCAGCGCCGCTGTAAAAGGCAACCTCGGTTTCCACCTCGGCGTTTTGAGTCGACCGGATCTCGATCCGTGAAGCCAGCACCTTGACCACGATGCCCCGGTAGCGGCTGAAATACTCTTTCACCATGGCCGCGGTCTGGGCGCGGTCGCGTTCCTCAAAATCGCGGTAGTTTTCAGCCAGGAGCCCGATCAGCCCGTTTACGTCCCTTTTTTCCACCTGGATCTCCATTCTGGCGATCAGGGCGGTGATGGTCTCCCTGTCCGTTTGGGCCCGGCAGTTCATGAACAGGCAGGCAACAAAGAGCAGGAAGACCAGCGCCGCAGCAGCTTTTCCCTGGCGGTTCATCGGGACGGAATATTCCCGCGCAGACCCAAGCACTTGATTCTCATATTTTGTTCAAGGCCTGGTCAAGGTCCGCGATGATGTCTTCAGGATGTTCGCCGCCCACGCAGAGGCGAACCATGGTGGCCGGGATTCCGGCCAGGCGCCTGCCCTCATCCCCCTGCTGCTGGTGGGTGGAAATGGCCGGAATGGTGGCCACGGATTTGATCCGGCCCAGGTCGGTGGCCCGGAATATCCTCTGCAAGCAGTCGAAAAAGCGCCGGGCGTCCAGGGCGCTGCCCTTGATCGTGAAAGAGAGCAGATGGCCGAAGGTCGGGATGTCACTGTCGACCATGCGCATATAGCGGCCGGCGAGTTCGTGCAAATGATGGGTTTTTAAACCCAGGTAGTCCACGGATTCCACCTTGGGATGGGCTGCCAGGAAATCGGCCACGGCCGCGGTGTTCCGGGAAAACCACTCCACCTTGATGCGCAGGGTGCGCACCTCATTGAGAAAGAAAAAGGCCGAATAGGGAGACATGCAGGGGCCTGAATCGCGGGCCGGCCATAATTTCAGCCAGACGGCGTAGTCGGCCCTGGATGCGGCGGCCAGGTGGCGGCTGGTCAGGCCGTGGCGGGCGATCACCGCCCCGCCGATCGAGGCGCCCCCGCTGCCGATGGTCTTGGTCAGGGATTGCACCACGATGTCGGCGCCGTGCTGCAGCGGCCGCAGCAGCGCCGGCGTGGCGATGGTGCTGTCAACGATCAGCGGGATCTGGAAATGGTGGGCCAGCTTGGCCAAGGCTTGCAGGTCGGAACAGGCCTGTTGCGGATTGGAGGGCATCTCGGTGTACAGGAAGCGGGTCTGGGCGTCGACCAGCCTTTCCCATTCCTTGATTTCCCAGGGCTGCGCCACCCAGCGCACTTTGGCGCCGCGCTCCTTCATGCGCACGTTGAACAGCTGGAAGGTGCCGCCGTACACTTGGGCCGAAGATACGAAATTGACTTCCTCATGGTGTGCCTCATTCAGGACCAGCAGGGGCTCCACGGCCTGCTTGATCGCCGCCATGCCCGACGAGGTGCAAAATGCCGAAGCGTCGAATGGGCAGCCATAGGATTCGAGCAAGGAAAGGGTCTCCTCCAGGTAAAAGACGGTGGGGTTGTGAATGCGGGAGTAGCACCAGGTCGGGATCTGGTAGGACAGGCCGGCTTCCATCTCATCGCTGTCGCGATAGCCTTGCGAAGTGGAGGGGAACAAAGGTTCGATAATCCCCCCTTGCCCCTGGGCGAAGGCTTCTTCGACCGAGTACATGCCGTGCACGGCAATGGTGTCGAAGCGCAGTTTTCTCACTTTTTCACGGTAGGCCTTTCTTTTGGCCGTTGTTTCCTGACAGCTTTGGATATAATGCTTGACGCCCGCGGAATCTGAATCGCTCATGATTTCTCCCGGAAAATTCCTCTTGGGCTTGGCCAGGCATCCTGACAACTTTTCCGCTCCCGCCCATAATGCTCCGGCAGAAGACGGGCCTGGCCAGCGCCGATTTTAATAACACAGGGAAAATGAAAAGTCAAACTTGCAAATCCGCCGGCGGCGCCTTGACACGATCCCAGAATAGTTTAAAATTTAGACGCGCGTTGCCGCAGATATGCTGAGCAAGGATTTAGGATAAAGGAAACCATGGAAGAACCGATCATGTTTGATTCGACCAACCGCCGGGCCGAAGCGGTGACGTTTCGCGAGGCGCTTCTGAAAGGGCAGGCCCCGGATAAGGGTCTGTACATGCCCCGCAGCATCCCGGCGCTGTCGGCCGGCGAGATCACCGGCTTCGCCAAAATGGAATACCACGAGATTGCCCATTTCGTCAGCGGGAAATTCCTGCAGGGGCAGCTTCCCGACCGCGACCTGGCCGCCCTGTGCCGTGACGCCTACGATTTCCCGGTTCCCCTGGAAAAAGTGGACGACCGCCAGTATGTCATGCGCCTGGACCAGGGGCCGACCGCTTCTTTCAAGGATTTTGCCGCCCGGCTGATGGGACGGCTGATCAATTACTACCTGCTCCAGGGAAATGAAAAGCTGCTGATCCTGACCGCCACCTCGGGGGACACCGGCAGCGCCATCGCCAACGCCTTTTTCGGGCTGGACAACATCCAGGTGCTGGTTTTGTTCCCGGAAAAGGAAGTGACGACGCGCCAGCGCAAGCAGATGACCACCCTGGGCGGGAACGTGAGCATCATCTCCGTGGACGGCAAGTTCGACCATTGCCAGGCCCTGGTCAAAGAGGCGTTTTCCGACCCCGAACTGGCTCACCTGCCTCTTTCTTCGGCCAATTCCATCAATATCGGCCGCCTGGTGCCGCAGATCGTTTATTATTTCTATGCCTACTCGCGATTGCGCCGGCTGCCGGACGAGCCGGCCGTTTTTTCCGTCCCCTCCGGCAATTTCGGCGACATGATGGGCGCCGTCCTGGCCATGCGCATGGGCCTGCCTGCCAAGCGCCTGGTCATCGCCACCAATGAAAACGATGAGTTTCCCAGGTTCGTGTCCAGCGGCTCCTATCGACCGATCGAACCTTCGCGCAACTGCATCTCCAGCGCCATGAATGTCGGCCATCCCAGCAACCTGGCGCGGCTGATCGCCCTGTACGGAGGGACCATGGATGAAAAAGGCCATATCGGCCGCATGCCCGACATGGAACGGCTGCGCCGGGATATTTTTGCCGTAAGCATCACGGAAGCTGAAACCCGCCAGGCCATCCGCAGCGCTTTCGAAAAGCACCGCCTGCTGCTGGAACCGCACGGCGCCGTGGGCTGGGCGGGCTTGCAGCAATATCTCTTGCAGGAACCCCAGGCGCCCGACCAGCTGTGCGTTTCACTGGAAACCGCGCATCCGGCGAAGTTCCCCGAGGAGATCCGCGCCATCCTCGGCTTCGACCCTTCCCTGCCCCCCAGTCTCCTGGGCATCGAGGACAGGGCGGAGTCATCGCTGGCCATGGCCAATGACTACCCGAAATTCAAGGATTTTTTGAAGAAGAACTATTCATAGCCGAGTTCGCTGCAGAGGGCATATGAAATATATCATCATTCTTGCCGACGGCATGTCCGACTACCCCATCGACCGGCTGGGGGGAAAAACCCCGCTCATGGCGGCCCGCACCCCGGCCATTGACCGCCTCTGCGCCCGAAGCCGCTGCGGGCAGCTGGTCACCGTTCCCGACGACATGCCGCCGGGCAGCGAAGTGGCTAACCTGGCCGTGCTGGGCTATGACGTGCGCAAAGTCTATCAGGGCCGCGGCGTCCTGGAAGCGGCCAGCATGGGGGTCGAGCTTGCCGAAAATGACCTGGCCATGCGCTGCAACATCATCTGCATCGAAAACGGCAGGATCAAGAACCACTCTGCCGGCCACATCCGCAGCGAGGAATCGCTGCGGCTGGTCGAAGCCCTGAATGAAGGACTCGCCGGGCCGCGCGTTCGTTTTCATCCCGGCGTGAGCTACCGCCACCTGCTGGTCATCAGGGACGGCGAAAACGATTTCGAGTGCACGCCGCCCCACGATGTCCCGGGCACTCCGTTCATGGAGGTCATGCCTCGACCCAGGGGAGAGAAAAGCGTCACGGCCGGGCTGCTTGCCGACCTGATCATCCGTTCCCAGGATATCCTCGGCGCCCACCCGGTGAACCTGAAAAGAAAAGCTCAGGGCAAGGACCCGGGAAATTCCATCTGGCCCTGGTCGCCCGGCAGGCGGCCGCAAATGAAAACCTTCCGGGAATTGTACGGCCTGAGCGGCGCCGTCATCTCGGCGGTCGACCTGATCTTCGGCATCGGGGTTTATGCCGGCTTGAAGCCGATCAGCGTCCCGGGCGCCACCGGCCTCTATGACACCAATTATGAAGGCAAGGCCCGGGCGGCCTGCGATGCGCTGGCCGGCCTGGATTTCGTCTTCCTGCATATCGAGGCCAGCGACGAAGCCGGCCACGAGGGCGACGCCGAATTGAAGGTCCGCACCATCGAGGCGCTCGACCAGCGGGTGATCACGGCCGTCGTTGAATGCGCGGCGGCCATGAAGGAGCCGGTGGCCATCGCCCTGCTGCCCGACCACGCGACGCCGTGCGCCGTGCGCACCCATACCCGCGACGCGGTGCCGTTCCTGATTTACCATCCTAGCGAAAAACCCGATGGCATTGCGGAGTTCAACGAGGAGACCAGCAAGCAGGGCAGCTACGGCTTGCTGCACGGGGATGGATTTATAAAAGCCCTTTTGCAGCGCAATTGACGATCATTGGGGCACGGCGTACCGTGCCCATGATGAAATGAACGGGAGGGTTTGAAACCCTCCCCTACAGATTATTCATTTTATATCAATATCCCTTCTGTCCAGCCGAGCTTGACCAGCTCGATCCTGGCAGGGTCGGCCGTGCCCAGGTGGTGGCGGCTGTCGGCCAGCTCGATGTGCTTGGGCGGCGGGTTGATCGGCCGGTCCTCGCCGAAGAATTCGCGGCGCTTGGCCTGGATGATGCGCGCGCCGGTGGCGTCCACGGCCACCGGGTCCAAGCCGACGAGCAATCCATTGTACTTCCAGACATAGGTGGGATTGAAACCGTGCGGCCCCACGCTATGGAACAGCGGCGTGAGCATGACCAGGACGTTCAGCCGCGTCTTGCCCTTGACCACGGGCAGCTGCCAGAGGGCGGCCAGGTCGGCGCAGGAATCGGGGTGATAACGCGGCGGGTCGGGGACAAACATAATGTAGTTCTTGATGAGCGTGCCCAGCCCCGACCAGTCGTGGGTGCGCATGGGCCGCACGTTGACCAGGGCCGTGGCCTTCATAAAGACCGGGTCGTTCAACACGCCGCGGTCGCGGACGCTGATGTTTTCCGCCTTGACACCGGTGGCCAGCACGCCGCGGCGGATCGCCTCTTCCAGCTCGGGCGGCGTGGCCAGGTTCCTCCAGACGTTGGTCTTGATGCCCACGACATCAGCGGGGTTGAACATTTTTTTCCAGGAGGCCAGGGCGCTTTTTTCTCCCAGCAGCGCTTGGACGGACTGGTCCAGCATCTTCTGGACGATATCGGCACGGATAGCGCCGTTTTCGTCCAGGACATCCTTGTCGCGGATGAGCACCACCCGCGTCTTGGGCATTGCCTGGGCGCCGCCTTGGCTTGGCCAGGCCAAAATCAAAGAACCGGCGGCCAGGCCGGCAGCCCCGTTTTTAATGAAATCGCGACGACTCATGATCTTCTTTTTCATTCTCTTCCTCCGCTCATTCTTTATCTGTTCATTCCTTTGATATTTGCCCGCACGAGCGAGAGCAGCTCGAGCGCCTGTTCCGCGCTACCGCCATGCCAGACGGCGGCAAGCGCTTTTTTTTCCAGGCTGGCGGCGAAATATTTGTTTTCAGCCAGCTTGACCGCAGCTTCCCCACCGGCCGGCATGCCTAATTCGCCTTTGAGGGCGGCGAAGGCACGCTCAGCGGCGGCGGGGTCAGGATAGAGCGCCAACAACATGACCGGCCGCTCCTGCCCCTGGTCGTACTTGGCCAGGACGGCTTCAGCGCCGGCATCGATGCCGAGGATATCGTCATGGGCAACGAATTGATATGTGTTCTGCCAGGCGTGGTGGTGGAAATAGCGGACGCTGGCGGCGATCAGGCCCTTTTCCGGCAAAAGCGCGAGCACGGAAGGCCGGCCGGCCGCAGGGGGCAGGCGATCGGCGATCTGCCGGCCCAGTTCCATCAGCGCCAGGCGCGATTCCGGAGTTTCGGGGCTGCACAGCAGCGAGACATAATTGCGGCCCTGCCAGAAACGCAGCAGGCCGTCCAGGTACTCGGAATCCTGGCCGATCTCCTTTTGGGGGGCTTCCTGGCTGTGGGCGAAGATCCCGAAGGCGTTTTCGGAGCCGCCCATGTCAAAGAGGTCGACGGTGATCTCGGGTTGGCCGGATTTCAGATAGCGGCGGGTGAACAATTTTTCAAAGCCGTACGAGATATAGAGTTCAGAAGCGCCGTCGATGTATTCGTACAAATTTTCCGGTGCATGGATTTCCGCTTGCGGCGCCAGGGTCCAGCCCCGGACCGCGGCCGGGAAAAAATCTCTTTCGTCACTCTTGAGCGGCATCATGGTCAGCCATATTAATAAGCACGAGCATCCTGGGCATTTCACCCTTGTAATATGAACAAATCGTATAAAAATGTCAACAAATTTGCTACAATCGGAACATGGAAGCGATCATCAACCAGCGCTTCAGGATCATCAAGTCGCTGGGCCAGGGCGGCATGGGTGAAATTTTTTTGGCCGAGGACATCAAGCTGGGGAGAAAAGTAGCCGTCAAATGCATCAGCGCCGATGCCGGCAGAGACTCCGGCTCGCAATCGCGCTTCCGTCGTGAAGCCCGGGCGGCATCGCGTCTGGATCATCCGAACATTTGCAGAATCTACGAGATCGTCGAAGACAACGGAAAGGAATTCATCATCATGCAATACGTGGACGGGGTGACCCTGAACGAGATGTTGAAAATAAGATCCCTCTCCTTCGAAAAAATCGTCGGCATCGCCTTGCAGATCACAGACGGTATGATCGCGGCTCAGGCGCAGCATATCGTGCACCTGGATATCAAGCCCGCCAATATCATGATCGACAAAAGCGGCATGGTCAAGATCCTCGATTTCGGCCTGGCTGAATTCCGCCCCCGCAAAAGCGCGGACAGAAAAACCAGACGGCCGGAACCCGGCGCGAGCGAAAAGGGCGTCGTCATGGGCACGGTGTCTTACATGTCCCCGGAACAGGTGCAAGGTCAGGACCCCGACGGGCGCAGCGATATCTTTTCACTCGGCGTGGTGCTGGTTGAAATGCTGGCAAGGGAAAACCCGTTTGTGGAACGGGAGAACATCATTACCATGTACAATATCCTGCATAAGGAAATCAAGCTCGGCCGGGATGTCCCGAAGGGATTGCATGAAATTGTTCATAAAGCCCTGCAGAAAAACCGCGAACGTCGGTATCAGGATTTCAAAGAAATAAAAAAGGACCTGCTGGCTCTGCAGGCCCGGTTGGCTTCGGCCGCAAGCCAGCCGGCTCAATCAAAGGCCGGAACGGCGAACTTGCCCAGCAGATAATTCAGCCGGTATTTTTGCTCGATTTCCGGGCGGCGCAAATGGGGCGACAGGTTCTGCAAAAACCAGGCGCTCTTGGCGTTCAATTCATTGTCATTCATAAAATGGGCAAGCAGCTTTTCCTGCAGGGGCCGGGGGTCGATGGGTCCGCCCTGGAGCCGCCGGGAAAACAGGGTTTCAAAATCACTGCGCATGAACTCCAGCGCCGGCGGGTATTGAGCCAAAAAATTCCGGATCTCGGCGTGCTCGTCCCCATTTTCGGATCTTTCCCTACCGATGCTCATGTTCAGGAATGACTGATAATTCCTGCGCACTTCGTTGCTGAAAGCCGCAAAGTGAGCGAGCGGTTTTGAGCGCGAACGGCGGCGCTCCACTACCCGGTCCAGCGACTCACGGATCACCGCGTCCGGAATGCGCTTTTCCCACCAGCGGTACAACAGGTCAAAATCGCTGCTGCTGATGAAAAAACGGATGCCATAACGCTGGTCCAGGTATTGGATGATGCGGATGATATAATCGAAATCCTTGCCGACGGGATCCTGGGTCATGGGTTCGTCTCCCGTCGTTGGGACATGCTAGGGAGTATTTTTTTGCCGTTCATAGATGCTTTTCAGGCCCAAAAACAGCAGGTCGGGCACGAAGATATCCATGCCGGACACCCGGCCTTTGAAATAGCGGCTCAAACCGCCGGTGGCCACCACTTTGCTTTTTGGGCCCAGTATCTGCCGGTAGCAGGCGATCAGGTGCTGGAGAGTCCCGATATACCCGAAATAGACGCCGGC
>JADFDP010000055.1 GCA_018262835.1 Candidatus Aminicenantota bacterium
CGACCAGCGGCCCATCGCCTATTTTCTGGGCAGCCGCGTGCTGAGCTGGAACAGCGGCAGCCCGCTGACCGGCATGTTCCTCCTGCTAAAAAAAATGAAATTCTCGCATGCGCTGATGATCATGGGCATGATGCTGTTGCCGCTCTTCCTGCTCACTTTGTCAAGACGAAAAAAACCGATTGGCCTGGCCCAGGTCCTGCTGGCCGCCGCCAGCGGCGGCTTTGCCGGACTCTCTTTTGAGATCACGGCTATTTTTATTTTTCAGAACACCTGGGGCTTTGTCTACCAGTCCGTGGGCCTGCTGATCGCCCTGTTCATGCTCGGCCTCGGTGCCGGAGCCGCGCTGGCCAGCCGTTTTATCGAAAAAAAACTTCCGACTGCCGAAAAGGCCGCGCGCTGGCTGGCCGGGATCCAGGTGCTCATCGCCGTCCTGAACCTGACCTGCCTGCCGCTTATGCGAATTGGTTTCAAGACGGGCTGGCCGGGGCAGCTCATGCTGACGGCCTGGCTGGGAGGCATGGGCATGCTGGTCGGGACCATACTGCCCCTGGGCATGCGCGTCATGCGGCGGCTGCCGGCCGGACTGAGCGCCGGGCTGCTGAACGCCGGAGATTACCTGGGCGGAGCCGTCGGCTCCCTGTTCACGGCCGCATTTTTCCTGCCGCTTCTGGGCACGGAGAACAGCCTGCTGCTGATCTCCCTGCTGTCTCTGGTTTCGGCTGCCCTGTTGCTGCTGGCCGCAGGGTCGGAGCCGCGCCGGACCTGAAACCGCAAAAAGGCCGGATTCGTCGCTGGGGATAAAAATAAAACGGGAGCCAAGCGAAAATAGTCTAATGGGCCGGGGCCAGTGCCTGCCAGTCGTCCAAAATCCGAATGGCTTCTTCCAAAACCGGATCCTTGCGCAGGTCGGAGATCCATTCCTTTCTTTTTTCGCTTAAGGGATCGTCGGCAGCGGCCGCGCCGTTATCAGCCTTTTCCTTGTCGACCGTTGCCCGGATGTGGTCGCTCTCGACCTGCTGCTGGTTGAACCTGTCGGCCTCCCGGAAAAACATTTCCTGCTCGGCCTGGAATTTTTTCAGGTTCAAGGTCACCAGGGTTGTTTCGCGCTGTTTTTTCAAACGGGTGATGTTTTCCGCGATCTGCTGGAAGCGGACATTGGCCTCCCGCCTTTGCTGGCTCCGGTTTTTCAACTCTGCCAATTCTGGCGAACTGAGGGTCCAGGGTGAGAAAGAAAGCCGGGGAACCGTATCCCAGGGCAGGGAATATTTCTGGCTTTTTTCGCCCACGCCGAGGTAGGCATACAGATCGGGCAGGATGACATCAGGGACCACCCCCAGGTATTGGGTGGAACCTCCGGTGATGCGGTAATATTTCTGGACGGTCAGGGCGATGGCGCCAAGCGGCTGCAAATGCCGCATGTCGCTGGCCAGGAAACGGTCCAGGTCCAGCATGACCTGCACGGTACCCTTGCCGAAGGTATGCTCGCCGCCGATGACCACGGCCCGGCGGTAATCCTGCAGGGCGGCGGCCACGATCTCCGAGGCCGAAGCGCTGAGAGAGTTGACCAAAATGACCAGCGGCCCGCGGTAGCTGACTTCGCCGTCGCGGTCTTCGTAGATTTGTGGCGCCGAATGCCTGTCCTTCACCTGCACCACCGGGCCTTTTTCTATGAAAAGCCCGGTCAGCTTCACGGCGTCATCCAAAGCCCCGCCGCCGTTGCTGCGCAGGTCCAGGATCATGCCGTCCACGCCGCGGGCGACCAGTTTCTGCAATTCCTTTTTCACGTCGTCGCCGGCATTGCGTCCGGAGGAGCGGTTAAAATCGTGGTAGAACTTGGGCAGATAGATATAGCCGAAGGATTTTTTCAATTTATCATCGGTCAGGACCGCGGAACGCGCGTAGGTCTCCTGGAGCTCGACCACGTTGCGCACCAGGGAGACCTGCATGATGCGGCCGTCGGATTTTTTGACCGTCAGGCGCACCAGGCTGCCTTTTTTGCCACGCACCAGCCGCGCGGCATCGCTGACGCTCATGCCCACGATATCGACGGGGTCCTCGTCTCCCTGGCCGACCTTGAGGATGATGTCTTCGACCTTGAGCAGGTTCTGGATCCAGGCCGGGCTGCCGGGGATGACATCGAAAATCTTGATGAAACCGTCGTCTTCGCCCAGCAGGGCGCCGATGCCTTCCAAGGTGCCCGACATGTCAATATCGAAATCCTCTTTGGCCCGCGGGGGAAAATACTGGCTGTGCGGATCAAATATGGCGATCAGAGAGTTGAAGAACAACGACTGCATATCATCGGACCGGTCCTTGAGCAGGCGGCCGAAAAGCCGTTGCACGCTCTTTTCCACCGTCTGCCGCGCCCGGATTTCCAAGGCTGCGGAAATGGCGCTTTCCGTTTTTGCGCTGGCGGTTTTTTGACCTTCGGAAGTTTTTTGCAGATTGAGATACTGGGTCAAGGTGAGGTATTTCAGCCATTTCTGCCACCATTCCCGCAGCTGGGAAAGGTCGTGGCGGGTCTCCCTTTTGTCGGCATCGAGCTCGATCCGGTCATCCAGGGAAAAATCGAAAGGTTGGCTCAAAATCTCCCGGCAGAAGGCCTGAATCTGCAGAATGCGCTGCCGCAAAAGCTGCTGCCCCAGCCGCGGCAGGGAAAAATCACCGTTCTGCAATTCATCATCAATTTTGAACGTGAAGGCCTTGAGGGCGTCCAGGTCGGCCTGGATCAGAAAACTCTTGCTGTTGTCCAGGTATTTGGTGTATTGAACAAAACTTTTTGCCGAAAAATCGTCGTCGATCTTCATGCCGCTGTAATGCCAGTTGGCCAGCCAGTTGCCGATCAGCTGGCTTAGGACCTTTTCCCGGTCCTGGGCGGCGGTGTCGGGCGGCAAAGCCCCCGAAAGCAGCAACGATAAAAGCAGGATCAGCAGCATTTTGGTTTTCATTGGTCTTCCTTAAAAGCAATATACGATTGTAACCTGCATTTCGCCCATTGGCAAGCGGAAAACTTCCCCTTTTCTGAAGCTCCCGGGTCAGAGAATTTTAAGGTCGCGCGATTCTATATAATTTTTATATTACTCGATATTGGCGCTGACCACCTGGGCGAGCTGCATCATATCGATGGTTTGTCCGGCCTTCAGGCCCGTGAAGTCGGTCACTTTGCCGCTGGATTTGCTTTTGACCTTGGTATTCTTGAAAATCGGCAAAAGCTTCTCGTCGGCCACGATGAATTTTCCCGCGCCTTCCGCTTTGCCGTTGACGGTCTTTGCCTGCAGTTTTTTCGCCTTGATGTGGTCCCAGAGCTTCTTGGTGATCTCCAGGCGCGGCAGTTCGCTTTTGCCGCAGAATGCAGCCAGATCAGCTTTCAATTTAACCGGTTTGTTCAAGCCTTTTTGTTCCATATGGTTATTCTCCTAAATTTGATTTACGGACATTATAGCACAAAACACTGCATTACTATTATTATTTCTCTGCTGGCCAAATCCCCTGTTTTCGGCCCGGCTCGGCCGAGAAAATGTATGTTATAATTAATCATGCCCTTTCAAACCAAATTGCCCGTGGACGACTACCGCGACGAGATCCTGGGCGCCATCGCCGCCAATCCGGTCGTGATCCTGACCGCAGAAACCGGGGCCGGCAAGTCCACCCGCATCCCCTGGTGGCTGTGGAAGGCAGGCAGGAAGGTCCACGTCACCCAGCCGCGGCGCATCGCCGCCCGCGCCCTTTCCAACTATGTGGCCCGCGTCTGCGGCGTGTCCTGGGGGCGAGAGATCGGCTACCAAACGGGACTGGACGGCAACCGCTCCGCCGCGACTTCGCTGCTTTACCTGACCGACGGCGTACAGATGGTGCGCGAGATCCAGGGCGGCCGCGACTACGACGTGCTGATCCTGGACGAGATCCACGAATGGAACCTGAACCAGGAAGTGCTTGTCGGCCTGGTCAGGAAAAACCTGGACAGCGGTTTCTTTAAAGCCAGCGGCAAGCGCGCGGTCATCATGAGCGCCACGCTCAAGGCCAAGCAGATTTCGGCTTTTTTGAACCACGCCCCCGTGATTTCCATCCCGGGGCGCGGGTTCCCGGTCGATTGCCAGCGGCGCCATCCCTGCTTCCTTCTGCCCGACGCCGCCAACCTGCTCGAAGCGGGGCACAATGTCCTGCTTTTCCAGCCCGGGAAACAGGAGATCGACGAGACCATCCAGAACCTGAGGGAACTTCTGGAGCACGACCAACGGAAAGCGGTCATCCTGCCCCTGCACGCGGAGCTCTCCATCACCGAGCAGTCCAAGGTTTTCAAGAATTACCCCCTGCCCAAGGCGGTGGTGGCCACCGACATCGCCCAGACCAGCCTGACCATCGACGACATCGACGCGGTCATCGACAGCGGCGTAAAAAAGGAAGTGCGCCTGGTCAGCGGCATCGAGGGCCTTTATCCGACCGAAATCTCCGCTTCGGAATGCCGGCAGCGCGCCGGCCGCGCCGGCCGTGTTAAAAAAGGCCTTTACATCCTCTGCTCGGAACGGGGCATGGACGACCGCCTGGATTACCCGGAACCGGAGATCCGCCGCCTCAACCTTGAGAGCGTGGTTCTGCGCATGTGCAAATGGGGGCTCTCGCCCCTGGATTTCAACTTTTTTCACCGTCCCAACCGCAGCCTGATCCTCAAAGCCATCCAGAGCCTGAAAAATTTCGGCGCCCTGACCCCGGAAAACAAGGTGACCGCGGACGGCCGGCGCATGGCTGAGCTGCCCCTGTCGGTGCGCGGCGCCCGGCTGCTGCTGGAAGCCGAAAAGGGGGGGCCGCGAGTCACGGACCGGGCGCTGAAAGTCATCGCTATTTTCGAGACCCGCGGCGTGGTCAGCAAGGAATTCGCCGGCGAATACTATGCCAATTCCCCTTTCAAATCAGACCTGATAAATCAGCTCGACCTTTGGGAAGACCAGAAGCACAATGCCCGCCTGGTGTCGGCCAAGAAGGCCGCCCTGGCCCGGGAAATTTACGCCGAGCTCAAGAAGCGGCTGGCCATGCAGCCGGCCAAGGGCCCGCTCTCCATTGCCGAGCAAAAGCACCTTTTCCGGGCCATATTGTCGGGCTTTTGCGACGGCGTCTATTTCAAGGGCGAAGGCGTCTACTGGCGGGAAGGCGAAGAGCGGCAGATCGAACGCACCTCGATCCTGAACCAGGCCAGGCCGGAAATGGTGGCCGGATTGCCCTTTGACCTGGTCATCAACCGCGAAGACCAAAAAACCGGCAACAAGGAGGAAAAATATCTCCCCCTGATCACCTTCTGCTCGGAACTTTCCTTCCCGCAGCTGGAAGAGCTCAAACCCTTCAGCTATGAAAAGCGGCGGAAAATTCTTTTGCAGGAAGACAAGCTCAGCGTCAGCGAAGAAATTTTTTTCGGCTCCCGGCTGATCAAGACCACTCCGGTCGAGCCGGACTGGACCCGGACGGTTGAAAAACACGCCATCCTGGCGCTGGCCCTGGAGTGGTTTGAAAAAAATTCCGGGCGGCTGCCCTGCCGCGCGGAAATTGAGAAGAACCGCGCCTGGTTCGCGGAGGCGGAAAGCGTTCTGGGGGAGAAACTGCCGCCCTTCGATCTGGCCTTGCGCGAGTATCTGTACCGCCAGCTGCGCCGCAGCCTGAAGATCGACGACCTGCGCTTCTTTTTCCAGTTCCATCCGGCCCTGCAGCGCATCGATCTGCACCATCTGCTCCCCCACCGCTGGCTGCAAAAGTTGAAGGAAGCCCGCTGGCCCAAAATGCTGCGGATCAAGGAGATGGAGATCCCGCTGGAATATATCGGCGGCAGACCCTGTTTGTCCCTGGAGTACGGGCAATTTCACCGGCTCGAGGCCGATGAGATCCGCCTGCCCAGCGGTGAAGCGCCGGGTTTTCGCCTGCAGGGAGAGGCGTTCCCTGACTGGTCCGCCGCGGCGGCCCGCTACAACGACCTCCTGAAAGGGGAAATATTCGATCGCAAGTGGCGGCAGGAGAAAAAAAGCGTCCAGGTCGGGGACATCCTGGACATCCCTTTCCCCCTCGCCTTTCAGGGCGGCAACGGCAAGGACAACACTGTTTTTGAATTTTATTCCGCCCCGACATTCGATGGCGACAGGGTCTTCCTGATCCATTTCGCCGATCGGGCGGAGGCACAGGAATACTTCGCTGCCGTCGCCGATGAATGGGAAGACCGCAAGGCTCGCTGCCGAAAGGAGTCGGTGGAGAATATTTTTCGCAGCAAGGGATGGAAGGTCAAGTGATGGAACTGCCGGAAGTCCCCGTGAACGAAAAAGCGCTGGCCCGGCGGATCAAGGACCATGTGCTGGGAAGCACCCACGATTTTTATGCCGTGGTGCATCCCGGATTCGAGGCCGCGGCGAGAGAGGAGTTGCGGGAGCTGGGGATCGCCGCCCCGCGGATCGCGGGGAGCGGCGGCATCACCTTCAGCGGCAAGCTCGAAGATTCCTGGCGCGTGAACCTGGGCACCGGCACGGTGAGCCGCGTGCTCATGCGTCTGGTCGAATTCAAAGCCACAGGTTTCGGCGAATTCCGCCAGAAGCTCGCCGCCTTTCCCTGGGAACTTCACCTTGCCGACGCCGCCCGGGTCGTTTTTTCCATCCAGGCGGGCCGCTCGCGGCTGTGGCACGAAGGCAAGCTCGCAGAAGAAGCGGCGCGGGCCATCGCGGAGCGCCTGGCCGCCTACGGCCGCCGGGCGTCGTTCCCTGAAAAAGCGGATGCCGCCGCACCGGGGCGGCAAACTGTTTTTTTGCGCGTGGCCGAGAACCGCTGCCGGGCCAGCCTGGATATGAGCGGCGAGCTCCTCTACAAGCGCGGCCATGGAAAATTCACGGAAGCGGCCCCCCTGCGCGAGACCCTGGCCTGCAGCGTGCTGCACGCCGCCGCCATCGAGCGCTATCGGATCGTGATCGACCCGTTCTGCGGCTCGGGCACGTTCGCCCTGGAGGCGGCAGCCATCTTTTCCGGCCACCCGGCCAACAGCGGCCGGCCGTTCGCCTTCCAGGGGTGGCCGTCCTTCCGGCCCGCCCGCTTCCGGCACCTGAAGGATGAATTGGAAAAGGAAATGATGGAGCGGGCACCGGCGGGCGCGCATAAAATCTACTGCTCGGACTTTGATCCCAAGGCCGCGGCCACGGCGCGGCACAACCTCGAAAGCGCCGGCTGCTCCCCGCTCGCCGAGGTCGACCCGGCCGACTTTTTCCATCTCCACCCGCCCGCCGCTGATCCGGCCGGCGTGCTGCTGGTGATGAATCCGCCCTATGGCAGACGCCTCGGGGAGGAAGAGAATATTACCGCCTTCTACCGCCGCATCGGCGAAAAGGTCCGCCGCGATTATGCCGGCTGCAGCTACGCGATCATCGTTCCGGGCCTGGAGCTGGAAAAGGCGTTGGGATTGCCGCATGAGAAAAAGATCCTGTTCCACAACGGCGGAATTTCAGCGGCATTGCTGATCCATCACTCAGTGACAAGTAACAAGTGAAAAGGTAGAAAAGAAATTGTAGTTCGATGTTCGACGTTCGAAGTTCGATGTTGAAAAAGCCTTAGACGAAATTTTAATCTTTTAGCCTTTGGGCAAGCCTGCCCTGAACGCACGTAGGGATTGGCTTCGGGGTACCCGTTGGCCGAGGGGTTGCGTCCCCCTCTGGGGATCGGTCGCGACTGTCGGAGCCCGCGAGGTCAAACAAGGCGGGGCGACTCCGCGACCGAAGCAAGACCGAGGCCATCTCGGGTCGAAACAATCCCATGTGCGTGAACGGGCAGGCTTGCCTGAATGGCAGGGTTCATGAGAATTGGAATTTCAAATTTATTTTTGAAGGGATATTATGTTATATTGAAAAAAATGAAAATAAAAGGATTACTCCTTGGCGGCATGGTTTTGGCACTGGCGCTGCTCTCCTTCTCCTGCGCGCAGAAAAAGAAGGTCTACGTGGCCCCGACGCGCCCGACTGTCACAACGCCTCACCAGACCATCACGCCGCTGCCGGAGCCCACGCCGGGTGTCTGGACGGTTGCCAACGCCCTGCGGCCGCTGGCCGTCGCCCCGGAACTGCAGGACGATGAGCCGGCCCAGACGCTGCTCGATGCCGTCGACCTGACCCTGGAAAAATTCACCGCCATGGACGGCGCCGCCATCCTCCGTTTCGGCCTGGAGGCCGTGCCGGTCTCCCGCCTGGTCGACAGCCTGAACGATTTCCGCGGCAAGCTGGCGGCAATGGGCCTGAGCGAGGAATTCTTCCGCTACGTCCGCGAGAACTTCGTTTTCTATTCCAGCACGGCGCCGCAAGTGGTTTTCACCGGCTATTACGAACCGCTGCTGCGCGGCTCGCGCTGCGCGTCGCCGCAGTATCCCTACCCGCTGTACGGCTGCCCCGCCGACCTGGTGACCGTCGACCTGCAGCAGTTCTATTTTTACAAGGACCAGCCCAATCTGGCCCAGATCAAGGGGCGCGTGGACGATAATCGCCGCCTCGTCCCTTATTACACCCGCGCCGATATTGACTTCCGGCGCATGCTGTCCGGCCGCGATTTGGAGATCATCTGGGTGGACAGCCTGGTCGACGTCTTTTTCCTGCATATCCAGGGCTCGGGCATCGTCCAGCTGGATGACGGCAGCCGCATCTACGTGGGCTATGCCGACCAGAACGGCCACCCCTTCAAATCCATCGGCAGGTACCTTCTCGACAAGCGGCTCATCGACCGCGGCCAGCTCTCCCTGCAGGGCATGAAGGCATTCCTCAAGGCATACCCGGAAGCCGTCATGGACGCCTTCATCGCCAATCCCAGTTATATTTTTTTCCAGGTCAACCCACAGAGCGCGACCGGCACGTTCGGCGCCCGCCTGACCCCCTGGCGCAGCATCGCCAGCGACCCGCGCCTGTTCCCGCTCGGGACCCTGGCCTACATCGAGTGCGAGAAGCCCGTCTTTGACAAGCAAAACTGCATCGTGGGCTGGGAAAAATTCGGCCGCTTCGTCCTCAACCAGGACACCGGCGGCGCCATCCGCGGCGCCGGCCGCGTCGACCTGTTCACCGGCAACGGCGATCTCAGCGAGCTCGTTGCCGGCAACATGAAGCAGAAGGGCACGCTTTTCTTTTTGTTGAAAAAAAAACCTTCATCCTAAAGGGGAGCATATTTCCGGATCAGCGTTTCGGCCGCGCGCATGCCGTCCACGGCCGAGGACATGATGCCGCCGGCGTAACCGGCCCCTTCGCCGGCGGGATAAAGGCCCTGAATGTTGCTTTCAAAATCGTCATTGCGGACAATACGGACCGGGGATGAACTTCGGGTTTCCACGCCGGTCAGGACCGCGTCGGCACGATCGAATCCCGGCAGCCGCTTCGCGAAGAAAGGCAGGGCCTGGCGCAAAGTCTCGGTCACATAGCCGGGAAGGCAATCGGCCAGATTCGTCAGCCGCCAGCCCGGGCGATAGGTCGGCTGGATATTTCCCAACGCCGTTGATGGGCGATCGGCGAGTCCCCCAAGGGGACGGCCGTAGTCGGCCAGGAAATCCCCCACAGTCTGCACGGGGGCAAAGTAATTGCTTCCTCCCATGGCAAAGGATTTTCTCTCCCAAGTCCTCTGGAATTCCATGCCCGCCAACGGATGGTCACCGCCGAAGTCGGCTGGGGTGACACCGACCATCAGGGCGCTGTTGGCGTTGACTGCGTCACGGGCATATAGGCTCATGCCGTTGGTGGCCAGCCCATCCGCCTCGGTGGCCGCCGCCACAACCAGGCCGCCCGGGCACATGCAGAAGGTATAGGCCGAGCGCCCGCCCGGTGCGTGAAAGACCAGCTTGTAATCGGCCGCGCCCAGGCGCGGGTGGCCGGCGGAGTTCCCGTATTGCGCCGCATCGATCATCTGCTGCGGATGCTCGATGCGCAGGCCAAGGGAGAATGGCTTGGGCTGCAGTGTTACGCCGCGCTCCAGCAGCATGGCGAACGTATCCCTGGCGCTGTTCCCCGGCGCCAAAATCACCGCCGGCGCTTCCAGGCTCCCCTGCCCGGCAACGGCCACGGCCGCCATTTTATTGTCCCTGATGAGCAGATCGTCCACGCGACAACCGAAGCGGACCTCGCCGCCCAGGGCGATGATGGATTGGCGGATGTTTTGGACGATGGCCGGCAAACGGTCGCTGCCCAGGTGGGGCTTGTTCAGGAAGAGGATCTCTTCAGCGGCGCCGGCCGCGACGAACTCCTCCAGCACCTTGCGGCAGCGGGGGTCATGGATCAGGGTCGCCAGCTTGCCGTCGGAAAACGTGCCGGCCCCGCCTTCGCCGAAATGCAGGTTGGAATCGGCGGCAAGCCTCCCGGCGGACCAGAAATGCTCCACGTCCCGGTACCGTTCTCCGACCGGCTTGCCCCTTTCCAGGACGAGCGGCCGGTAGCCCTGGCGCGCCAGCAGCAGGGCGGCAAAAAGCCCGGCCGGCCCGCTGCCGACCACCAGCGGCGCTGCGGGGAGTTTTTCTTTGCCCGGAATGACTTCATGGTAGGCAAGATCCGGCGTGGGAATTATCCGGCGTGATTTTCCCCGGCGCAAAAAACGCTGCTCGTTTTTTACCTTGGCATCAACGGAATATACCAGGTGGACCGCCCCTTTTTTTCGCGCGTCCATGGCCTGGCGAAAAATGCGGGTTTCGACCAGTTCATCCGGGCGGATGCCGAGTCTGGCGATGACGGCCCGCTCCAGGGCGCCGGCATCGTGGTCCAGCGGCAGCTTGATCTCAGCCAGGCGCAGCATGGCCGCTCAGCGGCCGGCGGCCGAGCAGCCGGCCACATATCCCGAGGACCAGGCCCACTGCAGATTGAAGCCGCCGCAGTCGCCGTCGACATCGAGAATTTCGCCGCAGAAGTGAAGCCCGGGAACAAGGCGCGATTCCAGGCCGGCAGGGTCCACATCGCGCAAGTCGATTCCTCCGGCCGTCACCTGGGCTTGGGGCCAGGGCTGGGTGCCGATGACCGGGAATGACCAGCTTTTCAGCAGGGCGGCGAGCCGCAGCCGCGACCGGGCCGGCAGGCCGCCGCAGGGGAGCGATGCGTCGGAAATGCCGGCTTCAGCCAGGACCACGGGGATCAGGCGCTTGTTCAGCAGCCCCACCAGCCCCATGGCCAGCGACTTTTTCCCCTGGCGGTGGAAGCGGACCGCCAGGGCGGCGTCCAACTCTTCCAGGCTCGCACCCGGGAACAGGTCGAGGACGGCGCGCGGCTCCTGGTTCTGCATCAGGGCGACCGCGGCCGAGCGGCTCAATTGCAGGACCGGAGGTCCGGACACGCCATTGTCGGTAAAAAGGATCTCTCCCGCCTCCCGGCGCAGGACTTCATCTCCGCTGCGGACCTCGGCCCGGCCGATGAATTTGATTCCTTTCAGCCGGCGCAGGAAATCGGCGCGCAGGCGCAGGGCGACGATCGCCGCCAGGGGTTCGACCAGGTTGTGCCCCAGCTCCCGGGCCAGTCGATAGCCCGAGCCGTCGCATCCGAACTGGGGCCCGGCCCGGCCTCCGCTGGCGATGATCACCCGGCCGGCGTCGATCGTTTGCTCTGGCCGCAGCAAAATGGCAAAGCCCTTTTCCCCGGGAGATATCCTGATCGCTTCGCAGCCGGTGCGCACATCGACCCGCAGCCGCTCCAATTCCCAGCGCAGGACATCCAGGACCGCCGAGGCCTGGTCGGATTGCGGGTAGATCTTCCCTTGGTCTTCGATCTTGCAGGCGATGCCGAGCTCCTCGAAAAAATCGATGGCTTTCCCGACCGGAAAGCGCGACAGCACTTCGCCGATGAAAGCAGGATCGCCGCCGTGATACCTGGATGGGGAGCAGTCCGAGTTGCTGAGATTGCAGCGGCCGTTGCCCGTGGCCAGAAGCTTCCTGCCGACGCGGTCCATGCGCTCCAGCAGCACCACTTCGGCGCCGCAGCGGGCGGCGCTGATGGCGGCCATCATGCCCGAGCTGCCCCCGCCGATCACCGTCACCTTCCTTGCACCGGTCATCGTTCTGCGGATCCGCCCTTGCGGTGAAAATGATCGATCACCCGCGTCCCCGCCCGCAGGTAATGCGGCCGGCTCAGACTGGCGGTGATAAAGGCCTTGGCTTCGGCCACGGCAACGCGTAAGGAGCGGCCGCGGGCGAGGTAGGCGGCGACGGCCGCCGAAAAGGTGCAGCCCGAGCCGTGGCTGTTGACGTTGCGCACGAGGTCCGCGCCATATGCTTTCACTCCCATGCCATCCACCAGCAGGTCGACGGCCCTGCCAGGCAGGTGGCCCCCTTTCATGAGGAAGGGGATCTTGTAGATTTTAAAGAGGCTCTCGCCGGCCTCGCGCAGGTCATCCGACGAGCGCAACTCCCTTTGGCACAGGAATTCGGCCTCGGGCAGGTTGGGAGTGACCAGCGCGGCCAGCGGAAAAAGAAGCTCGTGGAGAATGCGGATGGCGCGGGGCTTGATCAGCCGGCTGCCCGAAGTGGCGGCGAACACCGGGTCGATCACGACCGGGATGCGCCGATGCTCCTTGATGACGGCGGCGACCGTTTCGATGATCTCCCGGCTGAACAGCATGCCCGTCTTGATGGCCTTGACCGGGTAGCCCTCCAGCACCGCCCGCAGCTGCGCATCGACCACCTGGGGATCGATGGCCTGGATGGCGCGCACGCCCTCCAGGTTCTGGGCGGTGACGGCGGTGATGACGCTGGCGCCGTAGACCCCGCAGGCGGAGAAGGTCTTGATGTCGGCCTGGATGCCCGCGCCGCCGCCGGAATCGGACCCGGCCACGGTCAGCGCCACGACGTTCTTCAGCATGAGGATTGCCCTGGACCGGCCGGATGACTGCCGGCAACGTTCACCTATTTGTTGACCTGGAACGTCTTGTCGCCCTTTTCAAAAAAAGCCACGATCTGGCGGGCGGCAGCCAGCCCGGAGTTGACATTGGCTTCCTCGGTCTGCGCCCCCATTTTCTTGGCCGTGAAGACAAAACGTCCGGCGAATTTTTCCGCGATCTCGGCGGCACAGGCGGGCGCCACGTCGGCGCCGTACTTGAAATCCGGGCGTTCGGCGAACATCTTCAGCAGCGAGGGTTCGTCGATCACTTCCGCCCGGGCGGTGTTGATCAAGGCCGCCCCTTTTTTCATCTGGTTGAGCAGGGCGAAATGGATGGAGTTGACGGTTTCCTTGGTCTTGGGAATGTGGATCGAAACGTAGTCGCAGGTTTTATAAAGCTCTTCCAGTGACTGGACCGGAGTGACGCCGTCCTTTTTGATCGCTTCGGCCGGGACGTAGGGATCGAAGGCGAACACTTCCATGCCGAAGCCCTTGGCGATGGGCGTGACGCAGCGGCCCACGGCGCCGTAGGCCTGCAGGCCGATCTTCTTGCCGCGCAGCTCGCTCCCCGACTTGCCGGAAAAGGCGCCGCGCGCCAGGTTGAGCATCAGCGCGAACACCAGTTCGGCCACGGCGTTGGAGTTCTGGCCGGGCGTGTTCATGGCCACCACGTTACGGGAAGTTGCCGCTTTCAGGTCGATATTGTCATAGCCGGCGCCGGCACGGACCACGATCTTAAGGTTATTGGCGGCGGCGAGCACGGCCTCGTCGACGATGTCGCTGCGGATGATCATGCCGTCCGCGTCGGCCGCGGCCTTGAGCAGGTCTTCCTTGGCCTTATAGGATTCCAGCGGAATCATTTCGTAACCCGCTTTTTTAAAGATCTCGCTAATTCCCTGAACGGCGATCTTGGCGAAAGGCTTTTCGGTCGCCAGTAGAATTTTTTTCCCCATGTCGATCCTCCTTGGAACGTTTTTTCCAAGTCGGATTTTAAAGATTTATCCCCGCGTTGTCAAATGCCAGGAGCGTTTTCCCCCGGCGGTCACTTGCCCAGGACGATCTCGCGCGCCAGCTCGGTGATGGTGCGGAAATCGATCTTGCCGCTGCCGTGCTTGGGCATTTCGGCGATGACCACGAAGCGGCTGGGCATGGCGATTTTGGGCAACTGTTCGGCCATTTCCTTCAGGATGGCCTTTTCATCCACCTGCTGGGTGACCGCGGCCACGATCCTGGCACCGCGCAGCGGGTCGGGGATCTCGACCACGCAGCATTCCACGTCGGGCGGCAGCAGCTTTTCGAGAACATCTTCGACCTTGACCAGCGACACCATTTCGCCGCCGATCTTCAGGAACCGCTTCAAGCGCCCCACGTGCCACAGGTAGCCGTCGGCATCCATGTAGCCCATGTCGCCGGTGTCGTACCAGCCGTGGCGGATGCTCAGCGAGGTCTGCTCGAAGTCGTCGAAATACCCCTTCATCACGTTGTCGCCCTTGACCAGGATCTTGCCGATCTGGTCGATGGCACAGCCCTCGCCCGTTTCGTAGTTCTCCACCCTGACCTGCACGCCGTCGAGCGGCCGGCCCGTGCTGCCGGGGCGGTTATGGCTCAAGGTGTTGACCGTGATGCCCGGGCTGGTCTCGGTGGTCCCGTAGGCCTCGAGCAGCGTCTTGCTGTGTTTTTTCAAAAAAGCGACGCGCAGCGCCTCCGGGCATTTGTCGGCGCCGCTGAGCATGATGCGGGCGCTTTCAAAATCACCGGGCCGGGAATTGCGCAGGTAGCCCCAGAAAAAAGTAGGCGTGCCGGCCATGAGCGTCACCTTTTCCTCGCGCACGATATTGCTGATGGCCTTGAAATCGAGCGGATTGGCATAAGTGACCAGGGTCATCCCCTCCAGCAGCGGCACCCAAAGGTTGGCCGTCTGGCCGAACACATGGAAATACGGCAGGTTGGCCAGGAAGATGTCGTCGCCGTTCAAGTCGTAAGCCTTTTTCAGGCTCAGGTAGTTGGCGCTGATGTTGCGGTGGGTCAGCTGCACGCCCTTGGGGTCTTTTTCGCTGCCGCTGGTGAACAGGATGAGCAGGGTGTCGTTCTCGTCGCCGCCGTGGATGGCTTGCAGCAGCCGCTCCACGGAAAGCCCCGCTTTCAGGGCGGCCTTGACCTTGTCGAAAACCGACACGGTCTTCATGACGTCTTCCAGGTAGATCATGCCCTCGACATGCGGGCAATTGATCTTCTGGCACAGGGCGCGCGAGGTGATGATGGTCTTGAAGGCGCACTTCTTCTGGGCATATACGCAATTGGCCGCCGCCCCGGTGGAATAGTTGATCATCACCGGCACTCGGCCGCCCATCAGCGTGGCCAGTATGGTCAGCACCGACCCGGCCGAGTTGGGCATCATGACGCCCAGGAAACCGGGGTCGTAGTTTTCAAACTTTTTGACCAGCAGCAGCGCTCCAATCAGGGCGCGCTTGTAGGTGAGCCGCTTGTCAAGGGTGCGGTCGATGATGGCCAGTTTTTTCTCGTTTTTCTTGGCGATGCGCACGAACTGTTGATGAAGGACCATGGCGGACTCCTCACGCCGGCAAGGTGAAACCGGCGGTCATATTGTTATATTTTAACTGTCGTAATTTACCGGCAAACCAGGCGCTTGTCAAGAGGCAGAGAAAAATTAGGGAAGAGTCAGGGCTGCTGCACGAATCCGAGGTCCACGCCGTTGATGTCGCGGGCGCTCAGGAGCTTGATGCCGCTTTTCATCACGTGCGGGCCCGAAACGATCTCGACATGGTTCTCTTTCAGCAGGGCCAGCGTCTGCTCCATGTCGGCCACATAGAAACCCAGGGAGATCCCGCTTCCCTGGTAGGGCGGCACCTGGTCCCCATGGATGAGCTCGACTTGTACGCCGCTGCCGCCCATGAAAGTGATCTCCATGCCCGGGCGCGGGGAAAAGCGGCGGCTGACCTGCATGCCCAGCACGCGGTTGTAGAACTTGATCGAAGCCTCGATATCCGCCACATGGATGGTTATAAAATTGATCATCATATTGATATTATAACATAACAAATCAGGGAAGAATAAGGGCCTTTCCCTCTCTCCTCCCTTGACTTCGCGGTCGCTTTGAGAATACTCTTTGCACTGAGGAGTCCGTCACCATGAAAGTGGATCAACCCGCCGAATTCAAGCACCTGGCCGAGCGTTCGCGTTTTTTCGCCGTGCTCTTTCCGGCCGCCGGAGAAGAAGATGTGCTGAAAATGGTGCGCCTGAAAAAAGGCGATTTCCGCAAGGCCAACCACCACTGCTGGGCTTTCCGCGGCCTGGATGAAAAGGGGCGCGGGATCGAAAAATCGCGCGACGACGGCGAAGTGGGCCACCCGGGCCGGGTGCTGCTCGAGCTGCTGCGCCGCGAGGACCTCGAAGGCGCGCTGCTGGTGTCGCGCGTTTTCGGCGGCGTCAAGCTCGGAGTAGGAGGCGTGTCCCGGGCTTTCCGTGAAGCCGGCGCCGGAGCTATTGCAGAGTTCAAAATAAATAATAAGAAATAAAGCACCAAATCCCAAGCACCAAATCACAAATAAGCATCAAGCACCAATTTTCCAATGACCAAAACAAAGACAAGATCAGATAAATTCCGGGCTTTCGTTTGGGTCATTGGAATTTGGAACTTGGAATTAATTTGGAATTTGCTACCTGGTGCTTGGAATTTTA
>JADFDP010000056.1 GCA_018262835.1 Candidatus Aminicenantota bacterium
GAAATCGGCGGCGGGAAAGATGGCATAGCGCCCGCCTTCGCTGCCGGCGCCGCGGTCGAGCAGCAGGAACTCGGCCTGGTCGTTGCGGTTGAACAGTTCGCTGACGCTCATGGCGATGCGGTAGCCGTCGACCGATGCGGCTAGCAAAAAGCCGCGGCGCAGCGCCGTGGGGTCCAGGGGCACGAAGTCCTGCAGAGCGTCCTTGAGCAGGACGCCGGCAAAGGACTGGAATCCGTGATAGCCCTTGCCGCGGCCGTAGAAGGCCGAGGGGAATGTCCGCTTTTCCGCCGGCATGGCGGCCGCAGCGAATGCGGCGGCCTGTTGCCCGGGACGGAGAACCTGGAAATTCGATGCGGTAAGCGGCTTTAGCCCCTTTTTATCGGGGATCTCCAGCGGTGCCGTGAAGACCGTGATGCGGACCGGGTTCAGGATGCCGCGTTCGCTGAGCAAATCGTTGGCGCAGACCAGCTTGATGCCGGGAGCCAGCGGCCAGTTTTCCTTTGATTCGTTGGGAATGATCGGCGCGGCGGCGGCGGCGATGAGCACGCGGTGCAGGGCGGCGGGGTAGTAGATCTCGCCCCAACTCAGCACCGCCTTCTCGCCCGCGGCGTTTTCCACGGCTACCATCAGGTCGGTCTGCGGCTTGAAGTCGGCTCCGTGCTTGCGGGCCGCCACGCGGTCGTTGAGGATATCGAGCAGCGAATAGCCTTCGTAGCGATACGCGCCAATAAACTGGATTCCCTCCTGGCCCGACAGCGTCTCGCGGACGATGAGCGTGCGCAGCGGCAGGCGCTCCAGGTCGACGAAGCCGGGATTGGCCACCTCGCCGGCGACCTCGATCTTCAGCGCCCCGGGAAGCTTTTGGCTCGGGGTATTGTCGTAGAAATCATTGGTCTGCTGGCCCAAGCCGGCCAGGGCAAATAGCAGGAAGCAAAACAGAAAGGATGATGCTTTTTTCATGGGCTATTTCTTACCTGAGAGGAAAAAGCGCGCGCCGACGATGAGGGCGCGGCCCTTCATGGGCCAGCCCGGCTCGCTCCAGTATTCGTTGTCCAGCAGGTTGTCGGCTTTCAGGTAGAGGCTGAATTTGCCGAACGAGCGCTCCAGGGCGGCGTTGACCACGGCGTAGGAATCAACCGTGACCACGCCGGCATTGGAATGGTAGATAGCGGAGGAGGCGTAGATGCCCCAGAGTGTGAACGAGAACAGATCGGCGCGATAGAAGCGCAGTGAGGCGTTGAACTGCGACGCCGGGATCAGGTCGAGGCGCTCGTTCGTCTCCTCGTTCTCGGTCTTGAGGTAGGTGTATGCGGCCGAGAAGGAGAAGAAGCCGAAAGCCTTGCGCGCCTCCAGCTCGAAACCCGTGATCCGTGCCTTGGCGATGTTGATGTTCTGCTTGATGAAGTCGATGTTGATGCGGCTCTCGATCATATCGCGGATATTCTGATAGAAAGCGGCGCCGCTGACGAACCAGCCGCGGTCATAGGTGAAGCCGAGCTCGAAGTTGGTGCCGATCTCGTCACGCAGGTCGGGGTTGCCGCCGTTCTCGGGCGTGCTGTAGAGCTGCTTCATCGAGGGAAAATGCGACTTCTGCGCCAGGGTCAGGTGCAGGTCGACGAAGTCACTGGGGTTGAATTTCACGCCCAGGATGGGATTGAGCGTGGTCTGGTTCTCGCCGTCCTGCTTGTTCAGGTGGTCAAGACTGGCGCCGGCCATGAGCTCGACCTTCTCGCTGACGCGGAAGCGGTCCTCGATGCCCAGGGAGAGAACCCTGTGCTTGTAGTCCTCCCAGGGGGCGGTGAGGGAGGACTGGGTGCTGACATCGTCGTCGCGGTAGGAGGCGCTGGCATGCAGTTGGTGCTTGCCGCCCAGCGGTACCATGCCCAGGACGAAGGCGCCCAGCGCGTAATTGTCGTAGGTCGATTCCCAGGTCAGAGTGGAAAACTGGTCGTTTTTGTAGGCGTCCAGAACGTTGTAATGCTTGACGTAATACATCCTGGCCTTGACGTAGCCGCCGCCGAACATGGGGAAGCTGCCGCCCAGGTTGGCGATCAGACGCTGCCAATCCCTGAAGCGCCAGTATTGCTTCTTGTAAAAATCGGTTGCCGTGGGGATGCCGTGCTCTGACTGGTAGTAGTTCACCTCGGCCATGATTTCAGCGCCGCTGCCGGGATAATAGTACAGCTTTCCGCCCAGGTTGATGCGCTCGTAGTCGCTGTTCAGGCGCAGTTCGGTCTTGCCCTTGTCCACCCAGTTGAAGCCGTCGGTAGCCTCGCGAAAGGCTGAGCCGGTGAACAGTACATTCTTGCTGCGCAGCGCCCCGTTGGCGTAGATGCCATAGGTGTTGCGCGTGCCGTAGTCCAGGCGCAAGGTAAACTGGTCCGTCGCCGGCCGCTTGCTGAGCACGTCGACGATGCCGCCCATGGTGTTGGGGCCGTACAGGATGGACGAGGCGCCCTTGACCACCTTGACCGAGTCCACCTGGTCGGTGGCGATGGCCTTGACATCAAAGGAATTGTAGTAGGGCTCGTAGACCGGGATGCCGTCGTAGAGCAGGGTGATGCGGTTTTTCCCCAGCCCGCGCAGTTTGACGTCCCACTCGCTCTTGGCGCCGGAGGACACGTATGTGCCCGGGGTGTAGGAGAGGACCTCGCTCAGCTCCTTGGGCTTGAGCATCTCGATTTTCTCGGCCTTCAGCTCCGAGGTAGCGGCGTAGGGGAGCTCCCGCGGGACCTTGGCCTCGACGGTCACCGACTCGGTGATCATGGGCAGGACAACTTCTTTCTCCTTGCCCCTTTTCTCCGGCTTTTCCTCCTCGGCAGGGAGGAAAAACCCGAGCAGGTACAGGCATAGAACCAGTGTGAACAGTTTTTTCATTTTATGCGAACCTCCATTTTGAAGTCGGGGATGTGGAGGCCGGCGCTGGAAAAATGCGGGAATGGGCAGTCGTTCATCTAGCCTCCTTCTCAAAGATGGAAGGCATGACCGTTTCCAGTCATACCCTGGCGGCCGGCGGGCCTGGCTGTTTTAAAAGCGTTAGCCCGTTCGGCTCGGAGTCAGTCCGGGAGTATATTACAAAATAATTTTATTGTCAACTATTAATTTGACGAAATTGCCGGCGTCTAGTCGACGGCCACCATGACCGAGGAGGCCTTGATCACGGCGTAGGCGGTCTTGCCCTTTTTGAGGCCCAGGTGCGCCGCCGAGTCCTTGGAGATCATGGAAACGACCTGCATGCCGCCGGGTATATCGATGATGATTTCCGTATTGACGTTCCCCGGCTTGATCTCCGCCACTTTGCCCTTGAAAACGTTTCTGGCGCTGATCTTCATTCTTGCCTCCCTTGACGCGATCTGGCCGCGGCCTGCCCGATCTGATGGATATAGTATACCATTTTTGGAAATTTAAATGAAATCGGATAAAAATCCGGCCGGTCAGCCGAACAGGATGCGGATGACCATGACCCAGAGCGGCAGGGTGAGGAAGGAGAGCAGGGTGGAAACGGCGATGATACCTGAAAGCAGCTCTTCGTCGAGGGGAACGTATTCGCTGAAGAAAGTGGCCATGGTGGCCGTGGGCATGACCGCCTGCAGCAGGATCACCTGGCGGCTTAGAATATCCAGGTTAAAAAAGAGACGCATTGCGGCTACGACCGCCAACCCGAGGGCGAAACCGCCGGCCAGGCGGAACAGAGATGCGGCCAGCACCAGGCGCAGCCGGGCGGCGGGCATGAGCAGCCGCAGGTTCTGGCCGATGGCGAACAGGATCATGGGAATGGCCAGGGCGGCGAACTGGCCGATAAAACGGTCCAGTGTCTCCGGCAAGCGCACATGGCCGATGTTCAGGGACAAGGCGGCGGCAGCCGTGGCGATCGGCACGCCGGCGTGACGCACCAACACCTTCAGGAAGGCATCCCCTTGCTCAAGGACGCAGCTCGTGCAGAAGCGGCGGCGCAGGAAAAAACCGCAGGTCAGGAACACCGGCCAGAAGAACATGGAAAAGAACACGGCCCGGGTCAGGGCCCGGCCGCCGAAAAAGGAGACGATCACTCCCCAGCCCAGGAAGGCGTAGTTGCCGGCAAAAACCGAAAAAGCGAAGGTCAGCTGCTGCTTTTCACCGTGCGCCAACAGCGGCGCCACCAGCCGGGCGGCCAGGGTGTAAAGAATCGTCATCAGGACGAATGCCAGCACGATGGGCAGCGCCTGTTGCAGGCTCTCGACGTCGGCGCGGTACAGGTTCTGAAAAATCAGAAAGGGCAAGGCCACGCGCATGACGAATTTGCGCAGGGCGGCGATCTCGCTTTCCTGGAAGAGGCGGCCCAGCCTCAGCAGGTAGCCGAGAAGGATCGGCAGCATGATGGCCAGCATGGTGTTGAGCATTTCACTGTTCGGCTGCATGGTTTTTCTTTCCCGCTATTGTAACCCAGACCGCGTAACCGCGCAACCGGGTTGGTTTTATCGGCGCCCAGGCAATAAAAAGAAATTTTTCATTTTATAGATCTTGTGGGCGCTTCAGGCCGCTTATTTTTCCGGCTCCATTTCATAATGATTTAAACTCCCGCCGCGAAAAAGAGTTGCCCTGCGAAAATTTGACCGAGCGGTTTTGCGAAAGAGCGATGCCGGTAACTAATTTTTTTCGAGGAAGCAGTCTATAAAGTAGAGCAGGGCCGGGAGGTTTTCGGCAAAAGTCGTCATGATTTCGCTCTCGGCGGTGAAAAAACCGCCCTGGAGGTAAGTGGCATTGGGCAGTTCGATGGTGAAAGCCGGGGCGGCAAAAGTGCCGTACACCCAGTCGCAGGAACCGCCGTTGACCGCATAGCTGATTTCGGAACTGCCGGTGAGATAGACGCGGCCCGATACGGCGGCCATGCGCCGGCTCATCTCAGTGGCAATGACTGCCATTTTGGCCTGGTCCGGGGCCGGCGCGGCCGTGTGTTCCCAGGGATAGATGATTTTTTGCGAGAAATTGTGATAAAAGATAGCCCCAATTGGAGGGTGATCCTGCATGAAAAGCCGTAAGGCGTCGGTTTCGGGCTCGGAAAAGGGGCCGCTGCCGCGGTAGGTCTCACTGTTCGGGTCGGGGCTCGAACCCAGGTTGTCGTATCCCCATTGGAAGCCCCAGTTGCGGTTCAGATCGACCCCCCAGCTGAAATTGCCGTTGTAACGCCGGGTCTTGCGCCACCAACGGTAGGTGTGAATTGAAAATTCCAGCCCGTCCGGATTGAGCAGCGGCATGATGTATATCTGGGCTCCGTCCACCAACCGTCGGACGGCGGCGTCTTCGGCGTAATTTTCCAGCAACTGCCGGGCAAAGAGCAATGGAACTTCGATCGAGATCCATTCCCGGGCATGGGTGCCACCGATGATATAGATATTGGCTTCGCTTTCCTCGGTTTGGGCGAAATCGCTAATTTTCAAGACGTAAAGTTCTCGGCCTTCGATCGAGAGGCCGACACTCACCAATTGGGTCAGGCCAGGGTAGCGGCCGGCCAGTTCCCGGAGCACCGCTTCGGTTTCCGCAAAATTATGATAGGCGCCGTTGCTGCCGGCGTTAAACTGGGCGAATATTGGGAAAGCGAACCATACAAAACCTAAGAACATGACGGCTTTTATTTTTTTCATGGTCTTTCTCCCTTGAATTCGTACGCCATAGCGGCGGCGATCAGCCAGTGGCGTTGGCTGATTCCGGCCGTGGCCCCAGAGTAAAAAACCAGGCCGATATTGCCGCTTAGCCTGCCCAAGCGGGCGCCTGCGCCTGCGCTCCAGGCCCACAACGCCGTCGCCGCCGCCCGCGGCGGCTGCGGATCGCGACGAACGCCCAGGTTGACGGAGAATGCTCCGGCGGATCCGGCGGCGGCGTATTCCATTCCCAGCGCGGTTTCCACCGTGTCACGGAAATCTCGCGGCATGGTTTCGCCGAAAAATTCACAACGGTAGGATGACCAAAAAGTGCTCCTGGCTTCTATGGCCAGGGATATTTTTTTATCCATTCCGGAGCGGCCGCCCAACTTGAAGGAGTATGCCGTGCCGCACCGCAAATTCGCCGGGCTTTTTAATGCATCGCGGCGCTCCTGCAGAATGGATAAATATACCCCGTCGCTCGGGTTGTCGAATGACTGCTCCCGACTGCGCCGCACGCGTCCGGCCAGCGGATATTCCAGGGACAAGCCAAGATCCCAGGACGGGTTCAGGTGCAGCCAGGCTCCCAAAGCGGGAACCCAATGCCCATACCGGTGGTTTTCCTCGTGATGGAGGGAAATATTCTTCAATATCCACTGGCCGCCGATATTGAAATAGGATGAATCCATATCGCTTGTTTCCAGCCAGCGTTTTCCCGAAACATAGGCTAAGCGGATCCCCAGGGCGAACCATGCGGCCGGCTGCCAGGCGGAGGCGGCATACATTGTCTGTTCCTGCCCGGAGAAGGAACCGCGGTATTCCCAATATTGGTCATACTCATAAGTGAGCCTCTGGGCAAAATCCGGAAAGCGCGGCAAGGCGGAAAGACAGTAGCCGGCTGCCAGGCGCCATTTCCCCAGGCTCAGGGTTCCACCCAGGCTCGCCGGCAGGAGCGCATCAGCGGTCAAAGGGAATTGCTCGCGGATCACTCCCTGGTTGATGCCCCAATATTGAAATGCCTGGAAGCGCAGCCCGACAAAACCGACTTCCAGGCGCGGAGCACCATCGGGGATCAAGGCCGGATTGAAGGCGGCTGCGAAAGCGGGAGAAGCCAGCAGCGAAATACCGCCAGCGGCCATTGCCCGGGCGTCAAAAAGTGGCGGCCGGTTCCAGCTGACCGCCGGGGTTTCTTCCAGGTGATAGTCCACCGCCTGCTCCTGGGCTGAAATCGTCAGGAAAAACGCCAGATTCAGGACGATTGCCCATAAGGGGCGGCTGAATCTTTTGCCGAATTGGTTGTTCATTGTTTTGGGCATGAAACGCTCACTTGTTTTTTATTTTTTAACACCATGGCATGTCCTTTTTATTTATTGAACACTCCAATGAGGAATAATTCTACTTCTTCTCCTTTTATTCTAAATTTTTATCGATCTTCACCCGCTATTTGCCGAACTGGGCAAAATAGCTGGCCAGGCCGTAAACCGCTCCAAGGATCAAGCCGATGAATATGTCGTTGAAAATCAAACCCAGGCCCAAGCCCAGTAAAATAGCGATGGCCATTTCCTGCAGGAATATCTTGAGCCCTGACCTGGAATCGCCAAAAAAACGATCGGTCCTGCGTTTCATTCAGATCTCCTATTTATTAAATTCTTTTTCCGGCTTGCCTGCGGGTCGCTTTCCAGCTGGTTCTCCAAGCGGCTGCAGGCGATAGGCCCTTGTTTCGTCAAAACAGGCCGGGCAGCATTCCACCTCTTTTTCTTTCTGAAAAAAGCGGTAGCGGCCTTCGCCCGCCCTGAATTCGCGCTTGCAAAAAAAGCAGAGGGATAGGTTCGAAAAGTCTGTCATGATGGGTTCCTTTTTTTATTTTAAATCTTCGGCCGGTTAAATGGCGGAATCATTCTGTATGTTTTTTCTGAGCCAAAGACTATTTACGCGGTGGCTGGATCCTTTGCATTAAATTTTATAAATCGGAATTCCAGAATTCGCATCAGTCATTTTTCATTGGCAAGTTTTGTACCCTGGTGATTCCTCTGTCATTGGCCCAGGCGATGGCGGGCTCCACCCATTCGGGGAAGGGGCGGTATAGGATGCCGTGCCCCAGGCCCATCTGAAGCACGATCTCCTGGGAGCGGCCCAGCCTTTTCTCTTGGGCGTAGTTGAAAAAGTCGCGGCAGGACCCGCACCCGGTATCGTCAGCCGCATCATAAATGGAAAGGATGTTCCCCGCCACCTGCAGCCCCTGATCCTGGAGCCTTTTCAGCGCTGCGTCATAACAGCTGGCGAGAAAGACAAAGTTGACGTCTCGGTTCTGCAGCAGGGCCGAAGTCAAAATGGCGATGACCCCTCCCTTGGAGGCGCCGACCACGGTGATGCAATCCGGAGATACCCCGGACTGCAGCAGCTGCCGCACTTCCCCGGCCACTTTTTCGGCAAAAGCCGCAACCTCGGTATTTGCCGGCCGGATTTCACTGCGAACCGTGAATCCCCGGTTGCGGAAAGTCTGCAATATTTTTTCATATTCATAATATCCGAATTTTTCACTGCGCGGTCTGGGAATACCCTGATCTTCGAGGATCTTCCCGTGCAGGTAAAACAGGTATTTATCGGTGGTCGAAGCTGGGCTTGTGGGGGAAACCGTCGCCAGAATGAGGGCCACTGGCAGGAACGTTTCAACAAGAGTCTGTTTCCATTTCATGGGATTATCTTATTATAATTGGGCCATCGTCCTTCATGGAGCCGCAATTTCCCTGTTGTTTTTTCATTGCCCCATCCTCCTAAAGCGGAATTTTGTGGTTTCCTTCAGTAAACCAAATTTGCGATGGTAAAAAGGATTGATCCGCGTCAAAAACATTGCGATTGCCAAATTGGTTTTGCTGTGATTTAAAGACTATTGGTCCAGTCATGATGCGGCGCGGCCGGTGCGAAGATATAACGCCCAATCGGGGCGTCCGTTCCCGGTGGCCGCTGCCGCGGCGCTTTCCCAATCGTAAGGAACGGCGATGCTTTCGACGAAGAGTCCTGAAGACCCGGACCGGAGCAGGCTGTAGCGCGCGTGCGGCGATCCCGTTTCCATGGCGTGGGCGAAAGGCAGGTCGTCCCGGTAGGCGGGCAGCCCGACGCTGCCCGGATTAACGACATGCCGGCCGTCGGGCAGCCGAAGCAACGCCGGCAGATGGTCGTGGCCGCACAAAACAATCGGCTGGGCAATCGCCTGCAGCATGCCGGCGACGGCGGCCGCGGGCAGCAAACGGCAGCCAGTGGCCAGAACCTCCCGCAGAAGATAAACGTTGTCTTTTTCCGGGGTGCCGTGGCAGAGGAAAAAATCCTCGTAAGCGCTGGCCGTGAATGGAAGTTCCCGCAGCCATTGGCGGTGCTCCGGTTTAAGATTGGCTTGAACGAAGGGCAGGCTGGGCGAATCGGGATGCTGGTTGGGTTCATCAAGGATGATGCGGTCCTCGTTGCCGCGCACGGTGGGAATTTCCAGTTCCATGAGCATTTGCGCCGTGCCTCCAGGATCCAGCGGGCCGTACAGGCAATCGCCGAGGTTGACCGTGTCGCGGATACCGCGGCGGCGGATGTCGCCAAGAACCGCTTCCAGAGCCCAGCGGTTGCCGTGGATATCGGACAGAACGGCTAAGTCTCTGGTTGTCTTTTCGGTCATTTTTTTCCCATATGGGAGTTCTCGGGCTATCCCTTGGCCCCGGAACCGATGGCGTACAGCGCCGGATGGTTGCCCAGGCGCTCGGAGTTGCCGCGCACCATGAACCAGGAATGGATCCCCTCCTGCAGCCCCGGCCAGGAGCGGAGCAGGCGCGTGGCTTCGGCATTTTTCTCGAGCACGCCGAGGCGCAAAACCTCGGTGCCGTGCTCGCTGGCCAAGTGCTCCAGTAGAAGGGCGGCATCTTCGGGCGCGAGCGCGGCCCAGGGGCCGACTGCCAACAGCCCGTCTCCGGGGCGGGCCATGATCCAGCCGCTGAGTTGCCCATCTTTTTCTGAAACCAGGCATAGCCCGGGAGAATGCTCTGCGCGCCGGCGCAGGAAGAAGCTACGATCGTCGCCGAACAGCCCGCGGTCCATGGTGCACAGGCGGTCCACGTCACCCGGTTGGAGGCGGCGGACTTGGGCATGTTTTTTTCCTTTGATTTTTCCCCGGAAGCGCAGGGAGCGGCAGACCTTACGAAAGCCCATGGTTTCGTAATAGGAGACCGCGTTCAGGTCGCCGTCCAGGCAGATGCTTTCCATTTGTCCGGCCAGCAGGTGATCCAGGGCTTTTTGGAACAGCATTGGCCCGATGCCCAATACGCGCATGCTTTTGCTTATGACCAGCTCGCCGATAAAGCCGTTTTTCAGGTATTTCGTGGCCACGCAGACGCCGGCTTTTTCCCTACCCACAACGGCGATGAAACAGCCGCCCGGATCATGCTCCAGGAAAGCGGCGAAGACCTCCATGCTCTCGCTGGCCCAGCCGGCGGTATGGGTCAGGGCGGTGGCAAAATCGAGATCCTCCGGGGCCATCTCCCTGATGCACACGTCCTGATTTTTTATCATTTGGAAGCCTCAATACCCCATGGTTTCGCCGACCATGACCACGGTGATGCGGCCGGGGGTCATGCTAGCTTCGGTGACCACCAGCTGGCAGCAGATGCGGTGTGGCGGATGGCAGTGCGGGTCCTGGCAGAAGCCGGTCCTGGAGCAGGGAGTATCGATACCGACGCGCAAGCTGTTGGCTGGGGCGGCGGTGTTCTTGACGCGGGCGATGGCCGCCTCGACATCGGCCACGACCTTGTTCATCCCAGCCAGGACGATCACTTTGGTCGGCCCGAAGATCATGGCCGCCACGCGGTTGCCGGTGCCGTCCTCGTTGACCAGCTTGCCGTCGGCGGTGACGGCGTTGCTGCTCATAATGTAGACGTCGGAGAGCAAACCCTGGCGGCGCATCTCGCCGACTTCATCTTTGGTGACGCCCTCCTTGTAGCGGTCGAGCAGGCGGAAGTCCATCTTGCGCAGCGCGTCGAGGAGCCCAGATTCGATGATCGTCTCGGAGCCGCCCAGGCCGACCAGGGCGCCGGCGGGGATCATGCGGCAGACGGCTTCCACTGCCTCAGCGCGGTTCTCGCAGTAGACGCCTTCGATGCCCCTCTTTTTGAAGTTCTTGATGATGCTTTCGGCCTGAAGCCGCCAGCAGTCCTTTTTGTGGTCACGCTTGGTGTTCATCTCGTCCTCGCTTCCAGGTCGGTTTTTTGCCAGGGAAATTGTATCGTAAAATGAATTTGTTTAAAACAGGGACAGGCGGGACCCGGAACTGAGAGCGCGTTCTCAGTACTCATCGCCGCCGATGTCGTAGGGTGAAGTCCTGACGACGCGGTCGATGTCATACCGTACGATCGTGTTGTCGAGACCCTTGTCGATGGCGGGACTGGAGGCCGGAAGTTTTTTCTGCGAGTCCAGGAGAGGATCGGCCTGCAGGGAGCCGGCGTCGCCGCGGATATGGTCCTGCCATTGGGCCAGGCTGATGCCCTGGGCATGGGAAGAGGGGCGCTGGTCGAAGAAAAGGCAGGAACCGCCGTTGATCTTGAAATAGATATTGTTGCTCATCGACGGCATGCCGCTCAAGGCCGAGAGGCCGCCCAGTTCATCAGCATGGCGGATGCGCACGATGTGCTCGTCGCCGCCGGCAGCCTGGACGAAAATATTGTTGCGGATGTCGGGTTCCGCCGTGGGCGGCCTTTTGGCTTCGGGCTCCCAATCCTGGAAGCTGATCCCGAAATGCAGGGCGTTCTGCCCACTGGCGGCCACGTTAAAAACCGTGTTGTTGTAGATCCTCGGCTTCAGGGAAGCATAGATGCCGATGCCGGCATAGCCCGTGTCGTAAATGATGTTGTTGCGCAGGACGCCGTTGATGCTTTCGTAATAACCCGGGTTGGCCTTGAGGTCGAAAAATTCTGGGCTGGTGTCGAAGCCGATCATGATGCCCCCGCCGCCGCAGGCATGGATGCGGTTTCTTTGCGCCACGCAATCGGTTGCCCCGCCCTTGAAGTAGAGCCCGTTGGTGGCGATGTCGTGGATCTCGCAGTCCTCGATGACCATGCGGTCGCCGTTGACGTTATCGATGCCCTCGGCGTTGCCGTTGTCGCGCCGGCCGCTGCGGTAGATCTCGCAGCGGCGGATGACGATGTCGTCGCAGCCGGGGGTGATCTTGACGCAGTCCCGGCCGGTATCGTGGATGCGGCAGTCTTCCAGCAGCAGGCGCGAGGCGCCGGAGCGATCGCTGGCATCGCCCCAGTCCCACCGGGTCTGGAACATCACGCCGTAATAATAGCCGCCGACGACCTCCAGGCGCTGCAACTTACCCCCCGAGGCGTCCACGTCGAACAGCACCGTGACGTCGAGGTCGGGATCGCTGGCCGGGCATTGGATGATGGCCCACTCGCCGGCATGGGAGCGGATGGTGATGTTTGGCGTGCGGACGCGCACGGCTTCCCTGTAGACCCCGGCCCGCAGCACGATCGTTTTTCCGGCTGCCGCCGCATCCAGGGCGCGGGCGATTGTTCGCAAGGGTGAAGCAAAAGAGCCGCCGCCGCTGGAGTCGCTGCCGTCCGGAGAAACAAAGAGGACGTTCGTCTCGTCGTACTGGGGGTCGGGCGGCAGGGCCTCTTCGTAAACCAGGGGCGGGTCCGGGACATCGTCGTCGCCGTGGCGGGCGCAGCCCGTTACCAGCAGCAGGAGGATCGCCATCCATGCCGAACCCCCGCCCAGCCTGTCGCTTCGTGCCATGCGTTTCACTCCCGGCGCCGCTATGGACGCCTCTGTCCGATCATACTCCAAATTGCCCCGCTGGGGAACTGTCGCCGGTCAGGGCCGGGACCCGTCGTCGAAGCAGAACACTTCCTCAATCGGCAAGGCGAAGGTTCTGGCGATGTCGTGGGCCAGGCGCAGAGAGGGGTTGTATTTTCCCTTTTCAAGGAAGACGATGGTCTCGCGCCGGACGCCGACTCTCTGGGCCAGCTCGAGCTGCGAGAGATCGAGCCGGGCACGCAGCTCGCGGATGCGGTTATTCATTCCTCATCCCCGCCGCTTTCACATAGAGCCAACTGAATAGGAAGACCAGGGCCATGCCCATGATGCCGGCGCCGATCAGGCTGTGTGTCGGCAGCGTAATCCGGTCGCTGATGTACATGATGAACAGCCACAAATAGATGGAAACATAGAAGGCAAGAGAAGACGTCTTGGTCATCACCCTTTTGGACATCTCATCTTCGGATGGTTCCTTGCGCAAATGGCTGCGCACCCGTGACAGGCCCAGGAAGAAGGCGAAGCCCACGAGAATGAAGATCACCCCAGTCTCCAGGAGTTCCAGGGCATTGCCCGCCACCTTGCCTCTCAGCGCCCAGACAGCCAGTGAGACCAGAAGCAACGCGCAAATGACGAAAATCAATATCATTTTTTTCATTTTTTCTCTTTCGTTAGAAAGTTATATAATTCTAACATAAAGTTAGAAAAATGCAATAGTATTCCCCGATTTATCGATTTTTTTTCTCCGGGCCATATGTTGTTCTGTCTGATGAAAGCTTGGGCGAGCTATTTCAAACCCAGCTTGCGGCTGTGCTTGTTGATGAATGACACGATCTCTCCCGCCAGCGGATCACCGGGATCGGTGAGTTGCGTGACCAGGCTCCAGTGATTGCGGTTCTTTATTTCCCGAAAGAACATCTGCCGGTTGCCGGCCATTTTTTGTATGGCCAGCAGGTATTTGTTTTCTTCGATGCGGTCGGGGGAATCGCCGTCGGCCCAGACGACAAGGATCGGCGGGGCATCCTTGCGGGCGTGAAAACATGGGGCGGCTTCGTCGATAACCGGCGTGGTTTCGGGATTGGGCATGCCCCTTTCCTCGCGTATGGCGTAATGGGTGAATGTTTGCCCGCCGATGGAAATGATGCCGGCAATGGACATAGGGTTGACGCGGTATTCTTGCAGGTATTCTGGGACCAAGGCCAGCATCAGGGAAAGATAGCCCCCGGCGGAGTGGCCGGCGATGAAAACCGCTTCGGGATTGCCGCCGTGCCGGCCAATGTTCTCCTTGACCCAGGCGACAGCGGCAGCCGCGTCTTTGATATAGGCGGGGTATTTGGCCAGCGGCGACAGCCGGTAGTTGACCACCGCCGCGCCCACACCTTCGCGGGCGAAGCGCCCGGCCAGCGCTTTTGTGGCGGCGTCATCCTTGCCCAAACGTTTCAGGCTGCCGCCATGAAACCAAACCATGATCGGGAATCCTTTCACTTTTTCTGGAAGATAGAGATCCAGCAAGCAGCGTTCTTTTTCATATGGCTCGAGATCATTACCGGTTTTATAGCCGATGTCCTCTTTGACGATGACCTGCGTTTGCATCAGTTTGGCCGGCGCCACTTTCTCAGGCCGGCTTCGCTGGCATTGCTGAAAAAGGGTCACCATTCCCGCCAGGCAGAACAGTATAATGGTTAAGGACACTCCAACGGTCTTTTTTAAAGTTTTGGCATTTGCACTATTTTTCAAGCTTTCCTCCTTTTGCTGGCAGAGCGGTGAAAAGAAAAGCGATGGCGACCATAAAAAAGCAATTGCGGAATATTTTTTCTTTTTCCTCTCGGCAATTTTTATTTGAAGAAATCCTTCCCGAAATCTTCATTGATTTTGATCTCCTCAACGATGAACAAGTGGGGTGGAGCTGCTTGATCGTGCACCCTCATCCATGCGTGCGGGAACAGCACGCCGCCAACTTCCCTGTAATCATAGAAAACCTGCGGCGAGTCTTTGATGGGTGAGGTTGTTGTCCAAATGGCATGCAACAAACCGGTATTCACATCGAAGTATAGACCTTCGTTGAACCCATCGGGAAATGTTCGGCGCAGGTGGTAATACACGAATGGTTCCGTGGCAAATCCTTCAAGCCCCACATATTCATATTGAATGCCGTGGCTTTTATAGTCAATGAAATTGCCGTCAATTCTGTAATGTTTTAATGAGATTCCCCACCACTCGTTCACTTCCCTGCGGCCCGCGGGGGAGACGGACCAAGTCTTCTCGCCATTACTTAGGATGAAACTAGCGTCTTCAGGGGATCTCGTCTGTTTAAAAAGGTGGAATTGTCCATAGTAGCGGTAGAGGGGGGTATCTCCCTGACCGAAGCGTGCATTTCTTCCCCTGACCATCAGTGTTTTGACCGCCAAAACCTCATTACGACCTCCGATAGCTTCCACATGCCTGGCAATGACTGCATCGGCTGTCGTGAGCAGCTTATCGCCAAGACGTTCTTTGACTTTTTTAATGTTATCCTGAATGATGGATTCCGTTTGCTGTGCCTCGATGGTTATGGCCGCCGCCAGCAGAAACCCAGCCACTAAAATCATTTTTTTCATTTTATTCTCCTTTGTCTTCAGTTTTAAATTTTAATTATTTTTATTCTTTAGGCCGCAGCTCTTCGATGATCTCGGCCGAAACCCAGTAAATGTCCGAATTCCCGTACTGCGGCTTGAGGCTGTTGTTCAATATGTCCGCATAGGTGAGGAAATCGTTGAAAAAATTATAGCTCAGCAAGTATCCTGAGAAAAAAATGATCTTGCCGTCGGGTGAGATCATTGCTGAGCCCTCGTTCAATTTCGTATTGATCGTGCCGCCCAGGCTGATCAGCGGCGTCCATTGGCCCGCAGCGTCCTTGAACGTCACGTAGAGATCGGTTTCGCCGAAGGTGTCGCCCTTTTTGTCGTAGACGTTCAGCAAATAATAGCTGCCGTCCGGGGCGATCACGCCGTCAAAGGCGCCCGGTTTGGCATTGACGCTTTCGGGCAGTCTCCGTGGTTCCGAAAAATTACCATCCCTGTATTCAGACGCGTAGATCCCGTCTAGCGGGCCTCCATTCATCAGGGTGAAATAAAAGTCCCCGGCCAGGGATAGGGAAGGCCCGGACACGTCGCCGCGGCCGTTGATGGGCAGTGGCAACGGTTCCGGATCGCTCCAGCCCCCAGATACTCTTTGGCAACGCCAGATATTGTACTTATTCTTTAAGTCTGGATGGTTCGTTGGGCGGTCGGACTGGAAGAAAAACTCTTTGCCGTCGTAGCGGATGAAGGGATAACCATCCATATATTTCGCTCCCGAAAAATGGAGAACTTCGGGCGCGGACCACAAGTCGTTCTTCATCCGGCTCGTCACTAGGGTAGAATAGACCTTGGGAGAATGCGGCTTGCGATACACCAGCGGATAGATTATTTCATCGCCCTCCGGCGCAAAGGCGCAGGTTACCTCACACAATCCGGTCGAGATGACACCGGGCGCAAAAAGCTCGGGAGTCGTTCCCGGCGGCTTCTGGCCCAGGTAGGGGCCGGACAGTTTTGGAAAATCGCTCGGCTGGGACGGTGGATTTGTGATTCTTGGCTTCCAATCCGGTTGAATGGCGTGTTGTACCGTGGTGGTAAGCTTTGTTTGGCTGGTGCCATCCCAATTCATTGTATAAAGCTCCAAATTTCCCGTGCGCTTTGAAACGAAGACTATTTTTTTACCATCCGGAGACCAACCCGGGTCGCTATCTTCATATTCATTAAAAGTAAGCTGGGTAATTTGATTCCCATCAGAATTCATAGTGTATATTTCTTGCTCGCCGTCCTTGTTTGACTGGAATACAATTTTGCTTCCGTCCGGCGACCATTTCGGCCAATAAATCTCCGATCCCAGATGTGTCAATTGTATGGGATTCGATCCGTCGGCGTTCATCTCGAACACTTCGTTCGCCGATCCCATCCATGAAGTGAAAAGGATTTTTCTTCCGTCATTCGACCAATAAGGGCCGTTGCCGGCTACATTCCCCACGCGGTGCACGTTGCGGCCATCCGCATTCATAATCCATATTTCCT
>JADFDP010000057.1 GCA_018262835.1 Candidatus Aminicenantota bacterium
CTTGAAGCCCTCGTTTTTCAACCAGAGTCGCAGGCTTTTACGCACCTCAGGATCGTCATCAACGATCAGCATTTGCGGTTTTTTTTGCATTTCCCGGCCCTCCCCGCCGCGGCATCGTCAATATCAGGTGCGCCCCGGATCGGTACGTTTCGTCCAGGATTATGCTGCCGCCGTGTCTTTTGACGATATGGTAAGAGATATAAAGTCCGAGGCCGGCGCCTTTGGTTTCTTTGGAGGAGTTGAACGGTTCGAATATTCTTTTTTTGACTGCATCCGGAAAACCGGGGCCCGAATCCCTAAAATGGATCTCATATGCATCGCCGGTCCGCTTGGCTTCAATGGCGATTTCCCCCCGGCCGTTCATGGCTTCGCAGGCGTTCAGGATCAGGTTCATGAAAACCTGCTGCAGGCTGTCCGGATTGCAGAAGATCGGCAGTTCTCCGCTTTGCTTATTCCGGACAATGATGGTGTTGTGGATCTGCTTGCTTAATTTCAGCACTTCGCAGGCCGTATCCAGGATGGCATCGATATCGCTTTCCCTGAAGGTCTCCAGATTGATCTTGCCGTAGTCCAGCAGTTTTTTTGTGATCTTGCGCACCCGCTTGATCTCTTTTTCGGCAAGGGGCAGGACTTCCGCGATATCGCTGCTGGCATTTTTGATCTGCTTTTTGATGACGGCGATCGAGTTGCTGATGGCGAAAAGCGGATTGTTGATCTCATGGGCGATGTTGGCGGCCAGCCTGCCCGTGGCGACCAGTTTTTCGTTCGTGACCAGGCGGCGCTCCATTTCCCTATGGCGGATGTTTTCGTTTTCCAGCCGCTCCAGCATTTTATTGATGTCAAGGCTGAGTTGGGCGATTTCGTCGTGGTGATCTTCACGAATGCGGATAGAAAGGTCTTCAAAAGAGATGATATGTTTTGTTTTTATGGAGATGTTCTTCAGCCGCCGCAGCAGCGTGCGGTCTATGAATCCATAAAAAACCGCCCCGGCCAGAATGGTGCACAATAGGAGAGCGATCAGGAAATTCCGAACGGCTCTTTCCTGAATGCTGAACAGGGTCTTGTCGGCGTCGATCCTGATGGCAAAAGCCGCTTGCCCGGATGCATCGCGGGACAAGCTGAAGATGCGCAGGAAGTTCTTGTTTTCTTTAAAATAAAAGTCACGCTCGAACAATGCTCTCACTTCATCCTGGGCTAGATCCTTTTGCAGATTGGCGGGCGTCAGCATCGTGGTTTTTTCCTGGATGGCGGCGCCGATCCTTTGCTGGAAAGATCGATCCGTCAGGCGTCCCATGACGATGCGTCCGTTCATGGGGCCTTTGCCGTCGCTGTGCATGATCGGCGCCGAAATGGTAATCAGGGGACCGAATTCCGTGGTGGCGATGAAGTTTTCCGGTTCGGGCCGGGAAAATGAGAGCACAATGCTTTTCCACAGGGAAGAGGCAACCCCATTCTGCAGATGGAATTTGACAAAGCGGTTGCCTGCCTGGTCAAAACCTTGATGAAAGACCACTTGCTGGTTTATGTTCATGATCAGCACCAGGCTGAGATCCGATTCGGGAACGACGTTCAGGGGCAGGGAATCCGCTTCAAATTCTCTCGACGGCTTTTCTGCGTAGCCATACATCGCGTCCCAGGTGGCCCAGTCGCAGCACAGGGTGGCGATCCTTTTTTTTTCACCGGCGATCAGGTGGGATACTCTCGAGGCGACTTTGGCGGCAAAAATGTTTTGCTGGTCATTTTTCGAGTGGGAAATGGTCAGGTGATTGGACATAAGAAACAGTACGGAAAAGACCAGCCCCAGGCCGGAAATGAAAAATACTATTTTCCTCTTCAGCGTCATCATGCACATTATAAAAAATATAACAATCAAATACAACTTTGGTTGTATGGAAAAATAAAAAAAAATACAACCGCAATTCCCTATTTTGCCGGATTGAGTTCAATTTTTTGAATTTATATCATGGGATCGATGAAGAACGAAAAGTGTTTATCATTAAAGTTTTTTTGGAATGAATTCCATAAAAAAAAGGAGAAGAAAGAATCAAAATGAAAGGGATCAAAAAATGGGTTTTCGGGTTTTGTCTGGTAGGTGTACTGGCTTCCTTCATTTTTTTGCCGGCGCTTCCGGTAGTGAATGAGGAGCTGGCCGACAATGCGGTGGCCAAGAGGGAGAGGCTGCAGAATGAATTGCAGCAGATGCGGGCCGAAATGCGCGCCAACGGCTGGGATTTCAAGATCGGTCCCAACCCGGCCATGCAGTACAGTATTGAGCAGTTGTGCAATTTCAAGCCCGAATTGAAGCCGCTCGATTCCTGTGCATACGAACCCGGCGACAACGCCATGGTCGCCGCCACCCTGCCCACTTCGTTCATCGGCACCTATACGCCGATCAAGAACCAGGCCAGCTGCGGTTCCTGCTGGGCGTTCTCGACTATTGCCGGGCTGGAAGCGGCCATCAAGCTCAGAACCGGAGCGACCTATGATCTTTCGGAACAGCATCTGGTCTCCTGCAATCCCTGGGATTGGGGCTGCAACGGCGGCTTTTTCGCTTTCGACATGATCGTCCCTTCCAAGGGCTACTACCCCGGGGCCATGCCCGAGACCTGCTTCCCTTACACCGCCCTGGATTCGACCTGCGCCTATTGCGCCTCGCCGACCTGGTACCCGGTGGCTTCCTGGGCCTATGTCGGCACCAGCAACACCGTGCCTTCGGTCGATGCCATCAAGACCGCCATCTACACCTATGGCTCAGTTTCGGTTGGATATTATGTTGACCGCTATTTCCAGGCCTACACCGGCGGCGTCTTCACTTCCTGCAAAAAAAAGGTGAACTCGATCAACCATGCCGTCATCCTCTGCGGCTGGGACGATGCCAAGGGCGCCTGGCTGCTGAAAAACTCCTGGGGCACGGGCTGGGGCGAAGCCGGTTTCATGTGGATCAAGTACGGCTGCAATGGAGTGGGTTACGGCGCCTGTTATTGCATCTATTGAGGAGTCAATCCAATCAGTCTTCAATAACTATAATCCCTAACTAAAAAAACCCGCCCTTCCTGTGGGCGGGTTTTTTTTTGCGCGAGTTATTTTACAAGGGATAGATGTTGTTTTTATTCCTTTTTTTCTTCCTGAGGCACGCGGAAGCGGTCGCCGGTTTCCTTGATGATGCGCTGGTACCATTCTTTCGGATAGGGCGGATGGGTAACCTTGCCCTGGCTGTCGCGCACGTTGCCGTCCAGATACTTCCAGATCAGGAATTCGCCCAGTTTTTTCCAGCGCCGCACCACGGCGTCGCCCTCGCTGACGCTGTAGGTCGTCAGGTAGTCGCGGGCCAGTTCGGGGGAACGCTTGAACAGGTCCAGCGCGGCGGCTTCCAGCTCGGGCTGCCCGGCGAAAAATTTTCCTTCCAGTTCGCGCTGCACGGGCTGGATGTCCTGGATCATGTCGCAGTAGCGTGAATAGGCATAATTGGCCACGAAATTGAACACCCAGAAGGCCGAGTCCCAATTGAACTGGCTGAAATTGCCGGCTTCCTTGGCGAAACTTGCCGGCACCCGGCGGTTGCCGCAGTACATGGGGGTGTAGACCGTGCTGAAGGTATCGTCCAACCCGAACCAGAAAACGCCGCCGATGGGGTTGGGCAGCCAGGAACGCGACTGGGTGACAAAGGAAAAACCGGTCTGCTGGGTGGAGACGGCGCGTTCGAAGATATACTCTTCCTTGGCGTCCTTGTCCACTTTCCAGGTCATGGGCCGCCAGCGGTAGGGCAGGACGAAGGGACCGGCGCCGATGTCCTGGGTCATGTCCATCTCCGTGCCTTCAAAGTGGTCGCGCATCAGCTCCATGACGTCGCGGGCCGACAGTTTTCTGTCGGGCTTGATGAACAGCGGCATGGGCTCGGCCGGTTGGATGCCCAGGGCGTAGTCCTTGTAGGCGTCCATTTGCCGGGATTCCGGGGTGATGCGCCGGAAGAAATTCCAGACGCGGCCCTCGCAGAAGCGCCGGGCTTCGAAATTGAGCGGCGCGTAAGTGTTGGCGAAGCTGAATTCGCCGTCCGCTCCCTTGAAATATCCTTTTTCGCGGGCAAAGGAGACGACATCCGCGGCGTGAAAGACCGTTTGTTTTTTATTGAAGAAATCATTGGTTTTCTGCATGGGGAAGCGATGGATGCGGGGCTGGTTGGCATGGGCGCAAACGTAGCCTTCGGGAACCAGCCAGGCCACCCAGACGGCTCCTTTGCGGTCGGGGCCCTTGGAGATCATTTCCAGGATCCAGGCCTCATTGGGGTCGGAGATGGAAAACGACTCGCCGCTCGAAGCGTAGCCGTACTCGGCCACCAGCGAGGTCATGACCTGCAGGGCTTCGCGGGCGGTGCGGCCGCGCTGCAGGGCCAGGTTCATCAGGCTGCCGTAGTCCACCACGGCCTTGGGATCCATAAGCTCCTCGCGTCCGCCGAAAGTGGTTTCGCCGACGGCCACCTGGAACTCGTTCATCAAGCCGACCACGGCGTACGTGCGGCGCACCTGGCGGATCTTGCCCAGGTATTTCCCGGAATCGCCGTCACAGATATCGATCCAGGTGCCCTCGATGTGCTCGCCGGCGGGAATGAAATTCAGGTAGCCGTAGAGTTCATGCGAGTCGGCCGAATAGGTGATCATGGTCGAGCCGTCGGCCGAAGCGCCCTTGCTGACCAGGTAATTGGTGCAGGCATGGACGGCAGGCGCGAAAGCCAGTACCAGCCCGATCACGGTTATCCAGGTGATGGTCTTCATTGTTCTTCGATCCTCCTGTTTTTGGATTCCACGAGCCAGGGAACTTGTTGGTTCTACCCCGTCATTATAAATCAAGGGGCTAGCATAATGGAATCCGCTGGTAAAAGCAAGCGTATTAATGATAATGATCTTGGGTTGCGGCGTACGGCAGACGGCAATAGCAAAATAATAATTTAGTTCGGCCCTTTGCCTTCACCGTAAGCCGTCTACCGTCTGCCCAATGCCAAGCGCTTGCTATTTCAGCAATTCTTCGACCGCTTGGGCAATCGCCGCGTGGTCAATTTTCATCAGCGCCAGCAATTCGGCGCTTCTGCCCGATCTGGGGATCTCCCGAACGCACAGGCTGGTAACTTTGCCGACGGCCAGGGAGACGATGGAGGCGATGGCACTCCCATAGTGGTCCTCGGCGACGATCACTTTGCCGGTACACTCGCCGGCATGGCGGACCAGGTCCGCTTCGGGGAGCGGTCGCAGCGAATAGAGGTCGATGACGCGTGCGGAAATGCCCTTGTTTTTTAGGATCTGGTGAGCTTTCAGCGCTTCGTGCACGGTGATGCCGGCGGCGATGACCAGAACCCGGTCCCCGGGGGTTTGCCTCAGCACCTTGAGGCCGCCGAGGGGGAATCCCTCGTCGTTTCTGTACAATACCGGGGTTTTGTCTCGGGTGCAGCGCAGGTAGGCGATCCCCGTCTGCCGGGCCATTTCCTTGACCAATTTTTCACAGGCGACGGCATCGCTGGGGTAGAGGACCATCGCCTGGGGCATGGCCAGGAACATGGAGAGGTCTTCCAACCCCATTTGCGACGGGCCGTCGGCGCCGATGCTGACGCCGGCGTGCGAGCCGACGAACTTGATGTTCGCCGCCGAGTATTGCGCCATGCGGATGAAATCGTGGGCGCGGGTCAGGAACGCGGCGAAGGTCGCCACGAAGGGAACAAAGCCTTGAGCCGAAAAGCCCATGGCCATGCCCGCCATGTTCTGTTCCGCGATATAGGCTTCGAATGAGCGCTCCGGGAACGCCCGGAAAAAATCCTCGCTCATGGTCGAATTCTTCACGTCGCCGTCGATGGCGACCACGCGGTCATTGTGCAGGCCCAGGCCGTGCAGGGCCTTGCCGTAGGCGGCGCGGGTGGCGACCATATCCCCATGGGCATATTCATTGCAGGGATAATCATGGAAGGTGCAAGACAGCCGGGAGGGGTTATATTTCGATTTCAGATCGATTTCGGCCCTGCCGATTTCTTCAAGTGCCGCCGGCAGTTCTTTTTCGTTCAAGGGCTTGCCATGCCAGCCATCCCTATCCTCGATGAAGGACACTCCCTTGCCCTTGAAGGTTTTGGCGATGACGGCCAGCGGCTTGCCGCCGAAGCCGGCTTTGTCAAAAGCAGCAAGGAGCGCCTTGATGTCGTGGCCGTCGACGACCGCCGTTTCCCAGCCGAAGGCCTGGAATTTCCTCTCGTAGGCGGCCAGGTCATGGCCGTGGCGGGTGGGCGCAGACTGCCCCAAGCGGTTGGTGTCGATAACGGCGACCAGGTTGGCGAGCCTGTATTGGGCGGCGCTGTCGGCCGCCTCCCAGATGCTGCCTTCGGCCGTTTCGCCGTCGCCGAGCAGGACGAAAACCCGGCCGGAATCGTTCGCCAGTCTCTTTGCCAGGGCCATGCCCACGCCGGCGTTCAATCCCTGGCCCAGGCTGCCTGTGGCCACCTGGATCAAGGGCATGCGCGCGGTCGGGTGCCCTTCCAGTACGCTGTCGATTTTGCGCAAATTCGTCAGTTCTTCTCTCGCTGCCAGGCCGGCTTCCGCAAATGCCGCCCACAGGATCGGAGCGGCATGCCCTTTGGAAAGGATGAATTCGTCGTCCTTGCCGAGAACTGAAAAAAACAGAACGCTCATGATCTCGGCCGCCGACAGGCAGGTGCTGGGGTGGCCCGAGCCGGCCGCCGTGGTCATCCGCAAGGAGTGGATCCTGAGCTTATTCGCCATCAATCCCAGTTGCTCTTTGGCAGTCATAGTCCCTCCAGAAACCATTGTAGGGGAAAAATCGCGATTTTTCCAGCCCCGGCTTGAGTGAGGTGAAAGAAAACGCCTCAGCCTCGATTGCAAATGAAGCGGCTCCAGAACTTTTTTTGATTATGAACGGCGGTTCTGATAGCATGATTTGAGCGGGAGGGAGTAATGCAAGTACTTGTACGGTCGGTGCTGGTCATGTTTTTTTTCTCAACTTTGGCACTTTGTGCCAAGGACAAGGTCGAGGCAGTGAAGATCGGACCGTTTTTTGCCATCGGCAATTACAAGGAATTTTCCGGGACCTGGATGAATGGCGCCGCCTCCCCGGGTTTGGACCTGGCGATCCGCTGTAATCGGAAGGTTGAAATTTGGGGCTCATACAGTTTCTATAAAAAAGAAGATCCCCGGGCCCACGGCACCTATGACATTTTCCGCTTGGACGCTTTTGCGGCGGGCCTGCGCTACAAACTCCTGAAATCGGGAACCTTCGAACCTTTCGCGGGCATTGGCCTTGTCCTTTACCATTTTACCGACGACGGCGGGAGCAAGGACGGCTATACCTATTTCATACTGCCCGTGAATTCGGCAATGGGATTCTATTTTCAAGGCGGTTTTTATCTTGATTTCATCCGCAACGTGAAGTTGCAGTTTTTTACAAAATACAACCGGGTCAAGCATGGCGAAGAACATTCTTCGCGCTGGGCGACCTACCATTACCGGACTGACTTCAGCGGTTTAGCGGCCTGTTTAGGAATCATGTACTGCATCTTGGGAAAATAGCCGAGGAGCTCATGAACAAACTTACGGAAAAGCTGGTCGTGATGGTTCTCCTGGCGACGCTCGGCGGGCTGGCGAGCTGCAAAAAGAATGACAGCCTGGACCCGGCCGATGTGATCGGGACCTGGGCGATCAAGTCGTGGAGCTGGAACGCTTCAGAATATGGTGAGTACGATATGCTGGGCACTTTGGCTTTTTCCTATTCAGATCGGGGTGTTAATTTCACTCTGGCCTACAGGTACAATGGCATCCCCTGCATCGCTAAGGGGTCGGCGGACCTGAATCGCCTGCCCAGGATAGAGTTCATTGGCTATGCCAGGCCGCCCGGTCTGTATGCTTTTACGATGGCCTTCCGGGGTTTCATCGACGGCGACAAAATGATGGGGCAAGGTGGCCTGGACATGTCCGGGCCGGGCCCTAACTATGATGGCTGGGAGTGGGAAGCGTTCAAGCAATGACCAGGCGGTGTGGTTTGCGGCTGCGACCGTAGCCTGGCCGCAGCGGCATGTACCGTTTCCATTCAACGGCTTTCCCGGTTGACAAAGCGGAAGATCGTGGGCAGAATGCGGACTGGAAACCATCGACCAACCCTAGGAGTTGAATATGAAATCACGAAAGAGAGCTTTTGCCGCGGCCCTGGCCATCCTGGTCATTTTCTGGGGAGCGCCGGCCTTCGCTGCCGACTATTACGTGGCCCGAGAGCGGGGAGACAATCAGAATCCCGGCACGAGGGAGGCCCCCTTCAAGAACATCGAAGCCGCCCTGAAAGTGGCCCGGTCGGGCGACACGATTTACGTGGCCCAAGGGAACTATTTTGGCCTGCGCGACAAGGGCTATTTGGAAGTGTCGCAGCCCGTCGAGCTGATCGGTGGCTATGCGGCCGATTTTTCAGTCCGGGATATTTTGAAGTTCCCGACTACCATCATTCCGGACAGGAGCTCGGGGGAAAGCGGACGCAAGCCGCTGCTCAGCGCCCTGAATGTCCCCGCCGGAGCCACATTCACCCTGGATGGCTTCATCCTCGATCGCGGATCGCAGAACGCCTATTCCCTGAGTGAGGGGGTCATCCCCGGCCTGGGAGGCAGACTGCTGCGCGACACGGAAAAGCCTGCCGAGGGGCCCAGCACAGTTCACGAGCCATTGCTGTGCTTCACCAACAAGGTCAATGCGCGTATCGAGGGTGATATCGTCATCCGCAACTGCGTTTTCCTGAACGGCCATTTCGCCATCCAGGGCGGGTTCAAGAAAGGCAGCGTCAAGATCCTCAACAACGTGTTCGTGGCCAACAAGATGGCCGCCATCGAAGTGTTCGGGATTGGCGGCAAAAAGGGGCCGAAGGGGCCTCTGGAAAAAAGCGGGCATGTGGAGATCGCCGGCAACACGATCCTGTTCACCTGGAGCCGGCTGAAGGATTTCGCCGACATGGGCTACGGTATCCGCGTCATGACCATGGTCGAGTACGATATCCATGACAACCTCATCGGCTGCAATGTGCTGACCGGCATCGATCATACCCGCAACAATCCCAACGCCTGGGTGAAGATCGACAACAACATCCTTTTCCTGAACAAGCAGGCGCCCCTGCTGTATGTCGAACCTGGGACTTCCGCCGCCGGCATGATGGAGCGGGTCAAGATCGGGGACATGAACGCCGATCTGGGCCTGGCCAGCTGCCGGGGCAATTCCGACAAAATGAACTTCAAGCTGCCGCTGCACAAGGTCTACCTGCAGAGTTTTCTCGACGCGCGCTACAGCGAAACAACCGATTTCAACCCCGACTCCCCGGCCAACGTGCTGCGCGAGGTGATGGGGCTGCCCAAACAGGGAAAACTCGCCTCCCAGGTGTCGATGTTCGCCAACCGCTATCCGCTCAAGGACGCCCTGGCCCTTTTCGGCGCCAACGCACAGGCAGGGGCACAAAAACCGAAGTAGTCTTTCATGTTCATTTTTTGGACCGACCTATTTCTCCTTTTGGCCGGCACTGGAGCCCTGGTTTTTTTCGCCGTCACCTGCTGGCGCGAAGGCGAGAAAAGGGCCCTTTGGATCGTGGTCCTGCTGTTGCCGGCCAATGGCCTGTTCTGGACCCTGCTCATCGTCTTTCGGCACCACGCTGCCTTGAGAATGTTCAATGTGGCCATCCTGGGGCTGGCGGCAGTTATTGCTCTGCTTTCCCTCTTAAAATTCTTTCCTGCCGAGGAGGCCGCGACCGATCTGGGCCCGGTCGAACGTTTTGATGAGCGCGACCACATGTTTTCGCGCAACCAGCTCAAATTCAACTCCGATCTGGCCGAACGCTACTACGCGGCCCATCCCCGAATGCGCTCCATCGACGGAAAAGTCCATGCGCGCTCCGAACTGGGGCAGCCGGGCCATGTGTATGACGATCCCTATCATTCTCCGGCCTTTCAAGCCGCGTTCGCTTATCTGGAAAAGATCAAGCCCGCCACAGCAGGAGAGATGAATCAAGCAAAAGCGCCCGTGGACCCAGTCCGACTGGCCGCGGTACTTACTCGCCTGGCCCGTTTCTACGGCGCCGTCGATGTGGGCATCGCTCCGTTGCGGGCGTATCATTTTTACAGCCATGCCGGCCGTACCCGGGACCATTGGGGGGATCCGATCCCGGCCGAACGGGGATCGGCTATCGTCGTGGTCGTGGCCATGGATTGGAGGATGATCGCCGCTGCTCCGACCCTGCCCGCCATCCTGGAGTCGTCACGCCAGTATGTCGAGGCCGCCAAGACCGCCTCGATCATCGCCGAGTATATTCGGGGGCTGGGTTATCGGGCCCGGGCCCACACCGACGGCAACTACCAAGTCCTTTGTGTGCCGCTGGGCGTCGATGCCGGCCTGGGTGAACTGGGACGGCTGGGCGTGTTGATCCATCCGGTTTACGGCCCCTGTATCCGCCTGGCTGCGGTCACCACCGAACTCGAGCTTCCGCCCACGCCCAGGCGCGACTTTCACATGGCTCACTTCTGCCGCATCTGCAGAAAATGCGCGGACAATTGCCCGACCCGGGCCATCGCTGCCGGAGAAGAGCCGATCTCGCGCAGTTTAAGGCACTGGTCCGTCATCCAGGAGAACTGCTATGCCTTCTGGAAGCAGATCGGCACCGATTGCGCCGTCTGCATCCGCTCCTGTCCTTATACGAAGCCCGATACCCTGCTGCATCGCCTGGTCCGGTTTTATGTGTCGCGCAACCCCCTGAACCAGCGCCTGGCCTTGCAAATGGATGACTTCTTTTATGGCCGGAAAAAGAAGATCGTGGCGGTGAATCCCGGCGAGATCTTTCCCAATTGAAGGAATGCGGCTATTTCAGCACCTGATAGAATTCCTCATAAGGCATCCTGACCAGGTTCCCTGGCAGTTCGGAAAAAAGGGCCGCGAAAACCGGGTCGAGGTGGTAACGCTCATGGGCCGCCTCGGATTCCCAGTAGGTCAGCAGCAGGAAGGCGGGGGGCTCGATGTCCAGGCGGCTGGTGTCGCCGGTCATATGGGAGCCCGCGGCCGACACGCCCGACATCTTCAAGATCTTGGAGCCCAGAAAACCGGGAACCGTCTCCGTAGCGCGGCAGAGCTCGCCGGTCTTGACCATGAATTCCTCTTCGCAATCCGGTTTTAAACAAACCCGGTTGATGGCCAGGACCAAGGTCTTTCCCTCTTTTTCAGAGCGCCCCGCCTGTTCATTGGCAAGGATCTCCGCCGTTATCCCCATGGCTGCGAGTTTCTTCTGGGCAATGGCCGAGCGATGGCCGGTGTTGCAGGTGACGACGACTTCCCGGCCATTCAGCAACTCCCGGTAGTATTCCAGATCGTAATGGGGGATGTTGACCGCGCCCTTGATGTGTTCCATGACGAATTCCTCGCGGGTCCTTACGTCGACAAGAATCTTTTTCACCTGTTCACCTCCGGGAACGTCGGCATGCCGGACCGGCAGGCATGATGCGTTCCGTCTATTGTGTAGCGCAATCCAATCAAAAATTCAATGGCAAATGACCGTTTGCCCGGTATATGGATTCAAGTTTTAATCGCATCGAGTGTTTGTCGACTACAGCATTGCCTGATTGACGATTCTTTCTTCCGGGATTTTTGGATTAAAGAAATCGCTCGAGTTCGAGTTCATCGTGAATGGGAATTCCGAAATCTCCGACCTCCGGAATGGAAGGCTTTATCAGGCGGGCGCGGGCGGCTCCGGCAGCGGCCTCCACCAGGGCCGTACCGATGCCTGCCCGGGGTTGCAGGGCGTCGAGGCTGACAATCTCGCAGGCGTTGGTCTCGATGCGGTAGGTGAGAAGGCCCAGGATGTGCGCTCCGGCCTTTGCCAGGAATCCGGGCAGCTCCGCGGGTCGGTACAGGGTGTCATGCACCGCCACCACCGGTGCACCCCAGCGTTAAGTGATGATCTGTTCCGCTTGCTCACGGTCTGCGTCTGCCACCGGGCAGATGGTGAATCGCGCCGCCGGTTTTGCGCTCATGGTTCGCTCTTCTTCTCGGCCCCGCTCGGGGCGGTTTTTTTTTGCACTTTGCTCTAAAGCTGCCGGCTTCAGGAAACCTGGTCCAGGTTGGCCTCCTCCCGGTAATCAACGATGACGTGCTGGTACTTTCTTTTCGGCCTGAGCAGGGAGAGGACGGTCAGGTAGGTGCGGTTGACCTTCAGCCAGTGGCGGTTCAATTTGCGGGCGTAATGGGCAATGGCGATGTCGAGCCACTTGAAGTTGATCAGTTTCCGCAGCGATGTGGCCAGGGAATAGAATTTTTTGTGGCTGTAGATCTGGGCCCGCTGCAGGTCCAGGGGCGCCAGCTTGGTCGGCTCGAAAACCACATGGTGGGCGTCGTAGAGGTTCCAGTCGCGGAAGCGGATGCGCTGCTCGGCGCTGATCTTGCCATAGAAATCGGAACCGGGGAAAGGGGTCAGAATCATAAACTGGCTGGAGGCCAGCCGGGCCTTTTTGGCGAAGTGAACGGTGCGGCGGACCGTGCGCCAATCGTCCTCGTCAAAACCGTAGACGAACATGCCGTGGATGCGGATGCGCTTGCGGCGAAGGACCTTCACGGCCCGGGTGATCTCTGCCACGGTCTGCCCTTTTTTCATGGCCTTGAGGCTCTGTGGATTGACCGATTCGAAGCCGATGAAAACGATATGGCAGCCGGCTTTTTTCATCAGCTTGACCAGCTCGGCGTCCCGGGCCACATCGGCGCGCACTTGGGCCGACCACTGGAACTTGAACCTGGCCGCGATCATGGCCCGCAGCAGCTCCTTGGTGTGCTCGGCCCTGGCGGCGAAATTGTCGTCATAAAAAAAGATGAAATGGCGGCGGGGGTCGTAGCGGCTCAGTTCGGTCATGACGCTGGCCGTGGAGCGGAAGCGGTACTTGTGGCCGAACATCCCCGTCACCGAGCAGAAAGAGCAGGCGTAGGGGCAGCCCCGGGAAGTCTGCACCGGGATGACGACCTTGCCGTCGATCTTGCGGCTGAAGGCCTTGGACAGATTCAGGTCGGGAAGGGGGATGGCGTCGAGATCCTCGGCTTGCGCCTGCATGGGATTGTGCCGGATCGCTTCGTCCCGCCAATAAGAAAGGTTGGGGACATTTTCCAGGCCGGCGCCTTTCTTCCAGGCGTCGGCGAAGGCCAGCATGGCTTTTTCCCCTTCGCCGCGGATGACAAAATCAGCATGGGCCAGGGCTTCTTCAGTCAGGAAGGTCACGTGCGGGCCGCCCATCATGACCTTCACTCCCAGGGAGCGCAGCCGGTCGGCGATGGCATAGGCCCGCGGCGCGGTCGAGGTGATGGTCGAGATGCCGACCAGGTCGGCGGTGCGCATCGTCTCAAAATCGATATTTTCCATTTCTTCGATGACCACCTCCGCCTCCCAGCCGCAACCGCGCATCAGGGCGCCCAGGATGAAGCAGCCCAGGCGCGGGGTGTAGAACTGCGAGAAAATATGCAAATTGGGCGGACGCGGTTCAATCAGAATGATTTTAGGCATGGGGTTCTCCTTTTTGCGAGGAATCCGCTTTTTTTTGGATCTCCAGCCGCAGGGCCGCGATCTCTTTTTTCTTCCTTTTTAACAGATCCTCCCAGCGGCCGATCCCCGCTTTGAGCAAGGTTATTTTTTTAAAAAGGCGTTCGATCTCCAGGAGCATGGTTTCCAGCTTGGCCGTCTTTTCAGCCGCGGGGGCGGAATCGGTTTCTTGCTGGATGGCGAGGTAATGGCGAAAAAGGTCCGAGATCATTTTAATGTCCACCAGGGAGTAGCCGAAAAGCTGCAGATCCTTGATCAGGTTGCAGAAATAAATGTATATATCTCCATAGTAGCGGAAGCCGCCTTCGCTGCGCATGTTGGGCTCGATAATGCCCATGTCCTCCCAGTGCTTGATGGTGCGCGGGCTGACGCCCACTTTTTCTGCCAAGGCGCCCACGGTCAGGAAATTCCGTTTTTTCTCGTTCGCGTTTTCCCTGAGGGCATCCTGGGGGAGGCCGATCTTGCGGATGATCTTCCGGATCTCCTTGAGACCATAGCCCAGTTCGCCAAGCCTTTTGATGTGCTCCCCGTCCGCCACGGCCGATTCGGTGTACAGGGGAGTGTGATCATCGCTGAAACCGAAAGGACCGAAAATCTTGCAATCCTGCCATTCATCGAGCGTTTTTCCGTCGATGCCCAGGCGGCGGCACAGTTCCTGCCGTTCAAAAACCGCTTTTTTCATTTTACCTTCCTGTATCCGTTGAGGTATGATTAAGATGAACGTATACGTATATGTTATAATTTTAATCCTTTGTCAAGGGGAAAGTTTATTTTTGGGGACCTTTTACTAAAGGGACAAACATTCGTGATTCGTGATGAGAAACAGCAAAGGTTCTAGTAAAGTTCCAGGATCGCCGGTGTAACGTCGCTGAGGCATCTGATCTTTTTTCGCAAATGGGCGCCGTGTCTGCCCCAGGCCAGGAGGGGTACCGGGTTGCGGCTGTGGCCGTGCAGGTGGAAATCCTCCAGGTTGCCGTGGTCGCTGGTCAGGACCAGGGTATCGCTCCTCTTGTCCAGGCGCGACAGCAACGTCCCCAGCAGGTCATCGAGGTCGCGGATCAGGCCGACACAATCGGCAAACGGGCGGCGGTGGGCATAGAGGTCGGTCTGGAAAAATTCGTAGAGGATGAACTCGTAGCGCCGCGAAGCTCCATGGATCACTTGCGCCGCTTTTTTCGGCGAGAACTCGGGTAAAGGCAGCCCTTTTTCGATAAGCTGGCGGTTGGAGTAGTCTTGGTAGAGAGCGTTGCCTGAAAGAATGTCATCGGCGCCGAATGGCTTTTGTCCGCTGGCCAGCAGCATGCAGGAAGTGACCGAGATCATCCTTTTGAACCGTTCCGGAAAAAATGGCGAGAACCAGAGACGACCGTCAGGCTCGATGCGAACGTGTGGATCGGAAAAAAGCTCTTCGTGGGCCGGGTAGGCGTTCAGGTAACAGGCCGAGGTCCCCCCGGCCGCCAGCAGCGACAGCAGGTTTTTTTTCAGGATGATGCGGCGCAGCTTACGGTCCGGATAACCGTTGCGGTGGCGGTTGCCGATCGCGGTGGCCCCGGCCCCGCAAAAAAGCGCCGTCTGGCTGCTGGCGCTTTGCGGCGCTCCTGGAATGCCCAGGGTGGCGTCAATGGGCTTTATCGGCGTGCCGTCGGGGAGGGCCATGCCGTTTTTCCAGAAGGGGAGATGGCGGCTCGCGGCCTGGCAGAAGGGGTTCCCGGCGTCATCCCGGCCCACGCCGCAGCCGTCTAAAAAAATGAAAATCACCCTGCTCATTCCGCTTATTATAACCCGGCGGCTGAAAAAATAAAAAAATTTGGCAAACATCTTGCTTTCCGTCCGCGAAAGAGCTATAATCCGATTCCCTGCGAAGGACGTCGGAGCCAAAATGATTGACAAAACAGGCATAGTTGTGCTATACTCATTTTTTTTTCGTGCTGGCGTAGCTCAGCTGGTAGAGCAGCTGATTTGTAATCAGCCGGTCGGGGGTTCAAATCCCTTCGCCAGCTTGTGCTAAGTAGATAAAGGATGATACGTGAGGGCAGGTTCCAGAGTGGTCAAATGGGACGGGCTGTAAACCCGTTGGCGCAAGCCTTCGAAGGTTCGAATCCTCCCCTGCCCAGTTGGGATGCGGGAGTAGCTCAGTTGGCTAGAGCTAAAGCCTTCCAAGCTTTAGGCCGCGGGTTCGAATCCCGTCTCCCGCTTTTGAGCGCCCTCGTAGCTCAGTTGGCAGAGCGCATCCTTGGTAAGGATGAGGTCATCAGTTCGACCCTGATCGAGGGCTTTGGCTTGGTTACTGCTTAAAATGAAATATTTTTTAGGAGGCAAACATGGGAAAAGAGAAATTTGATCGCAACAAGCCGCATTTGAATATCGGGACGATCGGGCACGTGGATCACGGCAAGACGACGTTGACGTCGGCGATCACCAAGGTACTGAGCAAGATGAACGAGAAGGTGAAGTACCGTGATTTTTGGAGCATTGACAACGCGCCCGAGGAGAAGGAGCGGGGCATCACGATACAGATCGCGCACGTGGAGTACGAGACCAAGGCGCGGCACTATGCGCACATCGACTGTCCAGGGCACGCTGACTACGTGAAGAACATGATCACGGGTGCGGCGCAGATGGACGGGGCGATTCTGGTGGTTTCGGCCGCCGATGGGCCGATGCCGCAGAC
>JADFDP010000058.1 GCA_018262835.1 Candidatus Aminicenantota bacterium
TTTTTCCAGGACTACTCCGAGCTGAACAACGACGACCGGAAGGGCCGGATCGAAATCCGCCACCTGCTTGCCAACACCTCAGGCCTCTACTGGCCTGAGTGGGATTCCGAACCGGTAGACCCTGCCAATCCATTAAACAGCTTGTGGGCTGCGGCCGATCCCATAAGATACATCTTAGACCGGCCAATGGTCTCCGAACCTGGCGAGAGGTTCAACTACAGCGGCGGAAATACGAATCTGCTTGGCGAGATCATCCGGCGCGCCAGCGGAGTCAACGCCGACCAGTTCTCCCGACATTATCTTTTCGAACCGCTGGGAGTCGGCAATTTCCGCTGGCTCTATTTTTCGAACGGGCTGGTTTATGCTTCCGGAGACCTCTACCTCAGGCCAAGAGATATGGCCAAGTTTGGGCAGCTCTTTCTTGACGGCGGAGTATGGAAAGGCTTCAGAATCATATCAGAAGATTACGTCCGCAGGTCATTGGCTGAAGCGATTTCACCGATACCTGCCGATATTGCCGATGCCTATGGCTATACATGGTGGATCGAGTCATTCCGGATCGCGGGCCGACAGGTTTTAACCCAGTCGGCGCGGGGTTGGGGCGGGCAATATATCTTCCTCGTTCCAGAAAAGGAGATGGTGGTGGTGCTGACGGCAGGGAACTACTATACCTTTGATCACGCCAAGGATATCTTTACGAGATATATCCTGCCCGCGGCATACTGATTCAAGAATCGAGGAATTCAGAAAAAGAGATCGGGGGCGATGATTCCCCGAGCGCCGGTTATTTCTTCAATACGATCAGTGAATACGTGTCCGCGACAACCAGGTAATTGCCGTCGACAAAAAGATCCACCGCTTCTCCGGGCGTATCCAGGGAATCGGCGATTTTCGGCAGCGCCGGATTGGCAATATCAATCTTGATTATCCCCATCTTGTCATCCGCGACATAAACCGCATCACCGGCCAGGGCGGTATCAAACGCAAATCCAGGCGTGTCGCATGCGCCGACGATTTTCGGCGCCGCCGGTTCGCGAATATCAACGACCTGCAATCCCTTGCCACCGTCCGCCACATAGGCGTAATCTCCCCTGACCGAGACTCCATATGCCTCACCGGGAGTCTTCAGCTGACCGGCCAGCAGCGGTGCCTTGGGGTCACGGACGTCGAATATCATCAGTTTGCTGGCATCGCTTTTTGCCATATAGGCATAATCGCCCTGGACATCAAGATCATAGGCAAAGCCGCCGATTTGAATGGAACCGGCAAGGACGGGATTGACGGGATCACTAATGTTTACGATATGTAAGCCATAATTATCCGCGGTCACATAGGCATAGTCTCCTTGGACGACAATTTTGCGCGAAGAACCGGGAAGATCGATTGACTTTCCGGGTTTCGGTTCAACGGGATTGGCGAGATCAAAAACCCAAAAATCCTGGAAGCGATCCGACATGAACACAAAATTTCCCTTGACCGCGAAACTGTGCGCCCTGCGCGTGTCGGCAAAGAATCCCTTAAGCTCAGGCAAAGCGGGGTTGCGGATATCGAGCACGTTGAACCCAGAATAATCACCGCCGGCATGAATCATGTCTTTTGCGGCCGCCGCGCAGGTGATGGAAGCGGGAGTGAAATAATCGCCAAGCGGCTTGGGTTCGGTTATATTGGACATATCGAAGACCGTCAAACCGATAAATTCATCCGCCACGTAGGCGCAATTGTCTTTCAATAAAATTCCCCAGGCCTCCATGCCGCCTGGTTCCTTGGGCCCGGCTAGGACCGGGGCCTGCGGATTACTGACGTCCAGGATCTGCACGCCGCCTTCATAGTGATTGGAAACAAACGCATACTTGCCGTCGGGGCTCAAGGTCACCGCCCGGGCGCTGCTGCTGGCCGGATAGGAAGCCACCAGGTGCGGAGCGGCCGCAATACCGATATGGATGATCTGCAATCCCGAGTCTTCGGCTGCCACAAAGGCATAGTCGCCGCGGACGGCCACGGCCGCGGCCGTGCCCGGCATGGCGCATTTCCCGGCCAGGACGGCAACCCGGGGATTTTTCACGTCATATATCAACAGGCCTGTCCGGCCGTCGGCCACATAGGCATAATGCCCCTGCACGGCAACGGCCGCGGCCACATCCGGCGTATCGATGGTTTGGCAGAGCTTGGGTGCGGCCGGCCGGCGCAGATCGATCCCATGCAGCCCGGCTTCTCCGGCCGCTACCCAGGCATAATCCCCGGCCAGGGCCATGGCGGAACAGGTTCCGGCCAGGGCCAGCGTGGCTTTCAGCACGGGTCTTTTCGCAGCGGCTATGTCCACCACCGCCAAACCTTTGTCAGCCAGAGGCAAAAACGCCCAAGTACCCTTGATTTCAATGTCGGCTCCGCCGCCCAGGTACAACCGGGAGACCAGTTTAATGTTCTTTTTATCGCTGACATCCAAAACGGCCAGCCCGTTGGCGAAAGAGCAATAAGCATGATTCCCAGAAATTTTCAGGTGGTTCATTCTGGTCCACAAGGTGCTGCCCGCATATTCCATCCTGGCCCAGGCCGCGGCAGTCAACGAGGTTAAAAACAGTGCGCCGATGGCAATTCTATTTTTCCGGTTCATGGGCCGCCCCGCCTCAAATGAGGATCCCTTCCTGCCAGCCCAGCTTGACCAGGTCGATTTTATTGATATCGCTTGTGCCCAGTTTGTGCTTGATGTCGGCGGCCTCGATGCTGCGCGGATAGGGCATGACCCGGGATTCTCTCGGTCCGAACACTTCCAGGCGCTTGGCCGTGACCAGCTTCAAAGCGACGGCATCGACGGCCACGGGATCGGTCCCGACCAGGAGCCCGTTGTAATTCCAGACATAGCGCCGATCAAAATGATGGGGTCCCTTGGCGTGAAATTGCGGGGTGAGCACGCTCAAAACATGGAGCCGGGTTTTGCCTTTCACCTGGGGCAGGCCGAACAGCAGGGCCAGGTCTTCGCAGGTGTTGGGATGGTAATCGGGGATATTCTTGGCAAAAGTAACGTAATTCTTCATGCAGCCGCTGATGCCGGCCAGGTAATGGGTGCGCAGGGGCCTGACGTTGATCAGGGCCGTGGCTTTCTGGAAAACCGGCCGGTCGAGGACTTCGCGGTCATTGATGTCGATGTTCTCCTCCTTCACGCCGGCGGCGAGGACGCGGCGCTTGACGGCTCTTTCCAATTCGGGTGGAGTGGGCAAATAGTTCCAGACATTGGTCTTGATGCCGACGACATCGTCGGGCCGGATGATGCTTTGGAAGGCCTTATCCGGGTCGTCCTGTTTGCACAAAGCCATGACCGCCTGATCCAGCATCTCCTGCAGGATTTTTTCATCGATCTTAAGGTTTTCATCCAGGACCCCCTGCTGGCGGATCAGGATCACCCTGGATCTTTGTTCCTGGGAAACCAGAGTCAGCGAGGACAGCCCCGCGGCGACGCCCACGACCGCCAATGCGCTTTGGCGCATGAAATCACGCCGGGTAAGCGATTTTTTCTTCATCCGTCGCACCTCCATGAAGATTTTTCAGCCGCCATTCATTTTTTAACTGCCTTTTGCATGTCGATCGCCCTTTGTTCATCCGGGGCTTCAAATACAATGGTCAGTAAATTCCGGTCGAGTGCAGCCATGGTCCATTGATTGTTTTCCATCCGCGCCAGCCCGGCTTTCGCCTCCGGCATGTAAATTTCAATAAAGTGTTCATAGGCCGCTTTGGCCCGCGTTGGATTCTCATATCTGACCAGCAGCAGAACCAGGGAATCATCCTTGTTTATTGGGTATTCGGCCAAGACGCAATCGGTTTCGGCGCCGAGGCCCAGTACATTCTCCTGGGCGACAAAATAATGCTTGTCCAGCAGCAAAGGCTGATGAAAAAAACGGATTTTCTTTTTATCCAGACCTTGTTGGGGAAGGCATTTCAGCAGATCGGGCTCAGGGCCGGTGGCCGGCAGGGCCTGATCGACCGTCCGGCCCAGCTCGATGACGGCCTGGTCGGCGCTTTCACCGCCGGCGTCATTCAAAATCGTTACGAACTTGCATCCCTTCCAGAAACGCAACAAGCCGCCGCCGAATTCCGAACCCTGGCCGATATGGGCGTCTTCGTCCTCCCGTTCGCTGGTAAAGACGCCGAAGGCATCCGCGGCCGTCCCCATATCGTAGATATCGAGCACGATGGCACTGTTGCCGGGTCCGGCATATTTCCTGGAAAAAGCCTGGCGGAAGCCATAGGCAAGGTACAATTCGGCCCCGCCGTCGATATACTTGAATAGGGTTTCACTGTCGAAAACCTGGTCTTTCCCATCCGCCTGCCATTCCCTGATTTGCATGGGTATAGATAGCTCTTCTGCTTGCACGGGACCTCCGCTTGCCGCCATGATCAAAACTAACGCCAGCAGCCCGCCGCTTTGGCACCTGGATAGTTTATTTCTTCCCATATTTTTCCCTTTCATCCAAATCACAAGATTATATGAAAAAAGAAAACAATTCAACACCGTTTTCCCTCCCCTTTGTCTTTGTCTCTGTCGGCAGGATCTGGCGGTCGATCTTCGCAAGGCCGCCCGGCTTTACCCGGCTTGGAAAAAGGTTTAAAATGAAGGCCAGGACTCCGAAATGAAAATCAAAAGCCTTACGATGATTGGGATCGCCTTGCTATTCTTCCTTTGCTCGCAGGGCATGCCGCCGGACTCCGCCGCCGCTGAAGCAGCGACGGATATCGGCGCCAATTTCGCATGCCATGAGATCGCCCGGGGCGTTTACGCGGTCATCCGCAAGGATCCTCCCGGGCTGATGTGCGACGGCAACAGCGGCTTCATCATCGCCGGCGATCACGTCGTGGTGGTCGATGCGCCGGAATCGACCGCCGCGGTCATCGCGGCGCTGAAAAAAATCACCGCCAAACCGGTCAAGTATGTCATCAACACCCATTGGCATGACGACCACATCATCGGCAATGATCTGTACAAGCGGCAATATCCTGGAGTCCGATTCATCGCCCACGAAAAAGCCCGCGCTTATCTGCCCGCTCAGGGCCTCCGCAATCGCCAGAGCATGCTGAAAACCGCGCCGGAAGGGCTGGCCTATATCAAGACCCTGCTGCAGAAAAACGAAAGCTTCGGCGGCGGCCCGCTTGCGGATGAAGAAAGGGAAAGCCTGGCCAGCGATGTCAAGTTGGTGGAGCAATATCTCGAGGTGGTACCGAAGGCGGAGATCATCCTTCCCGACCTGACACCCATTGGCACCATGACCCTGGCAAGCGCAGGCCGGACCATCCAGATAAAAAGCGTGGGCAGCGGGCATACCGGCGGCGACATCATCGTGTATCTCCCCCGGGAAAAAATCTTGTTCAGCGGCGACCTGGTGATCTGGCCGGTGCCGCTGGTCGGCCAAGACCAGTCGTGTGTTCTCGAATGGGGCTCCACGCTTGAACGGCTGATCGCCTTGCGCCCGGCGCGGATCGTCCCCGGCCATGGCCGGGTGTTGAACGACATCTCGTATATGCAATTGCTGGCGCGCCTGTTTTTGTCCATCCGGCAACAGACGGAAAAAGCATACCGGGAAGGTAAAACGCTTGCCGAAGCACGGCAAGCGGTCGAGCTGGACGAATTCAAAAGGCAAATCGCCGGCGACTCAAAACTCAAGCGCCTTCTGTTCGATTATTACGTCAGCGGGCCGTCACTGGCAGCGGCCTACCGCCAGCTGGCCGAAAGAAATGAAGCCGAAGCGCCGGCCGCTGAAAATTGATTTTTCAGGTCCACGCCTTCCGGCGTCGGCCCTCGTGCTTTCAGTTTTTCGCGATGGCTTATCCGATTTTAAAAATGACCATAAGGATCCTAATGAGCAAAAGGATCCAGGCTGCGCCAACAACAATCCAGACAATTTTTCTGGCTACATCCACCCCAACCAGAAGCATGAACACGGTCAAGATGACCAGGAAACCAATGGGATCGATAATCGTGGCTGGGAAGTAAATACGCGGAAATATTGCTTGAACCGCCTTGATGAAAACCAAGCCGATCTGATGGGCCAGATAATAAATGAACGTGAGAATGTTGTGAAGGATCTCATTCAAAGGTTTGAAATTTGTTGCTTCCAGAACAAATAAGGTATTCATTGTGTCCGTCCCTCCCTAAACGCTGGCAATATTTTTGAACAGGCCAGGCGATTTATTATAATCATTTCGGCTATGGATTTCAAATCATTTCCACATTCTGGCAAATGGGGTATACTGTCTTTTCCAATGGCGCTTTTTCTGGCGGATGATCCTGCCGCGGAATCAGGATCAAGCGCGGACGGCTGATAAAATGAAGACAACCATCTGATGGCACTGCTCAGCGTTAAAGGCGTATGTGTCGGCTACGGCGGCTTCTTGCTGCTGGACCGTATCGACCTGAATATCGAACGCCATGAACGGGTCTGCCTGCTGGGGCGCAACGGCAGCGGCAAGACCACGCTGATGAAGCTGATCAACGGCGAGCTCATCCCGGACAGCGGCTCGGTCAGCCGCAGCCAGGGCATCGCCACCGCCCGCCTGGACCAGGAGATCCCCGCCGGCATCGCCGGCCCGGTCATCGACATCGTCACCTCCGGGCTGGCGGCCAAAGGCAAGCTCCTGGCCGACTACCATCACACCAGCGCCCGGCTGGCCGATCCAGGCGGGGACGACCCCCGGCTGCTGGCCCGCCTGGACCGCCTGGGGCAGCAGCTGGACGCGGAAAACGGCTGGGAGATCCACCGCCAGGTCGACCTGGTCATCGCCAGGATGCAGCTGCCGGCCGAAGCGGAGTTCTCCTCCCTGTCCACCGGCTTGCAGCGGCGCACCCTGCTGGCCCAGGCGCTGGTGGCCGGGCCCGATATCCTCATGCTCGACGAACCCACCAACCACCTGGATGTCGACGCCATCACCTGGCTGGAAAATTTCCTGGTCACTTACGGCGGCACCATCGTCATCGTCACCCACGACCGCCTGCTGGTGCAAAAGCTGGCCAGCCGCATCATCGAGATCGACCGCGGCCGGCTGCTGGACTGGCAGTGCGACTACGCGACCTTCTTGAAGCGCAAGGAGGAGAGCCTGGAGATCGAGGAGAGCCAGAACCGCCTATTCGACAAGAAGCTGTCGATCGAGGAGGCCTGGCTGCGCCAGGGCGTCAAGGCCCGCCGCACCCGCAACCAGGGCCGCGTCAACATGCTGCTGAAAATGCGCGCCAAGCGCCGGCAGCGCCAGGAGCAGCCCGGCGGGGCAAGGATGACGCTGCAGCAGGGCAAGCGCTCCGGCAACCTGGTCATGGCCGCGGAGAACGTCCGCTTCGAGTACCCCGGGAAGGCGGTGATCCGCGATTTTTCGACAACCATTCTGCGCCATGACCGCGTGGGCATCATCGGGCCCAACGGCTGCGGCAAGACCACCCTGCTGCGCCTGCTGCTGGGCGAATTGACCCCTCAGCACGGCAGCGTCCGCCTGGGCACCAACCTGGAGGTCATCTATTTCGACCAGCTGCGCGATCAGCTCGACCCCGAGAAAACAGTTTTCGACAACGTGGCGGCAGGCAACGACACGGTGACCCTCAACGGCAGCACGCAGCACGTGATCGGCTACCTGCAGAAATTCCTGTTCACGCCCGAGCGGGCGCGGACCAAGGTCAGATCCCTTTCCGGCGGCGAGCGCTGCCGTCTGCTGCTGGCGCGTCTGTTCACCCAGCCCGCCAACGTCCTGGTCATGGACGAGCCCACCAATGACCTCGACATCGAGACCCTGGAGCTATTGGAAGAGCTGCTGCTCGATTTCAAGGGAACGCTGCTGCTGGTGAGCCACGACCGGGCATTTTTAAACAATGTAGTGACCAGCACCCTGGTTTTCAGCGGCCAGGGGAAGATCGGGGAAACCGTGGGCGGCTACGACGATTGGCTGCGCCGGAGAGAAGTCCCCCAGGTTGCCGCTTCCGGTAAACCCTCCCCTAAACCTCCCCCCAGGCCCCGGGCCGCGGCGGTCAAGATGGGCTTCAAGGAAGAAAGGGAGCTGGAAGCCCTGCCGGCGCGACTGGAGCAGCTGGAAGCGGAAAAGAAACTGCTCTACCGGTCCCTGGCCGATCCCGCTTTTTACCGCGGCGAAAGCAGCGACGTCGCCATGGTCAATGCGCGCCTGCAGGAACTGGAAAAAGAGCTGCACGCCGCCTACCTGCGCTGGGAGTACCTGGAGGAGCGTAAGGCGCTGGCGATCGCCGCGGCGAAAAAATAGCTGAGAAACGTCATCGGCAGCTGCTGGCCCGTCCCCGGCTCCCTCACTTGACTTTGCCTGGAACATTGCTCTATCCTTGGGCACGAAGTGGAAGGGAGATGGAAACAAGCTTAGTAATTTCTTCTAGAAAAATATGGCTATGGACGCGCGCATGTTTTTGAAATGGCCTTGGGCTAATTTGTACAAATCCGCAATACAACCATCATAAGGGGGGGAGAATGAAATTTAAAACCTTGATGACGATCAAAGCCGCAGTCTGTCTCGGCTTTGGTCCCGTGCTTTTGCTTTTCCCGGCCTGGATCCTGGGCCTGCTCGGCACCGCCTACTGCACGGGATCGGCATTGACGGCCAGGGAATACGGGGCGGCGCTGATGGGCAATCTCCTGCTGACCTGGCTGGCCAGGAACGCTGAGGAAAGCCTGGCGCGCCGGGCGATCGTCTGGAACCTTTTCGCCTACGACGCCATCGCCCTCGCGGCCACCCTGGTGCTCCTGTTGCGGGGGGTATTGAACCCGCTGGGCTGGGGCATTGCCGCGGTCTACCTGTTCTTCGCCGTCGGTTTCGGCTGTTTTCTGGTTCCTCAAAAGTAGGCGGTGCAAAACTTGATTGCTTTTTTTATGACTCTGTAGCTGAAGTCGTTTCCAGGTGCCGGCAGGCAGTTTTGGGAACAAGGTGAATCGCTGGCTGCAAAAGCGATGAATCCTTCCAATCGGGCCGGGAACCATTCCTGATTCTAACCCTTGAAAATAAATTTAAAAAAAGGTAATCTGGTTTCTTCAGGTTCTTGAAGGCGCCTAAAATGCGATCACGAAATAAAATGTTTCCCCCTGTCGGTCGTTTTAAAATCATGCCGGAGCGAAAAGACAGGATGGTTGTTCTCTTCATGCTGGCATGGTTACTGGTTTTTTGTTCTTGCGGCAGGAGCCCGCAGAGTATCAAGATCAGAGGTCTTTTTCTGGGGATGCCCATGAGCGAAGCAATCCAGCGGGTGGAAGCGATGTACCGCCGGGTCGAGGGAAGTCGATTCCGCCCGCTGCAGTGGCGGCAGTGGGACAGTTTTTCGGCGCATACGGACCGCGATGAAAAAATGGATATCACCGTCGGCGGCCATGACGGCGCACTACGTTTTATCTGCTTCAACCCGGGATTGGTCGACAGACTTTTTGACTCCGCCTCCCTCTCGGCCGAGCAGCTGGCGCGGAGGTTCGCTGAAGAATACCGCCTGCCGGCCCTGGAGCATCGCCTCAACCGCAATCCCCCCCAGCCGGAACCTTACTGGGAGTACGTCAGCAGCCGGGGCTGGAAAGTCTTTGTCACCCAGGCCAAGGCCCTGGTTCTGCAGGATTGGCGCCCGCTGGAGAACGAAAAGTGATCCAGGGAGATCGCATGGCGGCAGCGATTCAGCAGAAATCGAAGCCGGCGGAAACGCCGACTTGATTTGTTATGCGGGCCACAACGGACTCATGGATTTTTTCCTGGAAGGCAGTCCATCTCCAGCCGACCCGAGACACAGAGAATTGATCATTCTCGCTTGCGCAAGCAAAAGCTATTTTTCCGATCCAGTTAAAAAGACAGGTGCTTATCCGCTTTTGTGGTCGACAAATTTGCTGTGCCCGGAAGCGCATACTTTAATCAGCGCAATCGATTCATGGATCAAAGGCAATCCGCCAGAAACGACAAGAGAAAAGGCAGCGCCGGCATACAGCCGCTATCAGAAATGCGGAATAAAAGGCGCTGGGAATCTGTTGGTAACGGGAATTGAAGTTTTCAGGGCCGGCCCAGCGACGGCTACAGCATGCCGACCTCGCGCAAAAGGCGAATGGACAATTTCGTCAATTCATCCAGCGCCCTCTCCAGCAGTTCTTTCTGGGCGGCATCCTTCCAACTGCTGACCCCTCTCCAGAAAAGATCGATCTTGTCGTCGCCATATTCTACCAGGAGCGAGTTGTACTCTTGGGCGCCCGGGTGATTGGGATCGGAAATCAGCACGTCCGGCGCCGTCAGGGAAAAAACCCGGCAGCGGCCGAGCCAATCCTCGAAAAGCCGCATTTGCCCGGCCGACAGCTGCAAGGCCGCCGAGCGCGCGGCTGATGAATGCTGGGCCAATGTATGTTCTAGCCGGCCGCCATCCACGACCAGATTGTCGGCAAAACCGGTGTAAATTATTTTGATCCGGCTCTCTTTTTGGGCGCCCAGGGGAAGCGCGGCCAGCAAAACACCGAGAAAGCATAGCAAAAAGCCTCTGATTTTATCCATGGCATCCTCCGGGCGAACAAACGACTCTGATCGTTTTGCCACCATTTTTCCCATGCCTGCATTTTGGGGATAATGATCTGAAATGTCAATAATCGGCAGTGATTTTTTGTGAAAAACCATTGAAGGAAGGTTTTTATTCTAAGGCAAAAGGACTTTTTTGGATTGGCTTGCGATTGGCGACCATCTGGCTGCGCAGGCACCGGGACATGGGACGGGCCGCAATATCCCCTGATGTCAATCGGTCAGGATCATCCGCGTTGCCCCGACGGCAATCTCATCGCCAATATAGAGCGCTTCCCTGTTCGTCTTTCGGCCGTTGAGGAAGGTCCCATTCGTGCTCCCCAAATCCTCGAGGATAAAATCCCGGCCCGAAATGACGATCGCAGCGTGACGGCTTGATACGTTTGGGTCATTGATCACGAGGGTGTTTCCGGGAGCACGCCCGATGGCCGTTTGCCTGCCCTGAATGACAAACTGTTTTTTATCGTCATCCGGGCCATAAATATCGAGTCGGGCAAAAATTTTCGGCTTCGGCTCTCGCCCTTTGTTCCATAACACGATGATGGCCCCAAGGAGGAGCAGGCAAAAAGCTCCCCCGATGATGAGCGTGATAAAAATCCATTGCGGATCCCGGGTCGCGGCCGCCATGGCCCCCGCGATCCCAGTGGGCCCCGAGCCCAGGGTTTTTAAGGAGGCCGTTCTGCTGACATCCCGGCTGGCGGACCTTCGCTCCGAACCCTTCCGGACTTTTTCGGGAAGTTGACTTCCGCGGGAGTCTTCTTCCAGGGCGAGCATCCGGACGGACAGGACCGCCGCAAGCTCTTCTTCAATGTTTAAAAAACGGGTGATCCGCATGCCGGACAGCAGCTCAGTCAAGGTGGTTCTGCCCTTGGCAAGATCGAGGGCCTTGGGGACCGGGCATTCTATCGTGCTGATGTGCTTATCCTCAATATAGGAATCCAGGACGATTTGGTCGGCATCCGGGAAGCGTTCACTGATCCCGGATAGCAAAAGGACTATCTCTTTTTCAATTCGCTCGGGGGTGAAGCGGTCGCCTGCTTTGTAAACCAGACGCGCCGCGATGGTCCGATCATTGACCTGGATGCTCTCGACCGGGATTCCCTGGGAGTTAAATTGGAGGACCATCTCCGCATCCTGCGCCCATGCCAGAGCGGATTCGTCTATCACGGCGGTTGGAATCAAGAGAATGAGGGTAAGGAGAATACTCCCCCGTTTTGAGGATCGCTGCTTCTCAGAGGGTTGATTTCTAGGCATCGTCTCTCTCCGCTTTTGGCAAGAACTCAGGGCGAATCCTTTTTGATGCAGGCTCCGGCCAGGTCTTCATCAAGAAGATAGGTTACGCCTCCCATCGACGCATATGGAACAGCTCCCCAGCCCAGGACATTTCTGTAACCGGCTTCAGAGATCATTCCGCACCCTTCCTTGATGGCATCGGCCAGGGTTGCAAATGGACCGCTGATCCTTTGTTTGCTGACATAGTTCTGGGACTTCCCGAAGAGCCATTCATCGCAGCAACGGAGTTTGGATTCGAACTCGCCTTGAGATCCGGCATGGATGCGGCCGCCGGGTCCCTCCCCGCATTTGTCAATCCAGATCAGGAAGGCGGTCCTGGCAGGCGGATCGGCAGGGGCGGTAGGCTCCCGGGGTTCCCGTTCTTCCGCAGGCTCTTCTTCTTCGCGTTTCTCCTCCTCCCGCTTGACCCTGATGGTGTGGTTTCTATCCGCGCCGGGATTGTAGTGATCCCAATTATAAGGAGGGCGGAATGTCGACTTGGCTGGGCTCTCGGGTTCCGCGTCAAGTTCGTAGCCACTTTCGGGAAGGCCCGGCCTGGGGTAATGATCATAGATGTCCTTGGCCGCAATCTCAATATTGAAGTCCCTTTGCGAAACGCCCTCCGGCAATTCAGGAACAAAGCTCCCCTCCCAGGTGCCGCCGTCGGCCAGCCGCCCAGAAACAAGCTGGCCGCCGATTTTCACGACCACGGAGTTCGGGTCTATTGGTTTGGACCTGGCTCCGGAAACCGGTCCGAAGGCGATGGTGACATCGACACGCTCTCCAGTGACAAAATCCGCTTCGTCTGGCAGAACCCACTCTCTCTTGCTGACGACCGGATAGGATTCTCGTTCCGAAGGATAAAACCTGTTCGCTGGCTCGATCTCCCGGTCCACCGTGACGTCGCTCAGCTCTCTTTCATAACGCCCCTTGCTGCCTTGGACGAGAGAGAGGCTCCGGACATAGGGGGGCGGGTTGACGACGTCCAGGAAAAGCTCGAACAGGCCGGCATCGTACTCGACGGCTTTTTTCAGAAGATCCCAGGCCAAAGCGTAATGCCGGCCTGTATCTTCCTCGTTGGTCATGCGAATGGTCGGGATGATGTAGATCGGTTCATGGAGGAGCCTCAGCGTCGGGAAAAATCGATTGTCCATGAATCCTTCAAGGTCGGCACAGCCAAGAGCCGCAGTCAAGCCCGCAAGAGCCGTGGCCCGTTTTGTCAGTCGGGCCAATTCATCGAAGAATTCCTCTGGAGTCGCAAATCTTTCAACCTCATTCCCGGCGATCATGGGCTCGGGAGGATTCCCGATCCGAGGCTTGCGGACATAGCCCATCCCCCCGGCAGTGAGATCGTCCTCCATGAAGTATTCCTGGACAGCGCCGAAATCCACGGAATTTTCGATAAGGCCTTCATAACCGATCCACTTGTCTTCCGGACCTTTGCCGATAAAGAGGCTCTTCAGGATAGCGTAATCCAGCGCCAACAGATACTTGAGCGCATCAGGCAGGTAGGGAATATATGACAGATTCGCATCAATCCGCCTGAGGATGGGCTCTCCGAAGACTTCTTCAAGAGTATCGGGGATGATCTTGCCGCTGCCCGGATGAGGGATGTTCAAAGCGTGATCCGATTCCGACATGTCGGCAAGGAGGTGCCCGACATGGCCGAGCCGGAAATAGGCGACCTCCTTGGATTCGTCCGTGTAGTCGTAGGCGCTGATCGCCCCGGCCCAATTTAAAATATTGCCGGTCTTAATGTCGTTGAGAGCCCAATCCCTGGCGCCATCGTACCAGCCGGATACCGGCTTGGCCACCTTGGCGTTTTCAATGGGGCCCCAGACATAGTAATGGTAGTAGAATGGGCAACCCCTCTGCCCCTCGGCGGCGTCGGGATCATAATAGTGGCGGAACGACCTCTCGTTCCCCCGCACCGCAGGCTGATGGTCCTCGGCCCAAGCCCCCATCCCCAGTTTTTTGAGGAATCGGGGCTCAGCAATTTCTTTATAAAAGGGCACGATGCGGGTTTGGTCCGTCCGCTGGAGAAGGCGCACGGCTTCAAGGATGACCAGCGTGTGAACCTTGTCATACCAGGCGTGGAGGTCGGGGACGAGGACACCCCAAAATACAATCAGGATGGCGATTCTCACCCGATGGCGCCACAGCCTCGAATTCTTGTCATGGACAGGCAAATCAATATTCCCCATGCCTGCATTTTGTGGATAATGACCTCAAATGTCAATAGTCTGGCATGCCCTCATGACCAATCCGCCTTAAAAGAGCTCATGCCCGCCCATTGCCGTGGTTCAGATCTTGCCTTATAAGGTCCACAGGAGAGTCAATAAGTATCGGGACAAAGTAAAGGTACCCGGTCTCCCAAAACAACTTCATGGATGAACCATGAAATGCGGCAACGGCTAGTCCTCGGTTTTCTCAAAGAGATGGAGTTGCCTGAACGGCGGCTGATGGCCGGCCAGGGAGCGGATGGCGGCAAGGATAGGAGCGGCTCCCGTGGCGGGATCCCATTCGCGGCCGCCTTTGGCGATAAGCCGGCGGTTGCCGGCCGGGGGATCGGCGAAAAAACCCGGGGATACGACGAAGACGGGGATGCCCATTTTCAGGGCCGACATGCCGGCATCGTATGTGCCGCTCATCGTGCCGCTGGCGTCGCGCTCCGGCCCGGATGCGATCACCACGACCGCGCTCGACAGGGCACAAACAAGCTTGTTGCGCGTCATGGCCAAATAGGGCGCCCATCTGGCGCCGGGTTCGAACTGGGAGATCACAAGAATATTATCCACCGTCAAATGGTCCTTCAATTCCGGCTTGGTCTGGAAATGGTCGATCCCCTCGGCCAGAACGATGCTGGTCGTCCCGCCCGCGCGCAGGGCGGCCAGGTGCGCCGCGACATCGATGCCCGCCGCATAGCCGGAGGTGATGTTGATCCCCCTGGCGGCAAGTTCAAAAGCCAGGGCGGCGGCCGCGGCCAGCGCCGCCTCCCCCGCCTGCCGCTGTCCCACGATGGCCACGCCGGACCGGTTCAGGATCGCGACATTTCCCCTCACGTACAGCAGGGCGGGGAGCGGAGTCATGTCCTTCAAATTTTTTACCTGCTGGGGAAAATCATGATGCAGCGGATGGAGCACGGTCACCAGCCGCCCGTCGAACTTCTCCGCATCCTCATTCAACTGATCCGCGATATCGTTCGCCGCGATGCTGGCCTTGCTTCCTCTCATGGCGGTTTCGAATTCGCCGGGATTTTGGAGCAGCCAGGAGGCCGTTTGCTTCCGGCTGGCAAGATAGCCGGCGAGCAGCCACAAAGTTTTGGGCCCGACGCCCCTGGCCCCGGCCAGGGCATGCCATGCTCTTCCTTCCAAAGTATTCATCGGTTCGACCTGGTGCTGGTCGCTGTGACCACGGAAACCTTGCCGGCTTTGCCCTGGAAAAGCAAGGCCACGGTCACCGCCTTCAGGGTTTCACCGGAGCGGAAAAGGTCGTCGAACAGGAGGACGTGTTGGTCCGCGAAGCGCGGGTCGGCGGTCGCGAACGCGTCGTTCAGTTCCTGGCGGCGCAGCCGCTTGTCGGCCAGGTTCTTCAGCGGCCGGGTCCGCTTCATTTTCAGCAGGTAGTCGTCGGGAGCCGGCAGGTTGAGCTTCTCGGCGATGCGGGCCGCGAGCGCCGGCACGGGCTGGAAAGAACGCTCCGTATCCGACGGCGGCACGGCCAAAACGGCCTGGATATCCGCAAGTTCGGGCCGGCCGCGGATGAATTCGACAACCGCCCGGGCGATGGGCTCGACCTGCGCCCGTTCGCCGCAGTACTTCAGCCTGTACAGCGCATCCCCGATCTCGGTCCGCTCCGTGGCGAATGTGGGAAAGCCGACATGATCGGAACCGCTGGAAGTGCTGCGGACCGTATGCTGGTCCAGGGCCCAGCCGTGCGTCCAGTTGCCGGTGATTGGTTTGGGATCGATCTTCATCTTTTAATGACCTGCGGACATTCTATAATTGTGCCCGCAAGATGTCAAAGACGTTCGCGGCCCGGGCCCGGTCGGGATCGAGTCTAAGAACGGCGGCATATTCAGGATCGGGGCGGACGGCCCAGCTGGATTGGAAAGAGAGATTGAAGTTCGAGGTTCGCGGTTGAAATAATACAGCTACTTATTGCTTTCCTGCCACTCCTTTTTCCTTTCCGCGAC
>JADFDP010000059.1 GCA_018262835.1 Candidatus Aminicenantota bacterium
AAAGTGCTTCTTGAGCATGCTATTTTCTGTTTTTGTCCGGCCACTGGCGCGCGCCAGGGAATATGCGCAAAATCTCCAGGCGGTTGTCTTTTACGCGGTAGATCACGATATAGGGTGTTCCGGCCACGACCAATTCCCTAGTTTTAGCGACCCGGCCGGCCTTGCCCAAAGCGGGATTCATGGATATCAATTCAACAGCCTCCAAAACTTTGTTTACCTCGTTTTCAGCAGCCGATGGATTATCAAATAAAATATACTCATACGCCTCTTCCAGATCTATGGCTGCTTTTTCCAGCCAGTATATTTTCAAGATTATTTTCCTTCACGGCGGGCCATCCGCGTTCTGATTTTTTTTGCAACGACCGCATGCTCGATAAATCTAGCCTGAGGCGCATCGGCTTCCTTCACCGCCTCCTGGATCGCTTGTATCTGCCATTCCTGTGTGGCCACGAACTCCTCTATGGCCTTGGCGGCCAAATACGCCTTGGTCCTCTCTGTGGCTGCGGCCAGGTGCTCCAACTTGTTTTTTATGGCTTCAGATAGCCGGATCGTCATGGTTGATGTTTGTTCCATTGTATTCTCCTGTGTACATTATAGTATAATAAATACAATTTACAACTTTTATTTAAAATAAGTCCGCCGATTTTGTCATTTTCGATGTGGGTCGGGACTTGCGATTATTGTTGACATTTGTCGCAATCACTCCTACAATCTGCTCTACGTGCAGAAAACAGCATCTTTCCCGCCTGTTGGCCTGGTATTTTGGGCATGGTTGCCGCTTTTTCCCGTTCCAGCAGGGAAAAACCGCGTCTTGTCCTTTCCGGGCAGAAGTCCATTCCCGGCGCCAACCCGGCAATGCAGCAAAAAATAATTAAAATTTCCGCCATCCTCTGCCTGGGGATGTTCATCTACTTCATCATCCGCGCCAATCCCGGCGAACTGCTGCGCCTCATCGGCCGCCTGTCCCCGTTCGGGCTCATGCTGCTCATTCTCCTGCGCTTCCTGTTCTGGATCATACGCACCGTATCCTGGCGGCTCGTCCTCACCCGCTGCAGCAGCGATCAAGCCTCCTTCTCCACCCTGTTCTGGGCCGAACTGGCCGGGCATGCCATGGGATATTTCACCCCGTCGGCCAAGCTGGGGGGCGATGCCATCCGCGCCATGATGCTCCACCCTGTGCCCAAGAACCAGGCGCTGGCCTCGGTGGTGATCGACAAGACGATCGAACTGATCGCCACCATCCTGATGATGAGCCTCGGCCTGTTCATCACCCTGGTGCGCATCCGCATGCCCGCCACGCAAAGGATCGTTTTTCTGTCGTTGACGGCGCTGATGGCCCTTTTCATTTTCGTTTTTTTCCGGAAGCAAAAAAAAGGGCTCTTCATCTGGATCCTGGATTCATTGAAAAAACTGCGCATCAAGTCGAAATATTTCGAGCAGAAGCGGGAACGCCTGATCGAAACCGACAAGATTATCGCCGATTTCTATTCAAACCATCGCCGGCCTTTCCTATATTCCTTCATCCTGTATATCTCGATGGTCATGCTCTGGGTGGCGGAAATGCACCTGAGCTTCCTTTTCCTCGGCATGGGCAAGATCACGCTGCTGAAGAGTTTCCTGATCACGACCCTGGGCATCGTCGCCAATATCGTGCCCGTGATCCCGGCCGGAATCGGGGTCTATGACCTGAGCTACCTGCCCATATTCGCCATTTTCAGGATTCCCTTGAAGTTCGGCATCGCGGTCATTTTGCTGCGGCGGCTGCTGAATCTGCTCATGGCGGTCATTGGCCTCGTGCCCATGTTGCGGATGAAATCACGCCAGCCCGTCAAAGGGGAAGCCGCTGCCGTTCCGATCGCCAACCTGTCAGTAAAAAGTGACTGACCCGGTAGATCAGGTTTAACACCGTTTCCGCCAGCAGGCCGTAGAGGATCAGGTCGAGGCGGTTCAGCAGGCCCATGATAAAAACATAAAAAATGCCCAGGGCCCGGCCCTCGCCGCTCTCGCCGTTTTTCGTTTCATGGAAACGGTTGGAGATATAGTAGAGGTTGACCTGGAGCATATACAGGCCAATGATGAACAAGCCCAGGATCAGCCGGTTCTTGTCCCCGTTGCCGGCGCGGTAGAAACCGATGGTGACTCCCAGGATCACGCTGAAATCGGTGATGCGGTCGAGAAACAGATCAAAGAAAGAGCCGAAGCGGCTGCAGGTATTCCTGGCCCTGGCCAGCATGCCGTCGGCGCAGTCGAAGATCAGGGATATTTCGCAGAGCACGGCCGCCCAGAACACGGTGCCGGCGCTTCCCAGCGCGAAGAGGACCGCGCAGCCGATGCCGATGATGAAGGCGATGACCGTGAGCTGGTTCGGGGTGATGGCGGTGGGGAAAACCAGCGATACCACGATGGAAGCCAGCGGCCGGTCGATCCATTTTTCGACGTTGAGGAAGCGGACCCAAAAGCCCTTGCGGTCCTTCTTCAATTGGGCCTGATAAAAGGCATTGTCTTTTTTCTCTTTATTTTTGGCCATCTTGCTTGGATTTATTATAGCCTCAGCGGGAAGAAATGTCAAAGGATGGCGGGGGGCGCCGCCGGCTGGTCTTATTTCATCCGCGCGGGGGATCGAGGATCGCTTCCAGGATGGCGCGCACATCGGCCGGGTCCAAGGCGACCCGATTGTTGTCCATGCGCCCCTTGGTGAAGGATTCCCGCACCAGCGCATCCAGATCGGCGGGCCCGGCTCCGTAAGCGCGCAGGGAATACGGCATCCGGTCTGCCACAAAGCGCTGCAGCCTCGCCAGGGCCGCCGCGACGTCTTCGCCGCCGAGGAGAAGGCGCAGCCGTTCCGCCTTGGCCGGGATGTGCGGGGCGTTGATGCGCCAGAGCGGCAGAAGGGGCATGGAGCAGGCGATGCCGTGGGGAATGCCCCAACGCAGCGTCAGTGGGTAGGAAATGGAATGGGCGGCGGCGGTTTTGGTGTTGGCAAAGGCCAGCCCGGCGAAAAGGGAGGCGCGCAGCAGATTGGCGCGGACTTCCGCCGAAACCGGATTTGCCAGCCCCTCCAGGTTGTCAGAGATTAGTTTCACGGCGGCGAAGGCCATTTCATCGGAAACCGGATTTTCATTGCGATTCCACAACGCTTCCATGGCGTGGGCCAGGGCGTCAAGAGTGGTGGCAAAGGAAATCGGCAAGGGCAGGCCGTGGGTCAATTGCGGGCAGTAGGCGGCGATGTCCGGGTAGATGCCGGGGTGTGAGAGCGAGTGCTTCCTGCCTTTTTCCTTGTCCCATACCGTGGTCCACATGGTCAGCTCGGCGCCCGTGCCGTGCGTGGTGGGAACGGCGACCAGCTGCGGGCCGCGGCCGCCCGCCGTCCTCGGCGGGATGGCATCCAGGAGATCATCGATGCGCGGGCAATCGCGGGCCAGGGCCAGGCGGACGATCTTGGCCGTATCCAGGACCGAACCGCCGCCAATGGCCAGGATCCAGTCCGGGGCGAGCGGGCGCGCAAAATCAATGGCCCGCTGCACCTGGGCCAGGGTGGGGTTGGTCTCTATTTCGCTGTATACCGGGATCCCGGCCAGCAGGCCGCGCCGCAAGCCCGCATCCATTGTTTCCAGGAAACCGGAAGAGTAGGCGAACAGCAGGCCCTTCCCCGGCGAGATCAGGGTCGGCAGCAGTGCGGCCAGGTCGTCGGTCCAATGGATGGCGACGGGATTGGCGTAGCGCCACATGGTTCAACCCAGGAATGTCATCAGGGCGTCGCGCATCTGCTCGGGCGACTGCTCGGGCCGCGGCAGCCCGGCCGGGGTGCCGCTGCGGATGCGCACGTGGACAAACAGGGGCTTGGCCGCGGTGTCCAGCTCTGACAAAAGGCCCTGGAAGCGTGCGGAGGTGGCGACCTCTTCCTGGGCCGGGTAGCCGCAGGCGCGGGCCAGGGCGCAGAAATCAACCCCGGCGGCCACGGTCGGCTGGTCGCCCGTGGATTCGTAGGCCTGGTTGTCAAATACGATATGCACGAAATTTCTTGGCTGGCAATGCCCCACGGTAGCCAATGAGCCCAGCTTCATCAGCAGGGCTCCGTCGCCGTCCAGCACGAAAACGGTGCGATCCGGATGCCGGCTGGCCAGGCCCAATCCCAGGGCGGGCAGGCAGCCCATGGAGCCCATCATGTAGAACCGGCCCCGGTGATCGGTGTACTGCTGAAGCTCGCGGCCGGAAAACCCCGTGGCCCCCAGCAGGATGTCCCGGGGGCCGGCCGCAGCGGCCAGCAGCCGGATGTAATCCAGGCGCGGGGCGAGGCCTTCGTCGGCGCGGGCGGGAGGTTTTTCCCCGGCGGAGAAATAGTTTTTGCGGATTATAAAGGCGAACGGCGTGGCGGCGCTGCGGCAGTGCTCCCGGGCCTGGGCCAGCGCCTGCGTCAGGGCCGCGTCGCCCTGCTCCAGGACCCGGTGCGGTATCTGGAGCTGTCCCAGCAGTCCGAGCAGGCTGTCTCCCATCACCCGGTGCTGCGGGGCGTCTTTCAGGCCCGGCTCGCCGCGCCAGGAAATCAGGAGCAGGGCCGGCAGGCGATAGAGCAGCTGCAGGGATGAGAGGGGATTGACGGCATTGCCGAAGCCGTCATTCTGCATATAAACCACGGGCAGGCGACCGGCCAGGGCGAACCCCGCGGCCAGGCCCATGGCTTCGCCTTCGGAGGTGCAAATGGTGTGCTCGGCTTGCGGAACGGTCGCCAGGCGGTGGATCAGGGTCGTGAACACGGAGCAGGGAACTCCCATGAATGGCGAAAACGACTCTTGGCCCAGGCGGCGGATAAAATCGCCGGCGTTCATCGCTTCACTCGCCGCCCGGGATCAGGGTGAGGATCTCCTTGATCGGCGTGCAGTCCTTTTCAGACTCGTGCGCCCGCTGGTGGCGCAGAATGGATTCGGCGGTGCGGAGCATGGCCGGATAGGCGCTGCGCAGGAGCTGGTTGGCATAGATGACGATGCGCACGCCGGCGGCGGCGAGCTCTTTTTCATAGGTCTGGCTGTAGGTGGACGGGACCGCCACCAGCGGCACGCGCTGGCTGAATGAAGAATAGGCGCGGCTGAAATCAAGGATGTCGTCGGCGTTCTTTTTCTTGCTGTGGATCATGATGGCGTCGGCTCCGGCGGCGATATAGGCTTCGGCGCGGCGCAGGGCGTCGTCCAATCCCGCCCCGAGAATAAGGCTTTCGATGCGGGCGATGACCATGAAGTCATCGGTGAACTGGGCCTTTTTGCCGGCGCGTATCTTTTTGGAAAAATCGCTGATGGAATCCTGCTGCTGGGAACCCAGGCCTTCGACCAGCGAATTTTCCTTCAATCCGACTTTGTCCTCGATGATGACCGCGGAAATGCCCATGCGCTCCAGGGTCTTGACCATGAACACGAAATGCTCGGTCAGGCCGCCGGAATCCCCGTCAAAAATGATGGGCTTGGTGGTGATCTCCAGGATGTTGTTCAGGGTGAGCACGCGCGAGGTGAAATCCACGCTGCCGTTGTCCGGCCGGCCCTTGGCCGTGGAATCGGTCAGGCTGCTCAGCCATATGGCGTCGAATTCACGCTTTTCATTTTCGACCGTCACCTTGGTTTTTTCCACGATCAGCCCGGCCAGGCCGTTGTAGGCCTCGAGCACCCGCAGGAGGCTCTTGGCCGCCAGCAGCCGGCGCAGCATTTTCAATCGGGTGCCCGGCGTGGTGCCGATCTCCTTCAGGGAGCTGTTGAGCTGGGTGGAGGAGATGCCCTGGGTGTACTGGGGCTCGATCAGCCGCCCCCCCCATTCCTTCAGCGTGCGAATCACCCGGTCGCGTATTTCATGCTGCACCCCGGTCCGCCAGTCGTCTCCGTGGACCACGAAATCGGGCCGCAGGCGCAGCAGGTTCGGCACGTAATCCAGCGTTTCCTGCAGGACCACCCGGGAAACGCCCTTGATGTTTTCCACGATCATGCGGCGCTGTTCCATGGACATGTAGGGCAGGCGCTTGTAACTGGCGATGGCGCTGTCCGTGAGCAGGCCGATGATGACCCGGCCGTATTTTTGGGCTTCATGAATGATATTGAGATGTCCGGGATGGATCAGGTCGGCGCTCATGGCGACATAAACTGTTTTTGCGGCGCTGCGTTTTTTTTTGCTTTTGGCGATCATTTTCGTTGCACCTGGGTTTTGGCGTTGTTTTTGCATTCGCAATTGCTATTTTTACATATTTTACAAGAAAAAAAAAGGCCTGCGGCCGGGATAATAAATTGCCTGGCGGTTTCCCTGCGGGCGTGCCGCCGGAGAAAAGCGGCGCGAATACGGCTCCGCATCCGCCATTTTCGTGAAGAACCGGCCTGGGCGGCATGTTTCAGGCCAGTTGCCGACTGGCGGCCGATGCGCTATAATTGGGCATGGAGAAAATACGCTTTTTTCCGGGATGCGCGGATCGACCGGAAAGGGCCTATGATCAGTACCATGCATCCCATTGAGGAAAAGATCTACAAAGTTTCGGAATTGACCCAGCTTCTCAAGCTGACGCTGGAGACCCAGTTCGCCTCCATCCAGGTGCTGGGCGAGGCTTCGGGCGTGGTCCTGGCCAGCTCGGGACACCTGTACTTCACGCTCAAGGACGGCGCCGGGGCCATGAAGGTCGTCATGTTCCGCGGCCAGCTGCAAAAGAGCGCTCTGGCCAAGCTGGAAAACGGCCAGCAGATCATCGTCCAGGGAACGCTTTCCGTCTATCCCTTGCGCGGCGAAATGCAGATCATTGCCAGCAACATGCGCCTGCAGGGCATCGGCGATATTTTCGCCGCCCTGGAAAAGTTGAAAAAAGCCTACCAGGAAAAAGGATATTTCGACCGGCAAAGAAAGAAGCCCCTGCCCTTGCTCCCCGGCCGCATCGGCGTGGTCACGTCGCCGACCGGGGCCGCCGTGCGCGATATCGTGCGCATCCTGCACCGCCGCTTCCCGGGCATCGCCATCGTCATTTTCCCGGCCAAGGTGCAGGGAGAGGGAGCCGCCGCCGAGATCGCTGCCGGCATCGAACATTTCAATGACGCCGGCGCGGACGACAAGGTGGATGTCCTGATCGTGGGTCGGGGCGGGGGCAGCTATGAGGACCTGTGGTCCTTCAACGAGGCGCCCGTGGTGGAGGCCATCTTTCGCAGCCAGATCCCGGTCATCTCCGCGGTCGGCCATGAAACCGATTTTACCATCGCCGATTTTGTCGCCGATCTGCGGGCCGCCACGCCGTCGGCCGCGGCCGAACTGGTGGTGGGGAAAAAGGACGAATTCCTGAACCGCATCGATTTTCTGCGCTTTGGGATCATGCGCCACATGGAATCGCGGCTGCACGAAAAAAAATCCATTCTGGCGCAATTGCTCATGGATTCAAGCCTGGCCGAATTCCCCGGCCGCTTGCAGGAGCTGGCCCAGCGGCTGGACAGCGGCGAATTCGCCCTGATCCGCCTGTTCCAGCAGTCCCTGAACCGCAGGCTCGGTCAGTGGAACCGGGCCGCGCAGCGCTTCGCCGCCTTTGACATGGGCGCCATGCTCGAAAACAGGGACCTGCAGGTGCGGAACCTGGGCATGCAAGTCGACACGCGTTTTGGCGAACGGCTGCGGCAGCGGCGGGAAAGGATCGGGCTGCTGGATTCCAAGCTGGCCGGCATGAACCCGGAAAAAGTCTTGGCCAAGGGCTATTCCATCACCACCGACCAGAACCAGCGGCTGGTCAAGGATGCGTCCGTTCTGGCCGCGGATGAAAGGATCTCGATCCGGTTTGCCCGCGGTTCCGCCGCGGCCAAAGTGATCAAGGAGTAAACCATGAAAAAAGAGACGCTCGATTTTGAAGTCGCGCTCAAAAAACTCGAAGCCATCGTGGAAAAACTGGAGAATCCTGAAGTGCCCCTGCAGGAGGGCTTCGCCCTGTATGAAGAAGGGATGAAGCTGAGCGGGCAGATGAAAAAGGAGCTCAACGATATTGAAAAAAAAGTGAAAATACTGCAGAAGGACGCCAAGGGCGACCTGCAGGAAGCCGACTTCGAATCGCCTGACCATGAATGAATACCTGCAAAGGCTGACCGCGGCGGTCGACCGCGAGCTGCTGGCGCGCATCCAGCCGCGGAACGGCACGCTGGAAGCCGCCATGCACTATGCCTTGACGGTCAGCGGCAAGCGCCTGCGGCCGCTGCTGTTCCTGACCCTGCTGGATGCCTGCGGCAAGGATGGGCAACGCTTCATCGGTCTGGCCTCTGCCCTGGAGATCATCCACACCTATTCGCTGATCCATGACGACCTGCCGGTGATGGACAACGACGATCTGCGCCGCGGCATGCCCACGGTCCACAAAAAATTCAATGAAGCCATGGCGCTGCTGGCCGGCGACACCCTGTTGACCTTCGCTTTTGAAAAGATCGCTGCCGCCCCGTTGCCTGCCGAAAAGACCGTGGCCATCATGGGGATCGTCACCCGCTGCATCGGCAAGGAGGGCATGGCCCAGGGGCAGGCCCTGGATCTGGAATTCAGGGGCGATGCCGGGGCCATCGGCGAGATCCACCGCCTGAAAACGGCCGAGCTGATCAAGGGCTCGCTGCTGGCCGCAGCCCAGGTGGCCGATTTCGCATCCGCTCGCCAGGAGCTGCTGGCCCGGGCCGGCATCGCCCTGGGCATGGGTTTCCAGCTGGCCGACGACCTGCTGGACGTCACCGGCGCCGAAGAACTGGCCGGCAAAAAATTGCGCAAGGACCAGGCCAACCGCAGCCCCAACGCCGTTCTGTATTTCGGCGAACCGGCCGTCAAGGAGAAAATAGACGCTTATTACCGTGAAGCGGATGGATGGATCGGCGAGCTGCAGATCGATTTTCCCCCCTTCCTGTTCCTGATGAAAAGCATGCTGTACCGGAGCCAATAATGGCACTGCTCGAAAAGGTCCTTTCGCCCGCCGATATCAAGGAACTTGCCCTGGAGGACCTGTCCCGCTTGTCAGAGGAGATCAGGGATCTATTGGTACAGGTGGTTGCACGGAACGGCGGGCACCTGTCGTCCAACCTGGGGGTCGTGGACCTGACCCTGGCCCTGCACCGGGTTTTCGACGCTCCCCGGGACAAGATCATCTGGGACATCGGCCATCAGAGTTACACCCACAAGATCATTACCGGCCGCCGTGAAAAGATATTCTCCATACGCAAAAAGGGCGGGCTGCTCGGTTTCCCCGATCGCGCCGAAAGCGAGTACGATGTGCTGAATACCGGCCACGCCTCGACCTCGCTGGGCTTTGCATCGGGCCTGGCCATCGCCCGTGACCGCCGCGGCGAAAAGTTCCATATCGTCGCCGTGATCGGTGACGGAGCCCTGACCGGCGGCGTGGCCCTGGAAGCCCTGAACCACATCGGCCAGGTCAAGCAGCGTTTGATCATCATTCTCAACGACAACAAGATGTCGATCTCTCCCAACGTCGGCGGCATCTCCCGCCACTTGAACTACCTGGTTTCCGGCCGGCCCTATATCCGCATGAAGGAAGTGATCCAGAATATTCTCAAATCGATCCCCGGCCTGGGCCTTTCGCTGTACGAACTGGCCAAAAAAATAGAAGTGCTGATGCGCACCATGATGGTCCCCGGTTCGCTTTTTGACGAATTGGGCATCAAATACATCGGCCCGGTCAACGGCCATGATTTCAAAGAGATGCTCAAGGAATTCGAAAAGGCCAAGGAACACGATTTTCCGGTCCTGCTGCATGTGGTGACCCGCAAGGGCCAGGGCTACGTGCCGGCCTGCGAGGACCCCAGTTCCTTTCATTCATCGGCCCCCTTCAATATCGAAAACGGCAAGTTCATCGGCGGTTGCAAGAATCCCTCCTATTCGGAAGTTTTCGGGCAGACGGTCCTGCGCCTGGTCGGCCGGGACCGCCAGCTGGTGGCCCTGACCGCGGCCATGCCCGAAGGCACCGGCCTGGACGTGGTGCAAAAGGAATTCCCGGATAATTTCTTCGACGTGGGCATCGCCGAGCAATACATGTTCGATTTCGCCGGCGGCCTGGCCCTGGGCGGATTCAAGCCGGTGCTGGGCGTCTATTCCACTTTCATGCAGCGTGCCATGGACCAGATCATTCACGATGTTTCGCTGATGCGCATTCCCATGCTGGTCGGCCTGGACCGGTCCGGACTGGTCGGCGGCGACGGCCCGACCCACCAGGGGCTTTACGACATCGCCCTGCTGAATCCCATCCCGGACATCGTGCTCATGGCGCCCAAGGATGAAAATGAGCTGCAGCACATGGTTTACACGGGGATTCGCCTGGCCAAGCCCGTCTTTATCCGCTATCCCAAGGAACCCGGGCGGGGATTGGGGCTGGACAAGGACTTGGTCGAAATCCCCGAGGGCAAGGCGGAAGTGCTGCGCCGGGGCACCGGGGTCCTGATCCTGGCCGTGGGCCCCTTGGCGTATCGCGCCCTGGAAGCGGCCGAGCGGCTGGCCGGCCAGGACCGCATCGAAGCCACCGTGGTCAACATCCGTTTCATCAAGCCGCTGGACCGGGAATTGATCTTTTCCCTGGCGGCCGGGATAGGCAAGATCGTCACCTTGGAGGATGGAACGGCCAGGGGCGGTTTTGCCTCCATCATCCACAGGGAATTCCTGGAGCGCGGGCCGAACGGGCACGAATTCCTCACCCTGGCGGTCGGGGGCGGGGCCATGCCCCTCGCTTCCCGGGAGGAGCTGCTGGAGCACTTCGGCCTGAACAGCGGCGGCATTTACCGCCGGGTCCGCGCCTTCGTCCAAAACAAAAAGTTTTCAGTGATAAGTGACGAGTGACCAGTGAGATGCAAAATAAAACCGCGAAAAATTGCCGCAGCTTCCTCCTTGTCACTTGTTACTTGTTACTCGTCACAATAGATCGCTGCAATAAATATTGACAGTGAATCGAATTTTATTTATGATGGAACCATGAATGTGGGCTACAATACCGATATCAAATACCGCCAGGAAGTCTTTCATATCCAAACCGAGGACAAGGGCCAGGGCAATCCCCTGATCGAGACCCTGGTTTACCTCCATGGCGAGATCCTGCTCTCCCGCCGCATCTCCTACGCCCACCTGCTGACCGCGGCAGAGAAAAACAAAAAGGTCAAGAACCTGATGAAAAGCCAGCACGACCAGGTCATCGGCGAGTTGAAGGAGGGGCGGTTCTCGCACCTGATGTCCATGGACACACAGGATATCGAAGACCGGACCCTTGATGAAATGGTGCTGGAATATTTAAGCGACGAAACCCCCTGATTCATGCCCGAAAACATTCTCCTCATCGACGGCATGTACCTGGTTTTCAGCTCCTTCTACTCCCACCATGCCATGCGCACCATCCAGGGCGAGCCCACCGGGGCCGTTTTCGGTTTCATCAGCCGGGTGGAAAGCCTGATCCAGGAACTGCGGCCCGACCGCCTGGTGGTGGCTTTTGATTCCAAGGAAAAGAATTTTCGCCGCGACCTGTATCCCGAATACAAGGCCAAGCGCCTGCTGCCGCCCGAGGAGCTGATCCAGCAGCTGCCCGCCATCCGCGAATACCTGGCTTGCCGCGGCATCCATTCCCTGGAAAAGCCGGGGCTGGAAGCCGACGACATCATCGCGTTGCTTTCCCGGCGTTTCGCCGCCTCCGGCAGCGAGGTGCTGATCTTCAGCGCCGATAAGGACCTGTTCCAGCTGGTGGGCGAACGGATATTCATCTTTCATCCCAAGTTGAAGCGCAAACTGGACCGCGCCGATGTCAAGGAGTTCTTCGGAGTCTTCCCCGAGCAGATCGTCGACTTCCTGGCCCTGGCCGGGGACGCTTCGGACAATATTCCGGGCATCCCGGGCATCGGCGATAAAACCGCGACCAAGCTGATCGAAAAATACGGCAGCCTGGCGGCCATGCTGGAAAGACTGGACCAGGTCGAAGCTAAATTCCAGGAAAAGATCAGGGCCAATCTCCACCTTTTCGAGTTGTGGGGCCGGCTGCTTGATTTTTCCAAAATCCCGGCCGTGGACCTCGACCTGGCCGTGCCGCCTTTTGCGCCCCGCAGCGATGAGCGCCTGCTGGAGCTGTTCCGCCGTTTCCAGTTCAACAGCCTGCTGAAAAAAATGGACGCCGCTCCCAGGGATGGACCCGTGGAGCCTGGCCCATCCGCCCGCCTGATCGAAAACACCGCGCAGCTGAAGGAACTCGCCGAAAAGATCCGGTCGGCCGGAAGCTTCGCCTGGGATATCGAAACCACGGAAATCGAGTTTTTTAAAGCCAAGCTGGTCGGGCTGTCGGTCTTCGTGGCCGGCGCCGGGCATTATGTTCCCTTTTTGTTTCCTGCCGCGGCCGCGGGTCGTTTCCATTTGACTTTGGCCGATTTCAAAAATGAAATGGCCGGAATTTTCTCTGACGTGAAGATCAGGAAAACCGGGCACAACCTGAAGTTCGACATGCTGCACCTCCTCCGTGAGGGGCTGCCGGCCGCCGGCATCGAGCATGATACCATGATCATGTCCTATCTTCTCTTTCCCAACCGCCGTTTCCACCAGTTGAAGGAATTGAGCGCCGAATTTCTGGGGGTCCGGCAGACCACTTTTGAAGAATTGGTCGGCAAGGGCAAAAGCCGTGTCAACATTGCCGAAGTGGACGTGGAGAGGGTCGGGAGCTACTGCGTGGCCGATTCCCGAAGCTCCTGGCAATTGCTGGAGAAGCTGCTGCCGCAGCTGCGGGACAAGCATTTGCTTGACCTGTACCGCGAGATCGAAATGCCGCTGGTTCACGTGCTGCTGGATATGGAATGGCACGGCATCGGCATCGACCGCGCCTTCCTGAAAAAGGCCGCCGCGCGTTTGCAGGAGCAGATCGCCGTGACTGAAAGGGAGGTCCAGGAGCTGGCGGGCTATGAATTCAATTTGAACTCCTCCCAGCAGCTGGCCGAACTGCTCTTTGAGAAAATGAACCTGCCGCTGAGCAAAAAAACCCGCAAGACCAGGGCGCAATCCACCGACATCGACGTGCTGAACGAGCTGAAGGGCTTTCCCATCGTCGAAAAGCTCATTGCCTACCGCACCTACAAAAAACTGCACTCCACCTACGTCCAGGGCCTGCTGGAAAATTGCTCCGAAAACGGACGCGTCCACACTTCGTTCAACCAAACGGTCACGGCCACCGGCCGGCTTTCTTCGTCCAATCCCAACCTGCAGAACATTCCCGTGGGGGAAACCGCGGGACTCAACCTGAGGCGGGCTTTCGTCGCCGCCCCCGGCAGGCTGCTGCTGTCGGCCGACTATTCCCAGATCGAGCTGCGGGTCATGGCCCATTTTTCCGGGGATGAAAATCTGATGCAGGCCTTTGCTGAAGGGCTGGACATCCACCAGCACACCGCCGACCGGGTCTTCGCCGCCGACCTTTTTTCGGCCGCCAAGGGCGAATTGCGCCGGCGCGCCAAGATCATCAATTTTTCCATCATCTACGGCAGCGGCGCCTTTTCCCTGGCCAAGGAACTCGGCGTGAGCTATGCCGAGGCCAAGGAATTCATCGACCGTTATTTTGAAAAGTACAGCGGCGTCAGGCGTTTCATGGACAAGGTCATCGCGGACGCCGAGAAGGATCCCGAGGTGAGGACCATTTCCGGCCGCGTCCGCCCCATTCCCGAAATTCTGAGCTCCAACCGCACGGTCAAGGAGAACGGCAACCGCATGGCCATCAACACCATCATCCAGGGCAGCGCCGCCGATATCATCAAGATCGCCATGATCCGCATCCACGAGCATCTGCGCCCCATGCAAAGCCGCCTGATCCTGCAGGTGCACGACGAATTGGTTTTTGAATACCCTGCCGGCGAAGAAAAAAAACTGATCGCCGTGGTGAAAAACGAAATGGAAAACGCCCTGAAACTTGAGGTGCCGCTGAAGATCAGCTTGAAAAAAGGCCTGAACTGGGCCGACATGGAGGAGATCAGGGAGCGGCCATGAAGGAGATCGATGCCGAGAAGTTCAAGGATATCTGCAAGCGCGGCATGGAGCACCTGTTCCAGGACCGGGAGCTTCTCAACCGGATCAATGTTTTCCCTGTCCCTGACGGGGACACCGGCGACAACCTGGTCCATACTCTGAGGCCGGTTTACGATGAGATCGACGCCATGGCCGAGCCGCGCCTGGACGACCTGGCCGCCCGGCTGGCGGCGGTGATGCTGATGTCGGCCAAGGGCAATTCCGGCGTGATCTTTTCGCAGTTTTTTTTCAGTTTCGCCAAGGCGTTGAAGGGCCAGGCCACCATCGGCCCGGCCGATTTCAGCCTGGCCATGGAAAAAGCCGTGCACGAGACCTACGGGTCCATCGCCCAGCCCAAGGAAGGGACCATCCTGACCGTGCTGCGCCACACGGCCGAGGAATTCAAGCGCCTGGCCTTGAGCGGCGAAAAGTATCACGTGATATTCGAAAAAGTGATCATCAAGGCCAAGGAGATCGTGGAAAAAACAAGAGACATTCTGCCGCAAATGAGGAAAGCCAGAGTGGTCGATGCCGGCGGGCTGGGATTCTTTCTGTTCTTCAAGGGCATGGCCGCGGCCGTCAGCGGCCGGAGCGAAGCTGGGCCTGCGGAAGCAGCCGGCGCTTTCGACCGGGAACCGCAGGAGCTGGAAGTTTCCCCCCTGGCTTATTGCGCCGAATGGGTGCTCCGCCCCCGCGGCCGGGGCCGGGATTTTTTCATGGAGCTGTTGCAAAAACACGGCGATTCGCTGCTCGTTGCCGGCGACGCCGACCTGTTTCACCTGCACATCCACACCGACAGCCCTGCAAACGTGGAAAGCGAGCTCGCCCGGCACGGAGAAATCGTATCCCGCAAGGTTGACTCGCTGCGTAAGCCCGAGGAGCCATGCCCGGGGATCGCGGTCGCCCTGCTCATGGATTCGGCCGTGGATATCCCGGAGCAAACGGAAAAAGCGCTGAACATCGCCATCGTTCCCCTGCAGATCCTGCTGAACGACCGCTATTTTCGCGACCGCCTGGAGATTGGCAAGGAAGAACTGTATCGCCGCATGCGCAGCGAAAAGGACCTGGTGGTCAAGACCTCGCAGCCGGCGCCGTTCGATTTCAAAACCGCCTTCGCATCGGCCCTGGCCCGGGAGCGGCAGGCTCTGTTTTTCAGTCTTTCTTCCCGACTGAGCGGTTCTTATCAAAACGCGCTGGCGGCGCTGCGCCTTCTGCCCGCCGCGGATCAGGCCAGGATCCGCATCATCGACACGCTCAACGTCTCGGCCGGCAGCGGGCTGCTCCTCTGCCGCGCCCTGCAGCTCCTGCGCCGGGGCCGGGACCTGGAGTCGACCGCGGCGGAGATCGAGGCCAGGCGCGGGGACGTGGTTTCGCTGGGATATGTCGAATCCCTGGAATATGCGGTGCGCGGCGGCCGATTGCCGCCCCTGGCCGGTTTCCTCACGCGCCTGCTGGGGATCAAGCCGCTGGTGGCTTTTGAAAGAGGGGTGCTGGTGAAAAAGGGGATGCTCTTCAGCGCCAGGAACAAGGAAAAAAAAGTGGCGCGCCGCTTCCTTAAAAAGCTTGACCCGGGCAAGGCTTATTCCCTGGGGGTCGTTTACACTGACAACCCGCAGGCGGCCATGCAGCTCGAGGATGAGCTGGCCAAATCGCCCCTGAAGATCTCCGCCGTCTACCAGGTGGTCGGCGCGGCGGTTCTCGGCGCCCATGCCGGCCCGGGCACGTTCTGCCTGTTCGCCCTGGCCGACGACTGACCCGCCGGGTCTCGAGGGGGTACGATGGAAGAAAAGATCAAACTGGGCATCAGCTCCTGCCTGCTGGGAAACAAGGTGCGCTACGACGGCGGCCACAAGTTCGA
>JADFDP010000005.1 GCA_018262835.1 Candidatus Aminicenantota bacterium
CGCCGTATTCCGAATTTCCCGATAGGGAACAGATCATCAAGTCGCTGGCTGACCAGGCAACCGTCTATCCCGCCGGCACGCATTTTCAATATTCCAACCTGGGTTTTGCCCTGGCGGGGGAGCTCGTCGCCCGGGTTTCGGCCCGGGACTATGCCGATTATGTCAAGGAGAAAATACTTGTGCCGCTCGGCCTCGGCGACACCCGGCCGGAGCTCCCCGAAGAGCACAGGGGCGGCCGGCTCGCCGCCGGCTATTCATCCGTTACGCGCGAAGGCATCATGAACAAGATGCCTTTTTTTCAGGCCGAAGGCATCGCGCCGGCGGCGGGCTTTTCCTCGACCGCGGCGGACCTGGCGCGATTCGCATCCTGGCAGTTTCGCCTTCTCGGGGGCGGAAAGGAGGAAATCCTGCGCGCCAACACGCTGAGGGAAATGCAGCGGTTCCAATGGATGGACCCGGACAACACCTGGGGGCTGGGATTCACCGTTTGGAACCGCAACGGGACAATCTACGCCGGGCACGGCGGGATCTGCGCGGGGTACCGGTCGCAGCTTACGTTGCAGCCGAAAGAGAAAATCGCGGCGGTATTTCTGACCAACTCTTCCGGCGTGAACTCCTGGATATACGCCCAGCGCGCCTGCGAGATCGTGGCTCCGGCCGTTGCCGAGGCGCTGGCAGCGCCCGCTGCGGCAAAACAGCCCGATCCCGCGCTGAAAAAATACGAGGGAACGTACAGCTCGTATCCCTGGGGCGGGGAGTGCGCGGTTTTGCTCTGGCAGGGCGGCTTGGCCATGGTGGAATTCCCGACCAGCAATCCGCTCGCAGGACTGGAAGTGCTTGAACACATCGAGGGGAACCGGTTCAGGGCCGTCGGCGGCGACGGCGAACCGGCGGCCGAGGAAACCGTCTTTGAAACGGACGGCAGCGGCAGGGTCACGAGAATGTGGAATGAAGGCAATTTCAAACCCAAGGTGCGGTAAATAAAGATTCAAGAGGGAATTGGGGCCAGGTCCTGCATCATAAAATTGGAGTCTTTCCCCTCAGATTTTTCCGGCGGTGAATGTGTAGTGGCCGCCGACGAGCAGCGCTACGGGGCGGACAATTAGCTTTTGCCGTAACTCTCCGGTGCCCAGTTTTCCCACCTTGAAGCCGGGGGCGCGTCTCGGCAAACCGCTTGAGTTTTTATGGAAATCCTGATAGAAAGAGGCAAAAGCGCCGGGTCTTGCCGGGCGACATTGGATCCGCTAGGGTGTATGCGCGATTCGGGCGATGCGCGTCCTGGCCATGTTTTCATTGATGTATGACGATGTGACGATATATTATTTCAGCGGCACGGGGAACGCCCTGACGGCGAGCCGCTGGATCACGGAAAGCGCGAAAAAAAAAGGCCGGCAAACCAATTTGATCTCCATAGACCGCATCAAGAAGATAGCGGTTCCTGCCGCCGCGGGGAAAAGATTGCTGGGCTTTTGCTACCCGACCCACGGTTTTGGCATTCCCTGGATCATGCTGAAATTCATATTCAAGTTCCCGGGCAGGGAGAGATGCGACGTGTTTCTCATGAACACCCGGGCGGGCTCGAAGATCGGCAAGCTGTTCCTGCCCGGGGTGAGCGGGATCGCCCAGCTGCTGCCCGCGCTCATCCTGCTCGGCAAGGGATTCCGCATCCGGGGCCTGCTGCCCCTGGACATGCCTTCGAACTGGATATCGATCCATCCCGGCTACAACCCGGCCGCGGTCGCCGCCCTGCTCGCGCGCTGCTGTGTCCGGGTGGACGGCTTTTCTGAAAGGATCCTCTCGGGCCGGGCCTATTTCCGCCCCAACGTCCTCGTCATGCTGCCGGTCGATATGGCGCTGGCGCCGGTCGCGTTCATGTATTTCCTGTACGGCCGCTTCTTTCTCGCCAAGGTATTCATCGCCGCGACCGACTGCGACACCTGCAGGCTGTGCGAGCAGAAATGCCCGACCGCCTCGATCCGGATAGTGGATAATCGGCCTTTCTGGAAATTCACCTGCGAGAGCTGCATGCGCTGCATCAATGTCTGCCCGCGCCGGGCCATCCAGGTTTCGCATCTCCTTGCCGTGATCATTCCGGTTGTCAGTTCGTTCCTGCCCATCGCGTTGCTGCTGGCAATATTCAATTCTTACATTCCTTCCTCACTAATGAAACCAGCGGATTTTATCATCGACTGGGGAATATCATTGACTTTGTTTTTTGTCATATCGGGACTGGTATTCTGGCTGATAAGGATAAAATGGATCAACCAACTATTCTCGGCCACGTCGCTGACGAAATATTGGCGGCGTTACATGGCGCCCGGGATCAAGCCCAAGGATTTCTAGGGGCGATCGTCTTTCTGGATGGGTCATAATTTATTTGCCTGCAAAATGCCGTTGCCAGCCGGCCCCTGATTCGGGTATGATTCATGCATGAATAGAACGAACAGGCTCTCATCCTTTCTGGCGTCGTTGTCGCCGGGGTTCTGGGTCGCCGTGGGGGTCATGGCCGTGCAGCTCCCGGCCGTCCTTTCCGGCGGCTTCGGCATGTTCCGCGACGAGTTCTACTACATCGCCTGCAGCGACCGCCTGGCCTGGGGCTTTGTCGACCACCCGCCCCTGTCGATCTCAATCCTGCGCCTGCTGCGCCTGGCGTTCGGCGATTCGCTGCTGGCGCTGCGCCTGGTGCCGGCCCTGGCCGTGGCCGCGCTGGCCTGGCTGAGCGGCCGGCTGGCAAAGGAGATGGGCGGCTCTTCCTTCGCCCAGTTCCTGGCGGCGCTGGCCTGCGGCGTGGCGCCTGTTTATCTTGCCGTGGGCAGCTTCTATTCGATGAACATCTTCGAGCCGCTCTGTTGGATGGGCTGCGCCTGGCTGCTGCTGCGCATGATCGCCGGCGGCCGCCGCGAGCTCTGGGTCCCCTTCGGTGTTCTGGCCGGGGTGGCGCTGCTCAACAAGCACAGCATGCTCTTTTTCGGCGCCGCGCTCGTGGCCGGGCTGCTGCTGACCCGGGAGCGCCGGCTGCTGGCCGGCAAGTGGCCCTGGATCGGCGGCGCCATCGCCTTATGGTTCCTGCTGCCCAACCTGGTCTGGCTTTTCCGTCACGACTGGGCTACCCTGGAGTTCATGCGCAATGCGCAAGCATGGAAGAATCTCCCCATGTCGCCCCTGGAGTTTTTCAAGGCGCAGGTGCTGCTGCAGCATCCCCTGACCCTGCCGCTCTGGCTGGCCGGGCTGGCGGCCCTGTTTTTCCATCCGCGGTTGAAAAAATACCGCAGCTTTGCTTTCGCTTTTGTCTTCCTCTTCATCCTGTTCGTGGCGCAGCGGGGCAAGCCCTACTATCTCTCTCCGTTCTTTCCCCTGCTCCTGGCCGCCGGCGCCGTGCTTGTTGAGCGATTTGCCGCCGGCAGGCTCGGACGCGGCGCCCGCACCGCCTATGCCGCGCTGCTCCTGGTCGGAGGCCTGGTCATGCTGCCCATGTGGGTGCCGCTGCTGCCGGTCGAGACGCATATCCGCTACACCCGCGCCATCGGCATGGAGCCGCCGCAGATGGAGCGCGGTCGAAAGACGGAGCTGCACCAGGTCTATGCCGACCGCTTCGGCTGGCGGGAGATGGTGGCCGTGGTAGCCAGGGCCTACGACTCCCTCTCCCCGGAGGAGCAGGCGGAATGCTCCATCTACACGCAAAACTACGGCGAAGCCGGGGCCGTGGACTATTTCGGCAAGCGCTACGGGCTGCCCAAAGCCATCTCGGGGCACAATAACTATTGGCTGTGGGGACCGGGCGAGCGCTCGGGCAAAGTGCTGATCATCATCGGCGGCGATCGCCAGGATCACCTGCAGGCCTATGAGGAGGCGACCCTCTTCGCCGTCCACAACAACCGCTACGCCATGCCCGCGGAGACCGATCTGCCCATCTGGATCTGCCGGAGGCCCAAGGTCACCCTGGAGCAGATCTGGCCGGAGGTAAAAGATTTCGGGTGATTCAGCGGTTCACGTTGATCTATCTGCGAGTCTACTCCTCCAGCTTGAATTCCGCAGGCTGTCCTAGTTTTTTGTGACCAGCCCCAGGCGAAGGCTTTTCTGAACAGAGGAGAGCAACTCTTTCGGCACTTCCTCCATGGCTGCCAGACGAGGCCATGCAGATAAAGCTGTAGCCGCTTGTTCCATGATGGCGCCCGCATTTCTGATGCCGAATTGATCGGCCACTGCCAGGAGATCCTTCTTGTTGAAATCGTCTCTTTTGCCGTTTATGCTCATTTGGTGCCGATGAGTATATTTGCCGGAAGGATTATATGCCCAGACCAAATCGAATGCCGGGCTGAGTCGCCAGCGGCCCTTGCGGTCCATGAGAAATGCGATATTGCGAGTGTGGTCGTCCTGGTTGCGGGCAAGCACATTGAAAACCATGCGCCTGAAAAGCTCCTCCATGGCCGGGTAGCCGAGTTCGAGCCGCTGGATGACCTGCAGGGCTTGCTCGTAGCTGGTTTGGCCTGTGGCGTTGAAATCGTAATGAGCCATGGCGCAGAGGGATTGCATGTGTATCTTGCCGCTGTCGTCGCGATCGAACCGGCGCGTCATGAAATGCGCCCGGGGACCCTCCTTGAGCAGGCGGCAGGCGGTCATTTCGATTCCGGCCTGGGTGGCCATCCGGTGATAAACGTATTCCAGCCTTCCGTAGCCTTGGGGATCCCCTAATGACGTGTCCTTCACTCCGTCGAACTTGATTATCCAAGACTCGAATCCGGGAGGAGGAAGCACTTGGCCGGAGCGCACGGCATCCGTCCTTGGATTCCAGGCGATCACGGCTTTTGCCCTGTTGCCGCCCGCGGATGTGCCTACGCGAATAATTGTTTTCAACGCTTCCGCCTTGCTTCCTTTCAAGTTCGCCGCCCAGCCGGTCCGATGATGCAGGATGTCAGCGGCCAACCGCGAAAGTTTTCCGATCTCGATCGGAACCGCTTTTCCCGGCCGCGGGCCGCATGCCGGCTTGAACTCGAGAGCGCCCATGGCCCGGTTTCCCATGGTGCAGAGCCTTTCCAGCGGCGTGAAGTCGGCTATAGCGCGCCCCTGACTTGACAGCCAGGCATTGATGATGGCGTTGCCGAAGCGGTCGGGCAGCGCATCGGCCAGCAGGCCAGGCAAGCGGTGGTAGGTTTCCCTTTTCAAGAGGGGGAACGAAAATATGCCGCTGCGCAAGGGCATCGTCAGGGGGGCGATATCCAGCCCCCGCTTCAGGAAGGAAGCCTCGTATTCGAACTCTCCGATATCGCGTTCCTTGTTCCAGGCCACGACGCCGGCATCCTGTTCCCATAAACGAACCCAGGCAAAGTCGACCCGTTTACCGCGCGAGGCCATAGCTGAGTCACTCCTTCTTGCCGCGTTTGCTGCCGGAGCCGGAGGCTCTCTCCCTTTCCCGGCCTTTCAGCTTGGCAAGTTGCACCGGGCTTGGTCCGGTTTCGGGGAAAAAGGCGTCCAGTGAGGCCAGGCTTCCCATGGCCCTGAGGATCCTAATCAAGGATGCCAGCGTGCATGGCCGTCCCGTTTCCAAGTATTGCAATGACCGAACGGATACTCCGGACTTCGCTGCCAGCTCCGATTGAGTCACATTGCGGTTCAGGCGTTCGCGCTGCAACCGGTTTCCCAATTCGCTCAGGATCGCTTTGTCACTCATGCTTTCCAGGTCCATGGCCATAGTCTAGCAGGCGGGAGAATCAATTGTCAAGTATAATACGCAATATAGTGCATATTAATGGCAATATGAGGCAATAAAACGCATTTAATTGCGATTTAACAAATTTATTAAAATATTATTTAACACGCAATAAAGTGCATATAAAAGCACTTTTATGCTTATAAAGCGCAATATATTGCATGCAATATTCAGGACATGAAATGAATATATCAACGCGGCTGCATGCCGAGTAATATTTAAAATTCCTGGAGGGCAAAAGACCGCGGGCGGATTGCAACCTTGTTCCTGCGATTAAAAACACGAGCCCAGGGCACCCGCGCGGGGCGCTCCTGCATGGGCGGGCCAGGGAAAACAATTCGTCCTGCAAATACGTTCAATTCACATGGAGACATGATGGAACCCATTAAAAGATCATTCAACAAGCGGGCGTTCACCGCCATCATGGCCGGGTTGACGGCCCTGACCCTGCCCTTCACGGGGCTGATCCTGCACGGCTATTCGGAAGGCGCCATCAGCGGCGACAGGCATTTCTGGTTAATGGCCCATGTCGTTTTGGGCTTTCTTTTCGTTGTCTTCGCCGCCTGGCATGCCATAATCAACCGCCGCGCCCTGCTGAACTACATCAAGTCGGGAGTGGCCGGGGCGCTGCCGGGAAAATAAGCAGCCGGGCGGCGGCACGCCCGCTGCGGCTGAAGATTGCCCTTGATGCCGGCCTAGTATTGCCGGATCCCCTCCACGTTGAAGCTCCAGTTGAATGGGGGATAGGGAGCGTGGTATTCCAGGTTGCCGTGGATGCGGTCCTCCGACACGAAGGCGCCCAGGAATTCGCAGCTCTTGCCGCCGGTGAGCGTGGATTCGAAATGGAAGACCACCTCGCCGTCGCTGACCGTGTAAGTTCCCTCGCCCTGGTTGCCGTCGATCGGGATCAGGATCCCCTTTTCACTGCCGCCCAGGAACGTGAAGGCGAATTGTTCCTCGCTGCCCAGAAGGAACGACCAGTCCCCCATGATGTTGTACTTTTCGCCCTTGCTGCATCCGGCCTGGGCCAGGAGCAGCACCAGCAGGAACGGCAGCGCGGCTTTTTTCAGTTTCATCTTTCACCTCTCTGTATTGGTGAATGAATTCTAGCATATTCGGGTTTTGCAAGGCAGGTTTTGGTAATCAAGATAGGAGCATGGAGGCATGACCCGGGGGCCGTTTAAAGTCACAAAGTCTGGCACCGTCCCCGGAATTCCAAATTTCCCGAACGCGATGTCCTGTCCGCACGCAGAAAATGACCTATAAACAAGGCATGTCGGGGAGCAATTCTTGGCATTGATTTTGCAGCAGCAAGGTATCAGCCCCCGCAAAACATGGCCTGGGGGCAGGAGGCATCATGAAGCAAATCGACTGCAGGTTGGATCTATTGGCGGCTATTTTGGTTGCCGCCGTCTTCGCGGCAGGCTGCAGCAGGGTCCGGATCGAAGATTTCTCGGACCGCTCATTCAACGGTCCGCCGTTGGCCAAGATCGCGGTCGAATATTTTGAGCCTGACACGGTCAGCCGCCGCAAGGCGGAGCGGGCCTTGGTTTCGGCCTTGCAGGCGCGGTTGTCCGCGGTGGAGTTGCTGCCTATGTGCGAGGTCATTTTCACCGATGAGCGGATTTCTGACCGGGAGTATGCCGAAAAACTTTCCAGCCGGGGATTTGATGCGTTTTTAACGGTGTGCATGACCCGCTTTGATCCAAACAACGGGACGCCGCCCATGGAGATTGACCTGCAAGACCGGGATGAGTCGCATGCGGAGGTCACTATCGACCTCAGCGGTCAAAAAAGCTGGTTTGCCTGCGAATTGGTCGAATTGAAGAGCCTGCGCTGCGTATGGCGGGCGACGGCCATCACCCATATCGGTTCGGGGCTGCGCTCGTTCCGCTCTTCCATCCGCCAGCTGGGCAGCCACCTGGCCCAAAGGCTGGCTATTCAGGACCACCTGATTTTAAACCGTTCCTGAAAATCCGCATACTGATTTCCTGAGAACATTGGGGTCAGGTCCTGTGATATTTATGTTTTAAGATGCTTGTTGTGGCCGTGCAAACATTGTTTTCATTGGTTTTTTTATTTTGACAATCTGTCCCTGATCTTCTTGCTGGGCGGTCGGTTATCGTTACTGCACTGTAGCCTGTGCTGCCTGGACTATTGCGTTAAAGGCATGATTTATACAAAATTACAGGCACCATCCCTCAATTCCGCGAGGTCTCCCTCGATTAGATCCGGCCCGAGGTAAAACATTTCGGGTGATTGTTTGGCGGGGAACAGGGGTTTGATTTTCTTCCATAGGGGCGAACAAATTTGACATTTTAAAATGACTAGAATACAATTTTGGTCAGGAGTCAAAATGAGGCATATCGCCCGGCAAGCCAATATCCGCGAACTGATCCTGGACGGAGTGGACGCACTGCTGGCCCGCTTCGGCTACCGGAAAATGACCATGGAGGACCTGGCCCGCCAGGTCGGCATCGGCAAGGGCACGATCTACCTTCACTTTCCGGGCAAGGAGGAACTGGCCCTCGCCCACGTCGACCGCATCGCCGAGCGGCTGCTGCGGCGGCTCGGCGAGATTTCCGCCGCCCGTCGCTCCCCGCCAGAGCGCATCCGGGCGATGCTGGTCACGCGGGTGCTGTTCCGCTTCGACAGCGTCGCCCATTATTCGCAGAACCTCAATGACCTGCTGTCGGCGGTGCGCAAGGAATTGCTGGCCCGGCGCCAGGGGCATTTTGAAAAAGAGGCGCAGGAAATGGCGAAAGTCCTCGATGAGGGGCGTGAGATGGGCATATTTTCCGGTGCGGACAGCCTGCTCACGGCCCGGCTGCTCATCTGGAGCACCAATTCCATGCTGCCGTTCAACCTGACGGCCCGGGAGCTCGGCAAACGGGGTGAACTGGAGGAACGCGTTTCGCGACTGGCCGACCTGCTGCTGCAAGGGCTGCTCCAGCGCCCCCGGGATAAGAAATTAAAATGAAAACCCCGTTCAAAACAATGGCCAGGAAATAAAACCGAGGGGATTAAAATGAAAAAACAATTCAAACTCATCGCATTGTTGCTTCTGGCAAGCACCATGGCCGCCGCGGAAGAAACAAGCACGGATTTTCCAAGACTTGCAGGTCCGTATCTTGGGCAAAAGCCTCCGGGGAAAACAGCTGAACCGTTCGCTGAAAAAATTGTAGCTGCCGAAAATAATTTTCACGGATCTGTAGTTTTTTCACCAGACGGAAATGAAGCATATTGGAGTGTGATGGAAAAAATAAGAATTATGTATTCTAAAAAAGTAAATGGAGTTTGGACAAAACCGGAACTTTTTATTCCCAGTGCTGATGTTCCGTTCTTATCTCCCGACGGAAAAAAATTATTTTATATGGAACAGAACGTTGAACAAGGAAGAAAATTTGAAGTGCCTAGCGCTATGGATAAAACCGCGACCGGATGGTCTAAAGCATATCCACTGCCGGATATCATAAATAGAATACCAATTATTCATTGGCAGATATCGGTTGATAAAAAAGGGAATCTCTTTTTTGGTGGCAAAATGAGCGGGAACCAAACATCTAGAATATATTGTGCCGAGTATGTTAATGGGGCTTACCATGAACCAAAGATGGTTACAAGTTTGAAAGACTACGAAGCTTTTTCTCCATTCATAGCTCCAGATGGAAGTTATCTGATTGTAACTGCTTTTCGAGAGGAACTTGGATTATATATTCTATTTAAAAAAGCAGACGGAACATGGGCCAAGGGGAAAAACATTTCAGAAAATATTGGAACAAGCGGTGAGCTGCTTTGCCCTATAGTAACCAGCGACGGCAAATATTTATTCTTTCTTAAAGGAGTTGGTGAAAGGACTATTCCTTATTGGGTAGATGCCTCGTTTATTGAAGAACTGAGAAAAACAGAGCAAAAATGAAAAGGAACAACTCAATGAAAACATTAATCAAATTATTCATCTTATTACTATTGGTGAGTAATTTATCAAACGCACAGAAAAAAGAAATAGATTTTCCAAAACTCTCTGGTCCTTATCTTGGTCAGAAGCCCCCAGGAATGATGCCTGAACTGTTTGCGCCGGGAGTTATATCATTGGGATATCACGAACACCGGATAGCGATTTCCCCCGATGGTTCCGAAATCTATTTCCCTGTTTTCGGCAATGAGGTCGTTGCTGCCAAAATCATGTTTACGCGCCTCGAAAATGGGAACTGGTCGACTCCATGTGTTGCTCCTTTTTCTAATAAAGGGCTTAATCTTCATCCGTCATTTTCGCCAGATGGCAACCAACTTTACTTCACATCGACACGGCCAGTAGACGAAAACAATACAAAGAAGAACAGGGCGGATATTTGGTATGTTGAGAGAATTGGTAATTCATGGTCCCAGCCAATTCATATGGGCGATGAAGTAAATACTTCTTACAATGAGTCATGTCCATCGATAATGGCTGATGGCACCTTATTTTTTGAGTCGGCCCGAAATGAAGTGAAAAACCTTGATATTTATTTTTCTGTCCTTAAAGATGGGATACGTCAAAATGCTGAAAAATTAGGAAGCCCGGTTAATACTGAAAATTCGGAAGGAGGACCTTTCATTGCCCCGGATGGAAGTTATTTGCTGTTCAACTCAAACAGGCCTGGTACTTTTGGAGAAGACGATATCTATGTGACTTCTAAAGACAAATCGGGAGGTTGGGGCGAACCGGTTAATCTTGGAAAAAAGGTCAATTCCGCGTTTCTCGATTGGACTCCGGTAATTACTCCTGATGGCAAATATCTCATTTTTTCAAGCTATCGGAATACTGACCTGATTGTTCCTGTTGATTCCATTTATTCTGAAAAATTGAAGAAAGAAATAGGATTACCTAAAACAGGGAATGGGACATTTTATTGGGTCTCTGCAAAAATCATTGAAAAACTTAGACCAAAAGGATAGCCATGAAAACACGAATCAATTTGATCGCATTGTTACTTATTGTGGGTAATATTTTAGCTGCCCAGCAAACAGCAACAGAGTTTCCAAAACTTACCGGCCCCTATCTTGGCCAGAAACCTCCGGGAATGACACCGGAAATTTTTGCGCCGGGTATTGTGTCTACCAATGGATTTGAGCATAGCAAGATTGCATTTAACAAAGATGGTTCTGCTTTTTATTGGGCTGCACAGCCTGATATAAAAGGAGCCAACAGGTTTCAGCAAAAAATATGGTTTACTAAAAACAATAAAGATGGATGGAGCAACCCGAGACAATTACCGATAACACAAATTGGAGGTCAGTCCCCTACTTTTTCCCCAATAGGTGATGAAATCTTTTTTATCGGTTCTGATGATAAAGAAGTCACCGATCCTCATAACATAAAAAACAATCTTTACAAAATTGATAAAGAACAAAATCTTGTCAAAAATATTTCCGATCAATTTCCAATGCTTACAAAAAGCTGGTCTTTCGGTTTTGCAAAGAATGGGAATTTATATTTTGATTATAAGGAAAACAATGATAAGCCATACGAGATATATTTTTTGGAATACAAAAACGGAAAATATTCCGAGCCACAAAAGATGAATGACTCAATTAACAATGGCAGCCAGAATATTCATCCATTTATTTCTTCCGATGAAAGTTTTTTAATATTCTCTTCCTTCTGCCCTGGTGGTCATGGCATTGCTGATCTTTATATCTGTTTTAAGGATAATACTGGTGCATGGACAGAAGCACAAAATATGGGCTCATTAATAAACACAGATATGTTAGAACGGTTCCCTTCAATTTCTCCGGATGGTAAATATTTGTTTTTTACTAGAAACAAAGGATCCGAAATAAGTGATTTTTACTGGGTCTCTGCAAAAATCATCGAAGAATTAAAACCAAAGGAGTAAAAAAATGAAAACAATTTGCAAAGTATTGGTCTTGCTGCTTCTGGTATCATCCGTTTTGCCTGCGCAAGAAAACAGTGCTCCGCTGACAAAAGAAGAGAGAATCGCTTTTGTTGAAAATGTCAGCAAGCTGTTGAACGAGAATTATGTTTTCCCGGAGATTGCCGCGCAAATCGAAAAGCACCTTAAAGGCAAGCTTGCAGCCGGCGCTTTTGATAGTTTAACCGTTACCAGTGAATTCGCCGATACCATGACCAAGGAACTTCAATCCATAAGCCATGACAAGCATATGCGTGTACGCGTAAATTTAAACCGGGGTACGGCAGCCGCGCCGACGGTTCGGCCCGATCCCATCGTGCAGAATTATGAAAGAACGAAAAACCTGGAAATGACCAATTACGGTTTCACCAAGGTTGAAAAGTTGGATGGGAATATCGGTTACCTCGATTTAACCGGGTTTCCTGCTTTGGCCTCTGCCAAGGAATATGCCGATCTGGCAATGAAATTTCTATCCACTGCGGATGCATTGATCATCGATTTAAGGCGCAACGGCGGCGGCAGTCCCAGGCTCATCCAGTACGTATGCAGTTACTTTTTCGAAAATCCGACGCATATCAACAGCCTTTACTATAGGGCGGCAAATCAAACCACTGATTTTATAACCTTTGAAAAAGTCGGCGGCAAGAAGATGCATGATATCCCTCTTTTCCTGTTAACCAGCGCACAAACATTTTCCGGTGGCGAAGAATTTGCCTATAATATCCAGACACAGAAGCGCGGCACGCTTATAGGCGAGACAACGGGCGGAGGGGCCAATCCCGGTACCATATTCCCGGTAACAGGCGACCTGGTGATCTTCATCCCCACCGGCAGGGCGATCAATCCCATAACCAAAACAAACTGGGAAGGAGTCGGTGTTATACCCGAAATAAAATGTTCCGCCGATATGGCACTGGAAACCGCTCTGCCATTGGCGCGCGCAGCGGCGAAGGCTCAGGGGGAAGATTGGGGACGGTGCTTGACTTTGTTACTTTGAGGAATAGGCGATTTGTTTACAAATCACAATTATTTAAAATGCGTTATGATCAACCTTGCTTTTTGAGATAAACAAGGGAGAACCGAAGAATGCAGAAAGTAGACAGGCATATGAAAAAGAAGCTCATCTTTGTTGCCGCGCTGCTGGCCTTGGCTTGGCTGCCCGCGGTTGCGGCGGATACGGCAGAACTCGCCCAGCAGGTGCGGGCGGCGGAAACGGCTTTCGCCAGGACCATGGCTGACCGCGACTGGGCGGCCTTCAAGGCTTGCATTGCAGTGGAGGCCGTTTTCTTCGGTCGTAAGGGCGTCCTGCGCGGCAGAGACGCCGTGGCCGAGGGCTGGAAGCCGTACTTCGAAGGGATCAAGGCGCCCTTCTCTTGGGAGCCAGAGCAGGTGGAAGCGTTGGCATCGGGTACCCTGGCCCTGAGCAGCGGACCGGTCATGGATTCTGAGGGGAAGCGCAGCGGAACCTTCCAATCGGTCTGGAGGCTTGAATCCGACGGCCGCTGGCGGATCGTTTTCGACAAGGGGTGTCCTCCCTGCGATTGAAGTTTTAAATCTAGCTGCGGCTCTTTCTTTTTTAGGGAGTTTGGGGACGGTGTTTGTTCTTATTTAATCCGAGATTAAAAATCCCGTTTTGGCATTGGTACCAGGTCTTTCATTATTATATTAACAAAGATAAACCAGAGTGAGTTGCTCCAGGTGTAGCAACACGGCGTGCTGTGACCTCTTATCCTGATGTAGGGGCGCGGTCATCGCGCCCATAATCGTCATTGCCACGAGGGGCGGGACAACCCCGCCCTACGAGAAAAAACATTTCATGGAATGGATCCTGGCAAGTTGACAATTTGCGGGCATTGGCAATTTGATTAAGGGAAATATATAATACGAAAGCAGATGCGAGTACCATAAAAAACGGAGGAAATATGAAAAAAACAATCATCCTATTGACAATTTGCCTGGCCGTCGCGCCGCTCCTGGCCCAGGACAAGCCGTCGGATGCCGACCAGCAGAAGGCCATGGAAGTGTACATGAAGGCAGGGGCGGTGACCGAGAACCATGAGTTCCTTAAAAAGTACGCCGGCAGCTGGGACTGCCAGGTCAAGGGCTGGATGGCCCCGGGCCAGCCGCCCACCGTCAGCCAGGGAACGTTCCTGGGCGAAATGCGCCTGGACGGCCGTTTCCTGTTCATGGATTTCAAGGGCGAAATGTTCGGCCAGCCCTTTGCCGGGGTGCAGATCATCGGCTTCGACAACATGCAGCTGAAATACATCTCCCTCTGGATCGACAACTCCTCGACCTTTTTCTTCATGACCACGGGCACGCGCCTGGACAACGTCATCAGCGAATCGGGGCTCTGGCCCGACCCGCTGACCGGCGCCCAGCTCCCGGTGAAGGCCAGGACCACCTGGGTCGGCGCCGACGAATACCTCTACGAGCAGTTCATGGTCCAGGCCGACAAGAGCGAGTTCAAGAGCATGGAGATGAGCTGCAAGCGCCGGAAATAATCGGGAATTGGGGACGGTGCTTGTATTTTTCTATTTAGCATACATGGAGTAAAAGAATGAAGGAAGATCTGGTGTCAGGTCTCAAAAATAAAAGTCTGTAAAAAAAAGGGAGCTTCCGGGGTCGGGGAGCTTTCAGGGTCGCGTCTCAGCAATAAACTTTGTTCCTTTCTGTGAAATCAGGCTGACATCCTAAAAACATATAAACAAGCACCGTCCCTAATCTTTTCCGGAAGCGACGGGCTCGCGCTTCAATATGGCGCTGCTCTCCGGCTTCAGGGTGCCATCGCTCATCACTTCGCAGACTTCCTGCTCGTAGGTGTCGGTGTTGATGAACTTCAGGCGGATGGCGGCGACGCCGGGCTCCCTGAGCCAGCGATGGATCAGCCGCCATTCGCCGCCGGCGAATGTCGACTCGCCGAAGGCGATCTTGCCGCTTTTGTAGACGGCGACGAAGTCGCCCGGGCCGGATGCAGAGATCGTGAAAAACGCCTCGGCGGTCGGCCCGGGAGTGTCCCCGCTGCCGGCCGTGAGCCAGCTCTCGTGCAGGACATTGCCGTCAAGAACTTTCTGCCACTGCGAGCGCACGATCTCGCCTTCGCCCCCGGCGCTGCGCCGGCGCCCGATCCATGAGCCCGCTAGCGACTCGCAAAATTGCGTGAAACCGTCACTGGTCGTCATTCTGCTCCTCCATCTGATGACTCGCCTCGCTGCCGTAGTCGAGCTCGTAGATTTTCTTCAGGTCGCGCACCTTTTCCAGGCTTTTCCTGGACAGCGCGCACTTGCCCTCGAAGGCATGCAGCACGATGCCCTCGAGCAGGTCGCCCACGGAGAGGTCGTGGAACTCGGCCAGGCCTTTGAGCACCTTCAGGAGCCGCTTCTCGATTCTCACCCCGGTTTGCACGCGTTCGACGGTGATGAAGCCCTTTCTCCGGCTCATTTGCCCCCCGCTTTTTGCGGACGGATTGGAATTCGTTCTGCCCATTCATTCACCTCCGGCGCGGAGCCGCTTGATCTCGCGGATCTCCTTTTGTGTATATAGGTACCAAGATACATATATACCATAAATGACTTGGCTTGTCAACGGGCGGCGGAAAAAAGAAGTTGGGGAAGCCGGCATTCCTCAAGCGTAAGGCCGGGCGCTGCTCCTGCCCCTACAAAATTACAAGCACCGTCCCTAAAGAAGGGAATTGGGGTCAAGGGGCATTGGGGCCAGGTCTTTCATTATGACATTCAGTTTTCAGTTATATTGGGGACGGTGCTTGACTTTATTACTTTGCAGACTAATTCTCCGGCGACCTGAATTTGCGGGTAATGGCCACGGCTGCCCCCTGCTCGGTAAAAGCGAAAGGGCGATAGTTGCGGTGCCGGGCCGCGGCTTAGGGAAGGTCCGGCGGCTGGCGGAACAGCTCGAAACGGCCAACCGGGTCCTCGAGGCCCCACAGCTCCATGGTCATCATGGCGGGGCCGATGTCAGCCCTGGCTTCCATGAGGTTCCCGGCCCCCCTGCTCTTGAAGGTGAAGGCCAGCTTGCCGCCGGCCAGGCGGATGTGCTCGAGCGCGGTGCGCTCGGCCAGTTTTTCGGGCCCGCTGATCTCCCCGAAGACCGCGTCCCCTTTGCAGAAGAGGCGTATCTCCCAGCCGGGCTTTTCGCCGGGCTTTCCGGGCTTCGCTTGCCAGCGGCCGGCGAACGGCTGGTGGGCGGCCTCCTGCGCGAAGGCGGTGTGGGTAGCCAGCCGCTCGACCAGCTCCTCCTTGCGCAGCCCGCCCATCTCCCAGAAGGGTGCCGGCAGGGGCAGGGCGGCGATGAATCCGGCCATGGCCGCGCAGTTGAACGGCGCAAATCGCGCGCCGACGTCTCCGCCCTCCCGGATGTCGATATCCAGGATCAGGGCCGGGGCGGTGTTGGCGAAATCGAGATCGGCGATGGCGAAGTGCTTGACCTGCGGGTTCAGGCTGGTCTTGAAATGGACGACACGGCGGCGGACGTCGAACAGCACCGACCAGTCGGGCGCTTCGGTCACGGTCAGGTTCTTCAGCACCTGGAAGCCGTAGGCCACGGCGTCCCGGCTCGCGTCGTACTCCTTCAGCATGATCGCCGTCTTGACGTAGCGCGGCACCCGGGGATCGTCCAGGCGCGGTTCATAGGCGCCGCCGAAGCCCAGGAAATAGCGCGCCAGCTCGACTTCCCGCGCGTAGAGCGTGTTGAAAAGCCCGGGGACGGGCATGGCCGCGCCCTGGTGCACGACCACCCGGCCGGCGTCGAAATCGATGCTGGCGCAGCGGCCGGCGTCGTCGCCGACGAAGAAGTGCCAGCCCCAGCCGTCGATCTCGATGGCGCTGGCGCAGCGGACCGCCTCGTCCACGGTGGAGGAGTTGTCCAGGATGTACTGCATCCACTGCATCTGGTTGAGCTTGGGCAGGGAGCTGTTCCGGGGATAGACCACCTCGGCGTTGCCCAGGCCCATCTCCCAGATGTACAGGCCGGCTTCATTCATGCCGCCGTCGGGCAGGTCCTTGCCGAAGGTGTTGAACGTCACCGAGCCGAAGCGCGAGATCCAGGCCAGCGGGGAAGTATTGGCGTGCGACCGGCCGGACAGCTGGCTCCAGCTGCGGCCGGTCTTGAAAACCCCGCGCTTGTTGACGAAGACAAGGCCGGGGACATCGATGCCGTTGGCGTTCAGGTTGTGGCCGTAAATAAGCTCGTTGCCATGCTGCAGCTTGAACGTGGAGCAGGCGGGAGCGGCGAGCGGGAGCAGAAAGCCCAGCGCCAGGATCAGCGCTGCGGCCACGAGGACAAGCGGTTGATGGTGCTTCATTTCAATCTCCTGGTCAAACATTTTTTTTTGCGGCGGCGCAGGCCGCAAGTGAATCCAACACCCGAGGCGGGAAATTGTTGCGGTTGAATCAGTGAGCATTGATCATCAGGGCTTGTCAACATGCTGTGAGCGTTGTCAAAAGGAAAGCTCCGGGGTCAGGGTTCCAGGTTCCGGAAATAAGGCGGCAGTGGATGGAATCAAGTCCGGGGTGACGCGGAACTAAAAAGGGGAATGGAGACGGTGGTTGAGTTTGTGACTTTGGCTGACACTCATGCATCCAGTGGAAAAAGCAGCAATGGAAACCCGGGGGCAATATTCCTATTCGATCGAAACCCGGTCGCCATGACCCGGCGGCGCGGAGATGACGAGGAAGGCAAGATCCGTATTGCCGCGATTGAGCAAACGATGGGGCGATCCGGGCGGCACGGCGAAACCCTGCTGGGGGCCGAGGACCACCTCCTTGTTTTCAAGCTCCATGACGGCTTCCCCGGACAGGACGAAGAAGAACTGCTGCGCCTGTTGATGAACATGGCGGGTTTCCGTCCCGCCGGGCGGGACGCGCTCCTGGATGACGCTGAGAGCGGGAGTTTTCAGCAGGTGCCAGCCGTCGCAGACCCCGCCCCAGGTATAGTGTTCGCTGTTTTTCTTACTGATCGCTTCCATTGCTTTTTTCCGTTTTCTTGCCGCTCATGAACTCGATGTCGATGCGGCCGATGTTTGTTGCCTCGACCCGGGCGTCGGTCACCTTGGCGGCCATGACCCGGTCGGGATCCGGCTCCAGCTGGCGGATCATCACGGCCAAAGCATGGCGCTTCTCGGTTGCGTCGGCGACGAAGCTCACCCGGCCGCTGAACTGGACGCTGGAGAACAAATGGTCGCATTTCCCCTGCACGTAGCCGCGGTCGATGAACGCCTGGCCCCAGACGCGGTTGTTGTCTTTGAGGAAATCGATCTTTTTCCCCGCGAAGGCGCAATGGAAATAAATAGCGTTCCGCTCGTCGTCATAGCCGTGGCTGAGGGTGACGAGGTAGGGCTCGTTGTCGCGGCACATGGCGACGGTGACATAGCGGGTTTTCGCCAGGATGGCTTTCAATTCGGCGATGTCCCGGATCTCCTGTTCCTTCCGGCGCAGCGGGTGATACGATTTCATGTCGTGTTGCTCCTTTGATTTTTGCGCATCCCTTCGAAAAAATGCATTGTAGCGAAAATCGGGCAGAGAAGCAATTCAGGCAGCGGGGTCGGGTTCTGAATTGATGAACCGGGGAAAACCGGTTTTTGAAAGTCGCAAAGTCAGGCGTCCCCCATTTTCGCTGCGGTTGGCATGTGCATCGTTTTCAACTATAATTACCTTTCATCGAAATAAACAGGCCTGGAGGAGAATAACCATGAAAAAAGTATTTCGCGTCTTGCTGTCCGTTCTGTTCCTTTCCTTGCTGACCACCGCCGCATCTTTCGCGCAAAGTGATATTGCGGGAAGCAAAGACCACCCGTTGTTCAGCCGCCTGCCGGGTTTCTATATCGCCGTTTACGAGGCGAGCGATTTCAACTCGCACACCTTCTGGAACGAGAAGCGCGACCCGGTCAAGGTCGACGGCCGCTACTACCAGATCCAGTACGAGCCCAAGGCGGGAACGACCCCGCCCTCGACGCTGCAGATCCACCGCAATTACGAGAACGCCATCCGGCAGATCGGAGGCATCGTGCTGTATAGCGATGACGAGTATTCGTACATGAAGCTCGTCAAGGGTGACAAGGAGATCTGGGTGGAGCTGACCGCCTACGGCCCCAAGCCGAACCTGGTCATCATCGAAAAGCAGGCCATGAAGCAGGACGTGCTGGCCAACGCCGACGCCTTCGCCAAGGATATCCGCAGCACCGGCCATGCGGCAGTCTACGGCATCTACTTCGACACCGGCAAGTCCGTGCTCAAGCCCGAGTCGGAAACGGCCCTGAAGGAGATCGCCAGGCTGCTGCAGGACGATCCGGGATTGCAGGTGCACGTGGTCGGTCACACCGATAATGTCGGCGGGCTCGAAGCCAACATGAAGCTTTCCCTGGACCGGGCCAACGCCGTGGTCCGGGACCTGACCGCCAAACGCGGCATCGTTGCCTCGCGCCTGAAGGCCGGCGGCGTCGGGCCGCTCGCCCCCGTGGCCGCGAACGATTCCGATGCCGGCAAGGCCAAGAACCGCAGGGTGGAGCTGGTCAAGCAATAAACACGAGGGGCCGTTCTTGAAATAACCGTTTTTCTGCAGTGGACCCCTGGGCCCGGAGCCGGGCTTGACAATCCCGTTTTTATATAGTAGCATTACAATATACTATGAATACAATAACAAACAAGGAAGCGGCGCTGCTGAACCTGCTGTCTGAAAAACCCAAGCATGCCTACGAGATCGAGCAGGACATCCAGGAGCGCGACATGCGCTTCTGGACGGAGATTTCCATGTCCTCGGTCTACAAGCTGCTCAACAAGCTCGAAGCGCAGCAGTTGCTCAGGAGCACGGTCAGGCTTTCAAAAAAGCAGGTGGCCCAGAAAATATACACGCTGACGGCCAGGGGCAGGAAGGCGTTCCGGGACAAGTTGCTGCTCCTGCTATCGACCTGGGAGGCAAGCAAGCATCCGCTGGACATCGGCCTGGCCAGCCTGTGGCTGCTGGGCAGCGAGGAGGCGATCGCCCTGCTGACGAAATACGGCGAGCACCTGGAGCGCATGCGGGTCTGCTACGCCGAGCTCGAAAAATACCTCAAGGAGCACCAGTGCCCGCCCGGCAACGTACAGCTGGCGACCCGGCGGCTGCATATGCTGGGCGGCGAGAAAAAATGGCTGCAGGAGTTCATCCAGGAGCTGCAAGATGAAAAAAAGTAGCTTGACGGCCCCGGCGGCGGGATTTTCGGGGACGGGAGCGGCCAAGCAATGAACGGCAGTATCGTCATCACCAACGCCAGCACCCATAACCTGAAGAACGTTTCCCTGAAGATACCGAAAAAAAAGATCGTCGCCTTCACCGGCGTGTCCGGGTCGGGCAAATCCTCCCTGGTGTTCGACACGATCTACACCGAGGCGCAGCGGCAGCTGATCGAAACGTTCTCCTCGTTCGCCCGGGCGCGCCTGCCCAAGCTGTCCCGGCCCCCGGTGGACGAGATACGCAATATTTCGACGGCCATCGTCATCGACCAGAAGCGCATGGGCGTGAACCTGCGCAGCACGGTCGGGACGGTCACCGAGATCAGCACCTACCTGCGCCTGCTCTTCTCCCGCTGCGGCGACCGCTTCATCGGCCCCTCCTTCATGTTCGGCTTCAACCATCCCCAGGGCATGTGCCCCGACTGCAAGGGGATCGGCCAGATGATCTCCGTGGACGTCGACCGCCTGATCCGCTGGGAGAAAACGATCCGCGAGGGGGCCATCGATCATCCCGATTACCGCGTCGGCGGCTGGCACTGGCGCGAGATCATGGCCATGGACCTGTTCCCGGTCGACACGCCCCTGCGGGATTTCAGCGAGCGGGACCGGCAGCGCTTCCTCTACGCCGAGGCCATCCCCGTCGAAAAAAGGCATGGCGCGGGCATCTACACGAAAAACTTCGAGGGCGTGGCCCGCAAGCTGCAGCGGCTGCACCTGAGCAAGCCGGCGGAGCAGCTGAACAAGCCCAGGCGCTCCGCTTACGATAAATATTTCGTGCAGCAGGAGTGCCCCGGCTGCGGCGGCAGCCGCATCAGCGGCCTGGCGCGCTCCGTGCGCGTCAACGGCAAGAACATCGCCGAGCTGTCGCAAATGGAGCTGGGCGACCTGGACGGGTTCCTGGCCGCGGTGGCGGGCGACATCGCCAGGCCGCTGGTGGCGAAAGCAAGGCAAATTCTCTCGCACCTGATCGAGATCGGCGTCGGCTACCTGTCGCTGAGCCGGCCGGTGTCCACCCTCTCCGGCGGCGAAAGCCAGCGGGTCAAGATGGCGCGGCAGCTGGACTGCGACCTGGTCGACATGATGTACATCCTCGACGAACCGTCCATCGGGCTCCATGCCAAGGACATCGGCCAATTGCTGGAAATGCTGCGCCAGCTCAAGGACAAGGGAAATACCGTGCTGATCGTCGAGCATGATCCCGCCGTCATGGCCTGCGCCGAGCATATCGTGGACATCGGGCCCGGGGCGGGCAGCCTGGGCGGAGAGATCGTTTTTTCGGGCTCGTTCAACGACCTGAAAAAACAGGCGCACAACCTGACCGCGCATTATTTGAACAAAAGGGAACCGACGCGTCGCGAACGCAAAAAATGGACCGACGCCATCGAGATCCGCGATGCCGCCCTGCATAACCTGAAGAACATCTCCACCCGGATTCCCCGAGGCGTGCTAACGTGCATCACCGGGGTCGCCGGCTCGGGCAAAAGCAGCCTGATCAACGACTGCTTCCTGGCCCGCAACCGCGAGGCCGTCATTGTCGACCAGTCGCCGGTCGGCCGCAGTTCGCGCTCCAATCCCCTGACCTATATCGGCGTATTCGAAGCGGTGCGCCGGGAGTTCGCCAGGGCCGTGAACAGGCCGGCAGCCCTGTTCAGCTTCAATTCCAGGGGCGCCTGCCCGAAATGCAGGGGACTCGGCGCCATCGCCGTGGAAATGAGCTTCCTGGACGAGGTCAAGATCGTCTGCGACGAATGCCAGGGGAAACGATACACGGAGGAGGTCCTGGCCTTGACGGTCAAGGGCAAGAATATCCATGACGTCCTCGGTATGACGGCCAGGGAAGCCATCGATTATTTTTCCGGCCAGGAGATCAAGAGAAAGCTGCAGGTGCTGTGCGCCGTGGGCCTGGAATATCTTGAGCTCGGGCAGCCCCTGAGCACCCTCTCAGGCGGCGAATGCCAGCGGATCAAGCTGGCGTCCGAGCTGCACAAGAAAGGCCGAGTCTATATCATGGACGAGCCGACGACCGGCCTGCATATGGCCGACATCGACAAGCTGCTGGGCATCATCCGCGACCTGGTGAAGCAGGACAACACGGTGATCGTCATCGAGCACAACCTGGACGTGATCCGCCAGGCCGATTGGATCATCGACCTCGGCCCCGAAGGCGGCAGCAGGGGCGGGGAGATCGTTTTCGCGGGAACCCCGGAAGACCTGATCCAATGTGACAGCAGTCATACGGGAAAGTACCTGAACGACTACTGCCGCGGCTGCTGAGCTCCGGGGTCATAGGCTTCGAGGGGCGGGGATTACTTCGCCACCATGACGACCCTGGCGCGCAGCTCGTCGGGCAGGACCTGGAAGACGGCATATTTTTTAAGCTTGACCAGGGCGGCCTCTTTTTTCTCCGGGCTCATCTTGGCGAGCTTGAAATTCTTTTTGCCGACCAGCAAGCCGACCAGGCCTCCGGCCGTGGAGGTCAAGACCGCGATCAGGGCCCCGGTGATCAGGGCCGCCGCCACGACAATGGGCACGATCAGGATGGCGGCGATGGCGTTCTCCTGGTCGGTCTTTATCGACGCGATCAGCAGCGCAGCCAGCCCGACGCCGATCCCCAGCCCGACCAGCATACCGATGCCGGCCTTGCTTTTCTTGATGCTGACGCGCTCGACCTCGGGGAAGGCGATCCCCAGCAGTTCGCCGCTCTCCCTTTCCTTGAGCACGAGCAGCTCCCGGTCGACGTAGAGCATGGTGCCTTTGTATGCGGCTCCCCGGGCATGGATCGTCACCTTGTTGCTGCGGATCTTCTTTTCGCCGGCGAAGATGGAAACGGGAAAGGCCAGCGCCAGGACAAGGACCAGGCTGAGCCCCCTGCCGGCAAGACGTAGATCGGATCGGGTCATTTTTTCCTCCCGCAAGATGCCTTTCGCCTCTGCTTTCATCAGCCGGTACGAGGCGGCGGTTGCTTCATTGGCTATGTACCATGAACCACTCCCTGCTGTCAATCGGCGCTAACGTAAAATATTTTTCGCACATTTGCGCAGCATCCGTTTTTCAATCGCGCTGCATCAGGAAAAAAACGTGCCCGTAATAAGCCGAATACTTGCGGTACAGATCGATCTCCGTCTGGATGGCGGCGAGCATCGCCATTTTTTCCGGATCCGCGGCGTGCTGCGCCCGCAGCGCGGGCAGGCGGGCTCCAAGCGGGTTATAATACAAATCCCACCAGGCCGATTCCGGCAATGGGAAGTGGCCGATCTCTTTGTAGCCGCAGGCCCGGATCATGGCCAGGTTGGCGCTCACGTCGGTCATGGCGGGATACTCGCCGGCAAAGAAACGGCGGCATGCGGCCGGCGCATCGGGCCTGAACCAGGTTATCTCGCCGATCGCCAGCAGCCCGTCCGCCGCCAGCATGGGGCGCCAGGCGGTCAGGCCGGCGCGGAATCCCATGATAAAGATGGCGCCCTCGCACCAGATCAGGTCGAACACCCCCTCCTCCGGTCCCAGGTCATGCATGTCTTTGAGTCGGGTCCGGATTTTATCGGCAACGCCGGCGGCCTCGGCCCTACGCTGGAGCTCATCCAGGTAAGGCTGGTGATTGTCCACGGCCAGGATCGTCCCGGCGATGTCCTTTGCCAGCCGGATCGTTTGCCCGCCGTTCCCGCAGCCGATATCCAGCACCCGCAATTTACGGGAACGAAAATCCTTCCCGGCGGATGATTTTGTCTCGAGCATCATGGCCAGCGCTTTTTTCGTTGACGCATCGTCTCCGGCCCCCAGGCGGGGCAACTGGGCGGAAAATATCTCGTGAATGAAATTCATTTGTTCTTGCATATCCATTGTTATTGTCTCCTTTTTTTGTGTGAAAACGGAATCACCCGCTTCATTTGTCAGGAATTGTTTTTGCCGGGAGAAATCGCACTCTCCATTCCGTCATCGGCGAGACGGTTGTCCTCACTTCGATGACGCGGCCGGGCCATGCGAATTTCTAGTTGGTTACAAGTACCATGTGCGGCCATTTTATCACAGCGAATCTTTTTGTCAATTTTCGCAAGCAGTTAAAGTGGCCTTGGTGCCTATTGCCTTTTTCCTTTTGCTTTTTGAGCAACTCTTGACTATCTCTCTCTCCATCCATACAATCGATCAATGATGAAAAACAAACATTCTGTCTTGGCGACACTGCTGCTCCTGGCTCTCCCGGCGCTCCTGCCGGCTGCCGACAAGGCCTATCTGATCACCGAGCTGCACCCGGCCGGCAACGGCGTGGAGCTGATCCTGCGCGACCTGGAAACCGAGGGCAAGCTGCTCAAGCTGGTCGTCTTCGACCGGGACCGCCTGGTCGACCTGGCTGCGGCTGAGGAGATCCCGGCCACGCGCGCCCGCCAGGGCGACCTCCTGTTCCTGGGCAAGAGCAACGGCAAGGCCACGCAGATGATCATTACCCCGGGACGGTCCGTCCACCCCAAGCTGGCCGCCGGCCAGCCCGAGGAGGCGAAGACCATCGACGAGCTCAGCCGCCGGCTGGCGGCGGGAGCGGGCGCGAAAGCACCGGCCGCGGCTCCGCTGGGCGCGACGGACAGTGAACTGGACCGCGTGCGCCGCTCCTTCCTCTTCGTCCTCGAGTTCGCCCTGGGCGCCCCGTTCACCGCGGCGCAGGAGCGGCTCATCCTTGGCCAGTTCGGCCCCGCATGGTGGGCGGCCAAGAGCTTGGACGAAAAAAAGTCGTTCAACCAGTACCCGCAGGTCGTGGCCTGGATCTTGCGCCCCGGCCAAAAGGAATTGGAAGAGATGCGCCAAACCCTGGAGGAAACGATCCGCCAGTGGCTAAAGGAGTCCCCCGCCTCTGACCCGGTGGTGGCCATGGTCCGTGCCCGCTTGGCGGAACGCGGCAAGATGCTGATAATAGGCGATCCGCCGCTGACCGAGATGGCCGCCTCGGCTTTCTGTGAATTGTATGCCTACTCCCGCCTCCTGCGCCGGAACGGCTCGGCGCTGCCGGCACAGCTGAGCGATGAAGACATGGCCAGCGTGCGCAACGACCTGCTGCGTGCCTGGCCCGGGTTTTCCTCTGCCGAGCGGGGCCAAGTGGCCACGGCCCCGGGGTTGTGGCTGGTGCTGCGCACCCTGGTTGTTCATGGCGACGCGGCACAGCGGGCGGCGGCGCGCAACCGGCTCCTTTCCGTCACGGCGGCCGAGACCCCGGCCGGGCGGGGCCGGCCGGCCGGCAGGGGCGGGAAGGGGAACAATGTCGTGAGCTCCATGATCAAGCACAACATCATGATGAATATCCGTCAGCAGACCTTCAACACCTACATGTGGAGCCGGGGATTCAATTATCAGCCGGCTACGGGCAGGATGTGGTAGTGCCTTGAAGCAGGGCATGGGGGCAGTTTTTAGCCCGGGAGGCATCGATGTCGGGTCTTGCCTTATGGCATTGGATCCGAAAAAACAATCCGATGCTTGTCGGTTCCTTACGCAGCGGCTCAGGGATTTTCCTGTTGGCGGGTGGCGATGAAATGGGTGAGCTGGCGATAGTTCTTGACTCCGAGCTTGCGATATAGGTTGTAAATGTGGCTCTTGATCGTATGGATCGATATGTACAATAGGTCTTCCATCTGCCGGTTGGTTTTGCCGTCCAGGATCAATCTCAGGATCTCCAGTTCGCGGGCGGACACGCCATGGGTACGCTGCAGGGAGTCGAGCGGACTGTTGGCGTTGCTGAGCTTGCTCAGGGCGCCGGCCCAGGGGATATAATAGTATTTCAGCCAGAGAACCGGCAACAAGTTGGTGTAGAGGATCAGCAGTTTGGAAATAAAAAACTGCCAATGATCAAATTCCATGGCGCCCAGCAGGAATTTGGCGACCTGCAGCAGAATATGGCCGAAAAAAAGCCAGGCCATGGCCGTACCGGCGCGCCGCTGGCCCGGGTCGGGCCGGCGGCGGCTTTCCGCCAGCAGCCTGGCCAGCCAGACAGCCTGCAGCAGGGTCAGGGGCCAAAGATACAGGTTCCAGAAGTTGAGCAGCGGACTTTTGGGCATCAAGGCCGGTGAGTGCAGGGCCAGAAAGAAATAAGCCGTCAATCCCGCGGTAAAGAGAATCAGGGCCGGCAGGAGCCAGCGAGGCAGTTTCCTTTCGCCTTGCCAGGCGATGATCTTGTATTGGAAAATATACCATCCCAGGAGCAGCAGCGTGCGCAGGGGCCAATTCAGCCCCTTGAGCAGGAACTCGGAACTTTTCAATTGCTCGGGGGTCAGGTTGCTGAAAAAATAGATGAGGATGAATTGGTCGAATTCGAACAAGTTGAAAATGAGCAGGAAACCCAGGAGCAGGCGCAGGCCGGCGTCGTGAAAGCGGCGCGACTTCTGCTGGAAATAGAGGATGGCCCAGACTCCGATCAGGAGATTGACGACCATGACCAGGACATTGAGGTGCTTCATTTTGGATTATTCCAGGTTCGGCGCCTGAGTATAGACCAAGACTGTCCCCAAAGCAATATTTCCCCCGAGGAGGGTCAGGAATTCGCATGATTTCCACAAAATCATACGAAATTCCCATAGGCAACCCCGGCAGCGCGCCGTATCATTGGCGGCAGATGGCGGCAAAGCCGGCCATCCTAAAGCCAAGGAGACCATCATGATTGCCAAAAAGTGCATGCACTTCATTCTTGCGGCCATGGCCGCGGTTTTTTTGCTGCCGCCGGCAGCCTCTGCCGCGGAGCCGGCCCTGCCGCTCGCGGTGCGCAGCGAAAAGATCGTTTCAGCCAAGGTCGGGGAGACCCGCGAGTTCCATGTTTCATTGCCCGATCACTATGTCACGTCGAGTGAAAAATACCCCGTGCTGCTCATGCTGGACGGGGAGTTCAACTTCAACTCCGGGGTGATCGGCGGCTTGCGCCATGCGGCCCAGCTGGGCGAGATGCCGGAATTCATCATCGTGGGCATCGTCAATACCGATCGCGCCAGGGATTGCTTCCCCGAGGAGCTGACCTACAGAGACGGCAGCAAGGCCGGGGGCCGGGCCGACCGCTTCCTGGACTTCATCGTGGACGAGCTGATCCCGCATATCGACAAGAATTACCGTAGCGAACAGTTCCGTGTGTTCTACGGCACGTCCAATACCGGCTTCACGGCCGTGTACGCGCTGTTCCGCAACCCGGGACTCGCCGATTATTATGTCGCCGCCAGCGCCACGCTGCGCGTGCCCTACTTTCTGGCCAAGCGCGACCAACTGATCCGCGACTTCAAGGGCGGAGAGCGGAAGCTGAGCCTGGTGATGGGCGAGAACGACTTTCCCACCATCCTGAGCCAGAACGGGGAGCTGAAGGAAGCGTGTGACGTGATCGCGCCGACGGGCCTGGCCTGCCGCTTCACCGTGGTCGAGGACGCCGGGCATGTCCCGGACAACGCCCTGCTACAGGGGCTGCGACGCCTGTTCGCCGGCTGGAAGATCACCCAGCCACTCACAGAACACAGCTTTGCCGAGATCCGCGTTCAGGTGGACAATCGCCTCCAAAAATACGGCGTCTCCGGCAAGCTCCCTGAGAACGAACTCGAAAATCTGGGCGAAAGCCTGCTCAGGGAAAAGAAAAATGCCCGGGCCATTGAAATATTGCATTACAGGGTGGAGAGTTATCCCCGCTCCGCCAATGCCCAGGTGAGCCTCGGCGATGCCTATCGTCAGAGTGGCAACCAGGGCCAAGCCCGGGAATGCTTTAAAAAGGCGCTGGCTTTGGCCCCGGGCCATACCGCGGCGGCAGACAGACTGAAAGAATTGGACGAAAAATAAAACAGACAAATTCCCCGTTACGTAGTAATAAAATGAAAATAGCAATCATAGGCACTGGAGGGGTCGGCGGATACTTTGGCGGGAAAATAGCCAATGCAGGATATGATGTTACATTTGTAGCCCGTGGAGAACATCTTAAAGCCATTAGGGAAAAGGGCCTGAAAATCAAAAGCATTGCCGGGAACTTCAATGTTCGTAAAGCAAAAGCTACCGATGAAATAAAAAACATAGGAAAAGTCGACCTGGTAATCCTGGGGGTAAAAGCCTGGCAGGTTAAAGACGTTGCCAGGCAACTAAAAGATGTAACGGATGATCATACAACCGTATTGCCTTTGCAAAATGGCGTGATGGCGGCCCAGGAACTTGCGATGCAATTGGACAAAAAAAACATCGTAGGCGGCTTATGCAGAATCATCAGTAAAATTGAAGCACCCGGCATCATCCGTCATTTTGGCGTAGAGCCATTCATCGCCTTTGGCGAGCTTGACAATCAAAAGACCGACAGAACGGCAAGGATAAAGGAAGTGTTTGATCAGGCGGGAATTGCTCACCTGGTTGCGGATGACATCCATGTGGAATCATGGAACAAATTCATGGCCATATGTGTGAGCGGCTTGCTGGCCGTTACCCGTTCCACTTACGGAACAGTCAGGGAACTTAAAGAAACAAGGAAGATGATGAACGATTTGCTTGCTGAAATTTATGAAATATCTTTCGGGGAAAAAATACGCTTGGACAATAAAATTGTGGAAAAAACCATGCTGCTTATTGATTCTTATCCTTATGACTCAACCTCTTCTTTAACAAGGGATGTAATGGCGGGAAGACCTTCAGAGATCGAATATCAGAATGGGACGGTAGTGAGATTGGGTGAAAAATATAATATCGACGTTCCGGTCAACCGCTTTATCTATAACTGTATCCTGCCCATGGAATTGGCGGCCAGGGCAAAGACAAAAAAGGGAATCAGTTGATTATTAAACCAAGGAGGGTTTCATGGAAACAAAACAAAGCCGGCGTCATTTCCTGAAAGCGTGCGCGCAGTCCGGCGCAGCCTGCTGCGCCCTTCTGGCCTGGAACCGGCACCTGCCGGCAACGGAAGTCCCCGAAGAAAAGCAGGAGCAGAAGCTGAAACCCATCGATTTCAGCAAGCTGTCTTATTGCGGGTTTCCTTGCGTGCAAGTGTGCGAGCTCTACAAGGCCACCCTGGAAAACGACGAAAAAGCAAAGAAACTTGTCTATGAGAAGTGGGGATGGAAGGAGAAGTTCGGCGTCGACTATGACCCGGAAAAAGTTTTCTGCCACACCTGCAAGCCCGGGGACAAGCCCAAAAAAGTCGGCATGGCCGAGTGCGTGATCCGCAACTGCGCCATGGCCAACGGCATGGCAGCGTGCGTCCAATGCCAGAATCTGGCCACCTGCGACAAGGAGTACTGGAAGAAGTGGCCGGATCTCTACGCGTTCAACATGAAAAACCAGGCGCGCTATCTGGCCGAGCCCGGGGCGGCCTTGCGGGAGCTCAAGACCGGTCTGTGATGCGCGTGACAATTGAAATGGAGTATGGGAAATTCTTTAAACAAGGAGTGAAACATGAATCGCAATGAATTTATCAAGAAGTGCGGCGCCGGCATTTGCGGCTGCGGCGTATTGGGTCTGTTGACTCCGCTGTTGGCCCGGGCCGAGGCCGCGGCCACGCCGGCGGTGGCCGCGCCGGCGGCGGCCGTCCCGGAAGATGTTGAGCTGCTGAAGCAGCAACTGGAAGGCGCCCGCGAACGCTTCGCCAAGCTGCTGGCCGTCATGGCCGGGCAACTCGACGATGCCACCCGCGGCAAGATCCTGCAGAGCCTGGGCAGCCAATGCTCCCAGGACCTCGCCCCGTTCTTCAACAAGTACCGCGGCAACCTGCAGGGCTTCCTGGACAAGATCAAGACGGCCTGGGTGGAACGGACCGATTATGATGAAAAAACCGGCATGCTGCGCGTGATCGGCAAGCCCGCTCCCTGCGCCTGCCCGCTGGTGAAAGCGGGCCGGACCCCGGCTGAATTCTGCGACTGCTCCCGCGGCTGGACGCAGGCCGCCTTCGCCACCGTGCTGGGCAAGCCGGTCACCGTCGAGATCGAGGAATCGGTCCTGCGCGGCGGCTCGCGATGCAGCTTCCGCGTCGGCACCAAGGGGTAAGCAATGAATGAAAACAAGATCCTGCAAAAAGGAAAACGTGTTGGAACCGGTTTGGCCTTTGTATTCTTTCCGCTTATTTTTGTTTTTGCCTTTGCGGTTCACCCGGGGTTGCTGAACCCGCATTTTCTCGGGCCGGAAGAGCTCATTCAGCGGGCTCATCAAAATGGGTTGCTGCAGTTCGGCCATTTGCTGGTCACCCTCTGCACCGTGCTGCTGATCGCCAGCGCCCTGCATTTCATGAAGCTCCTGGAAAGATCCGCGGCCTGGGCTGGAACCATCGGCGGCATGCTGGCGATTTTCGGGGCCGTGATACTGGCGGCGGACAAGGGTGCGTTGTGCCTGACCATGAGCGCCCTCGACGGCCTGCCTGAATCGCAGTTTTCACAGATGCTTCCCGGCTTATTGGCGATGTTTTCAAAGCAGGGGTGGCTGGTCATGCTATGGGGCATTGTTCTTCTGCCCCTCGGCTTTGCCATCCAGGCGCTGGCGTTGATCAGGACCCGCTCTCTCCCTCGCTGGCAAGGCATCATGTTTCTTGTCGGGGTGTTGTTCGTGGGCACCCCGGATGGCGTGGAAATCGTCAATCTGAGCGCATCCATATTGATGGCTATTGCTCTGATTCCCTATGGAGCCAAGCTCATGAAAGAATCGCCTATGGACAATTCTGTGCCAAGACTGTAGAACATGCAGCAATTGGCTTAAGGAGAAGATAACGTGACAGACTTTACCGTCGATCCAGCACAACGCAAAGCCGCAAAAATCGCGGGTTTCATGTTCCTGTTGATCGTGATAGGCTGGACGCTGAACTGGATTTTTGTCGATTCCAGGCTTCATGGCACGGGAAACGTCATGGCTGCGGCAAACGCCATTATGGCCCATGAGCTGCTGTTCCGCATCGGGATGGCCAACGAGCTGATTTTTTCCATCAGCGGGATGGTACTGGCTCTTGCGCTTTACCGCATGCTCAAACCGATAAACAGGAATCTTGCCCTGCTGGCCCTCTGCTGGAAGTTGATGGACGCCGTAATCGGGACCGTCAATGTGCTCGCCGCTTTCATGATGCTGCAGATGTTGAATGGAAAAGCATTTCTGACGGTATTTAAACCGGAACAGCTGCAGGACATCGCCAGACTGTTTTTTAAGCTGCGCAGCAACGGAGCCGCCATCGTCATGCTATTTCTCGGCCTGGGGTTCATGGCGTTTTTCCATTTATTGTTCAAGTCCGGGTACGTCCCGCGACTATTGGCCGGCTTTGGAGTTTTTTCGTATTTTCTCATTTTTGTGAATTCGTCGGCCGATATTCTCTTGCCCCGAAACGCGGCGGCGCTGACGATGGTCAGCCCGGTCGGCATGATTTTCATGACGCCGAGCATTCTCTTTGAACTGGCAATTGGTTTTTGGCTTATATTTAAAGGCATAAATGTTCAAACACAGGAAAACCCTGCTGTGGATTCTCCCGTAAGGAGAGACGGAAAAAGTGAATAAAGCAGAAAAGTTTTGGGACAAAAAGGCAAGCCAGTTTGATCAGCGTGACAGGAATTTTGAACTGACTCACAGCCTGGCGGTTGAAAACACCAAAAAATATCTCCATGTCGGCGATATTGTTTTAGATTACGGATGTGCGACGGGAACGGTGGCCTTTGAAATTTCCAATCATGTGAAAGAGGTTCATGGCATTGACATATCGTCCAAAATGATCGTCGCTGCAAAAAGAAAAGCAGTTGAGCGCAAAATTGAAAATAGTTATTTCGCGCAAGCAACCCTATTTGATGAGAGATTCAAGAAAGAATCATTTGATGTGATCCTGGCTTTGAATATTTTGCTGCATCTGGAAGATACGCCGAAGGTGATGCAAAGGATAAATGAATTGTTGAAGCCGGGAGGGTTGATCATTTCTGTAACGGCTTGCTTGGGAGAGAAGAAAAATTTTTCAGGCAAGCTTTTATTCTTCGGAGTATTCTCCCTGGTGAAAATGAGAATACTTCCTAATATAAGGTTCTTTAAAATCTCTGAATTGGAAGATTCCATAACGAATGGAAATTTTAAAATTGTTGAAACGAAAAGTTTGCATCATGGCCCAATGAACCATTTCATTGCCGCCAAGAAGAGATGACTGTTTTATAGGAGATAAATTTGATGAAAGCAATTGTATACACAGATTATGGTCCGCCGGAAGTTCTTCAACTCAAGGAAATAGAAAAACCTGTTCCCCGGGACAATGAAATCCTGGTGCGGGTCCATGCGGCCTCGGTGAATTACGGGGATATCCTGGCGCGAAATTTCAAGGAAATCTCCCCGCGCGAATTCAATATGCCCTTGCTCTTATGGATCTTCGCGAAATTAATTTTTGGTGTCGGAAAACCGAGGACAACCATACTGGGGAATGAATTTGCCGGGGAGATCGAAGCGGTCGGCAAGGATGTGAAACGATTCAAGGCGGGCGACCCGGTTTTCGGCTATCGTGGCCAAAGCATGGGCGCCTACGCCGAGTATCTCTGCATGCCCGAAACCGGGGTGCTGGCGCTAAAGCCGGCCAATATGACCGATGAAGAAGCCGCCGTCGTTCCTTACGGAGCGATCATGGCGTTGCATCTGCTGAGAAAACAAAATATCCGGCCGGGACAAAAGGTTTTGGTCAACGGGGCAAGCGGCGGAATCGGTTCGGCCGCGGTCCAGCTTGCCAAGTACTATGGGGCGGAGGTGACCGGGGTATGCGGCGCACCGAGATTGGACTATGTAAAATCCCTGGGAGCGGACAAGGTCATCGATTACGGCAAAGAGGATTTTGCCGGAAGCGGCGAAACCTATGACCTGATTTTTGACATCCTGGGCAAGAGTTCGTTTTCCCGCTGCAAAAAATCACTATCGAAAAACGGGCGTTATCTCCGGGCCAGCTTCAAGACGAGAGAGCTTGGACAAATGCTATGGACCTCAATGATCGGCGGCAAGAGGGTCATATGCGCGCTGGCGCCCGGAAGCACGGAAGATCTGCTTTCCGTCAAAGAGCTCATTGAAGTGGGAAAGATTAAAACGGTCATTGACAGGCGCTATCCCTTGTCACAGGCTGCCGAAGCCCACCGCTACGTCGAGCAGGGGCACAAGAAGGGAAGCGTGGTCATTACCGTAGCGCCGGTTAGCGAAACCCGGTGAACTGGAGAAAAGGAATGAAATTAGCGGCTGATGCCGGTGATGTTCAGACGACCCGCTCCTTAAAGGGTGTAAAATTTAACTTCATTTGTTTGGCAGAAGCCGACTTGCGAATCAGGCGCCAGCGGCCGATTGAAGGCAAAATCAGCGAAAAAATTCTGGATTTCCCACCTGATCTGAGCATTTTTCTGCATTAGGCTTGTGCTCAGGCTGTGCTTCAACTCGGTTTGGCAGTGCGAATAAAAGAAGCTCGTACCCACACCTCTCAGGAACAGGCATGATTTCTCGGTGCTGACGGCAAAAGACCAGCGCATTTCAAATTTCCCTTCCAGGGGGATGGCCACACTTTGACCTTGCTCAGGAAAGATAGGCTTCAGCCAGTTTCTCACACTGCTGGTTCCCGTGTAATCCGCGGTACTGGCAAGGGGGATGGCTGTTCCCGGTTTTCGCCAGACAAGGAGTCTGACGACCGTGTTCAAGGCCGTAGCATGGGTGCCGCCGCCGCTATAAAAGCCTGGGCTCTTTTCAACGAGGACCGCTCTTCCGAGCATCACCCTGGCGCCGGATAGGGGCGCGCCGTTTTCCTTGAGAGAGATTTCTCCGGCAACATGGCCGGTGCTGGCCATGACCAGGCCCTTGATTTGCAGTGGCTTCTGCTTTCCCCCCCATGGCGATTGAAATCCGATATCTGCATCTTGCCCAGATACAGCCGTTGGCCAGATCAAAAGGGAACAAAGTGAAATACACCCAAGTAAGACCTTTGATTTCCAAAAATGACGGCTCATTTCTCACCTCCATGCAGCCAAAAGAAATGTTTTTTTATTTTATTCCCCTTTCACTTTGCTTTTTTACATTTTATAAATACCAGTTCGGCCCCAAATATCTCAACCTAAAAAACAAAACATTTTTTCTTTCAAAAGCCGCGAATTTCCAGCTTTTACATGCAGCAAACAATGACGGGGGTATGCTGCCAGGTTCTTCATCGCCTATTGAGGAAAGTGGCAATGAAAGACCGCGCTCCATGCACTTCTCACAATTTGAAAATGCATACATTAAAGGCGCCGCTCGTCCGTCATGTAATTTCACGTGGTGAGTTCAATTTAGGCTTGACCCCGGCAGGTCAATAAATTACCGGTAAGTGTTTCAAGACCATAGGGGAACACGCGGAATTCAAGGGCTATTGGGTGGGCTATTGGGGACGGATTGTGATTGTGTGACTTTAGGGAGCTTGGGGACGATGCTTATGCGGGTGACTTGAAATTCCCGGGAGTGGAATGCCATAATCGGCAAATGAAAGCCAAAGTCAATATGAAGCGCGAGATGGTCGCCCCCTGCGGCATGAACTGCAACCTCTGCAGCTGGGTCCTCGACCCGACAAAGCCGGGCTGCGCCGGCTGCCGGCCCCGCGGCCGGGGCTGCGTCCATAAAAAAGGCCTGTGCAAAAAGCTCGCCAAGCAGGAGATCGGTTTCTGCTACCAGTGCGAACAGTTCCCTTGCGAAAGCCTGCTGCTGGTCGAGAAGCGCTATGTCCACGCGCACAACTACAGCTTCGTGGAGAACCTCAACTTTATTCGCGAAAGGGGCATGCCGGCGTTCCTGCGGCGCGAAATCAAGCGCTACACCTGCCCGTCGTGCGGGAAATTGCTCACCGTGCACAGCGACAAGTGCCCCCATTGCCGGCAGCGGTTCAACCGCAAGGACCGGCGCTGAAGAGACATCGGGGCTGATCTTTTATTGTTGCCGCCAATCTGCTACGATGTTCCGGTCATGAATGAATCCATCTCCCAAAAGACTGCGCGGCGCCTGGCGCTGCACGCCCAGCTCCTTGATGGCCGAACCAGGATCATGAACGGCGTCCGCGGGGTTGCGCAGGCGATCGAACATCTGGGGTATGTGCAGATCGACACCATCTCGGTGATCGAGCGGGCGCACCATCATACGTTGTGGACCAGGGTGCCGGCTTACCAACCGGAGCATCTGCACCAGGCGCATGCCGTCGACCGGACCGTCTTTGAATACTGGGGGCACGCCGCCTCGTACTTGCCGATGGGCGACTTCAGGTTTTACATCCCCATGATGCGCAGTTTTTACGATCCCAAAAATTCATGGTTCCGGGGCTGGGGAGAGAAGTATGGCAGTCACCTTGAGCCCGTACTCAAGAAAATTCGTGAGGAAGGACCCAAAGCGGCGCGCGATTTCGAGAACCCCGGCGGCCGGGGCCAGGGGCCGTGGTGGGACTGGAAGCCGGCCAAGGCGGCGCTGGAGATGCTGTTCTGGCGCGGCGAGCTGATGATCCGCGAGCGCAACGGCTTCGAGCGCATCTACGACCTGACAGAGCGCGTCCTGCCTGCGGGGACCGACACGCGTGAGCCCTCCCCCAGTGAGTTGGGGCGGTTCATCGTGCGCCGTGCCCTCGGCGCCCTGGGACTTGCGAGCGAAAAGGAGATCAGGGACTACATCCGCATCGGCGACAAAAGCATCGTTGTCGGCGCCCTCAAAGAAATGCTCGCGGCAGCGGAGATCGCGCGCCTCGGCGTCGAGAACCGCGGCGGCAAATTTTACGCCTTGCCAAGCGCCTTGGAGGAAGCGAGACGCATGCGCGCCGCGGCGTCCCGCGTTTGCCTGCTCAACCCCTTCGACAGCCTGGTGATCTCGCGCTCGCGTTTGAAGGAGCGCTTTGATTTCGACTACACCCTGGAATGCTACGTTCCGAGAGACAAAAGGCGCCACGGTTATTTCCTGCTGCCCATATTGTTCGGCGAGAGCATTGTCGGCCGCCTGGATCCCAAGGCCGACCGCAAAAGCAAAACGCTCATCGTGCGCCGGCTTGTCCTCGAGCCCGAAGGCATGGATGCCGACGCCCTGGTCCCGGAACTCGGCAGGGCTATCAATGAACTGGCGCGCTTCAACGGCTGCGAAAGGATCGCGCTGGAAAACGTCGGACCGAAAGGATTCCTGGTCCCGCTGAAAAAGGCGTTGTTTAGGTAGGTGCTGGGTTTTCCAGCCCCTTGCGCATTATCTGACCCGTGGGGCGCGATAACCGCGCCCTACAAGCAGCTCGCGCGGATGGTGGCGGCGAAATCGGAGATCTGCTGCTCGCTGGTGTTCCACGAGCACATCCAGCGCACTTCGTTCTTTTCCTCGTCCCAGGTGTAGAAGAAATATTTTTCCAATAGCTTGTCCAGGGCCCGGCGGGGCAGCGAGGCGAACACGGCATTGGCCTGGACCGGCTGGACTATTTTCAATCCCGGAATATCCTTGACCTTTTCTTCCAGCAGCCTGGCCATGAGGTTGGCGTGGGAAGCGTTCTGCAGCCACAGGTCGTCGCTGAGCATCGCGGTCAGCTGGGCGGCGATGAAGCGCATCTTGCTGGCCAGCTGCATCTTCTGCTTGCGGATGAAAAGGGTGTCCCGGCTCAGCTCGGGATGGAAGCAGACCACGGCTTCGCCCAGCAGCAGCCCGTTCTTGGTGCCGCCGAAGGAGAGGATGTCGACCCCGGCCGCGCCGCTGATCTCTCCCAGCCCCTTGCTTAAGGAGGCGGCGGCGTTGCACATCCGCGCCCCGTCCATGTGCAGGTAGAGGCCGTGGCCGTGGCAGAAGGCGGCGATGGCCTTCACCTCTTCGACGCTGTAGACCGTGCCCAGCTCGCTGGACTGGGTGATGGAGACCAGGGCGGGCTGGGCGCGGTGCTGGTCCAGGCGCCCCTGCAGGTGGCGGGCGATGTGGTCGCAGGTGAGCTTGCCGTCGGCGGTGTGCACGGCGAGCAGCTTGCAGCCGGTGGCGCCCTCCGGGGCGCCGCACTCGTCGGCGTTGATGTGGGCGTGCTCGCTGCAGATCACGGCGTTGAACGAGCGCGCCAGGGTGGAGATGCTGATGACGTTGGCGCCGGTGCCGTTGAACACCAAGTAGACGTCGGCGTTCTTGCCGAAGTGCTCGCGGAATTTGGCGACGGCCGCTTCGGTGTGGGCGTCGAGTCCGTAGGCCACGGCCGGGCCGCTGTTGGCTTCCTTGATCGCATCCAGGATGCGCGGGTGGATCCCGGAGTGGTTGTCGCTTCCGAACGTCGTGTCAATCGCCATGTCTCCTCCTGGGGGCGGCCGGGGGCCGCGTTCACGTTTTCTTGATGATCACCACGGTGACGTCGTCGTCGGGGCTGGGGTTGAAGGCCAGCAGGTCGGCCTTGACCTGGTCGAAGATGGCCCGCGCCGGCAGGTGCTTGTTGGCCCTGAGCATTTCTTCGAACCGCTGGGGGAAGTACTTTTTTCCGCCGGCGTCGCGGTGGTCGGACAAGCCGTCGGTATAGAGGACAAGGATATCCCCCCGCCCCATCAGGTTGATCTCGTTGACCGTGTACTTCTCCTTGACGCCGAGCAGCGGAACGGATTTCTCGCTGTTGCCGCGCGAGGGCATGGTGCCGATCTGGGGAAAAGAGACCAGCCGGTTTTCGCTGATGGCCACCAAACGGTCGAACTCGTTGGAGAAGACCATGGGCGGCGGGTGGGCGGCCGACAGGAAGCGGAAGGTGCCGTTTTCCAGGATCTCGCCATAGACCATGGTCAGGGTCTTGTGGATGCCTGAGGAGTTGTAGAATCGGGTGTTGATGTTGTCGAACAGGGTGGGGGTGATCTCGCCGAAGAATTTCAGCTCGTAGGAGACGCCGAGCAGAAAGGCCTGGTGGAACACCGAGGCGATGAAGGCCGAACCGTAGTCGTGCCCCTCGACGTCGATGACGGCGATGCCGGCGCGCGCCGACGTGGCGCGCAGTTTGCTTTTCAGGTTCTCCGGGGCTTCGCGGATGAGCCGCTCCATCTTGTAGCGTTTCTTGAAATCGACATAGATGATGTGGTCGCCTCCGGCCTGGCCGTTGCGCGGCAGCGCCTCGCCGTAGACGTCGATCCAGGGGACCTCGGGCAGCTCGCTGGGCGGCGCGTCGAAGTTGTGGACCAGGGCGCTGAAATTCTTCAGCTCGCTGTTTAAAAACTTGATTCGTTCCCGCGCCGCGGCCAGCAGTTCGCTTTCGCTTTTTTCCTTCATGGCTTTAAAAAAGGATCTCGATGGAATTCGGGCCGGTCAGCTTTTCGATGTCCTTTTTCATGGAGGCGGTGGCGCGGATGCCCTGGCCCGGTTCGGAATTGATCACCACGCGCGCGTTGTCGGCGTGGTTGATGACGATGATATAGGGGACCGAGTCGCGGTTTTTTTCCAGCTTTTGCTTCAGCTTTTCATTGAAGCTCTCGTCGATCTGGTCGTAGTTGATGGTGACGACGATCTTGCGGGCCTTTTTTTTGAGCATGGCTTCGAGCTCATGCAGGTTCTCCAGGTAGAGGGTCTCCTCGCTTTCGGAATCGGCGCCGCGGAAATGGCTGCGCCCTTCCAAAAAATAGGGCACGTCGACCTTCAATTCCTTTTCCAGTGCCGACCACCTGTCCTTGAAACACAGGACCTTGATGCGCCCGGTCAGGTCCTCGAAATAGATTTCGCCGTAGGGGTCGCCCTTTTTCGAGGTGCGGCGGGAAAATTCGGTGACCACTCCTCCCAGCTTGATGATCTCCCCCTTGAACTCGTAATTCTGGATGGCCAGGACGGTGGTGTTGGAGACCTTGCTGATCTCGCTGCTGAATTTTTCCAGCGGGTTTTGCGTGACGTAGATGCCGGCGATCTCCCTTTCGCCCTTGATCATTTCGTTTTCCGGCCACTCCTCGAGCTTCAGGTATTCCCTGGGAATGCACTCTTCGGCGATCTCGTCGGCGAACAGGGCCTTCTGGTTGCGGCTGCGGTTCCTGCCGATGACGGCCGCCCTTTTGATCACGTCGCCGATGCTTTCGAACAGGACCCGTCTTTTCAGGCCGAAGCTGTCGCAGGCGCCGGACTTGATCAGGCTTTCCAGGACGTTCTTGTTGACCTTGCTCAGGTCGACGCGGGTGACGAAGTCGTTGAAGCTCTTGAATTCCCCGCCCTGGTCGCGCGCCTTGAGGATGATACCCAGGGCGGCGCTGCCCACGTTCTTCAGCCCGATCAGGCCGAAGCGGATGGCGCCGGCCGATTCGGCGTGGAAGTTTTCCCGGCTCTTGTTGAGGTCGGGCGGCAGGATGTCGAGTCCCATTTTCTTGCTTTCGGAAATGTACTGGATGATCTTCGAGGAGGTGCTGGTCTTGTCGGCTTCGGAACTGAGATGGGCCGACATGAAATAAACGGGGTAGTGGGCTTTGAGGTAGGCCGTCTGGTAGGCCAGGTAGGCGTACGCCGTGGAGTGAGACTTGTTGAAGCCGTATTCGGCGAAGGTCTTCATCTGGCCGAAAAGTTCTTCGACCTTTTTTTTGTCATAGCCCTTCTTGGCGGCGCGCTCGAGGAATTTTTTTTCCTGGGCGGGCATCTTGCTCACTTCCTTCTTGCCCATGATCTTGCGCATTTCGTCGGCTTCGCTCATGGAGAAGCCGGCGATGCGCACCGATATCTGCATGACCTGTTCCTGGAAGACGATGATGCCGCATGTGTCCTGCAGAATATCCTCGAGTTCGGGGAAGATGAAGCTGATCTTCTCCCGCCCCAGCTTGCGGTTGACGTAGACATCGGCCATGCCCGACTGCAGCGGCCCGGGGCGGTACAGGGCGTTGAGCACGATCAGGTCCTCGATGCGGGCCGGCTTGGATTTTTTCAGGTAGTCGCGCATGCCCGAGCTTTCGAATTGGAATATGCCGTCGGTGTCTCCTTTTTGGAAGACCTTGAAAGTCTTGTTATCCAGCAGGTTGATGTTTTCCAGATCGATGGCCGTGCCCTCGTTTTCCAGCACCTCGCGCAGGATGTTCTTGATGATGGTCAGGGTTTTCAGGCCGAGAATGTCCATTTTCAGCAGGCCGATGTCCTCCACCTCGTCCTTTTCGAAATGGGTGGTGATGTCGTCCTTGGTCTTGTACAGCGGCATGTATTCGGTCAGCTTTTTGGGGGCGATGACCACGCCGGCGGCGTGCATCGAGGTGTGGCGGATGTTGTTTTCCAGCTTCAGGGCGTATTGGATCAGCTTGGCGAACTCGGCGCTGCGCTTGATCTCGCTCTGCAATTCCGGGCTTTTCTCGAGAACGTCCTTCAACTCCACCTTGGGGCCCTCGGGGATTATTTTGGCCAGGCGGTTGACGTCGGACAGCTTGATTTCCATGACCCGGCCGATGTCGCGGATGGCCAGCTTGGCCTTCATGCGCCCGAAGGTGACGATCTGGGCCACGTTGTCCACGCCGTACTTGGCGCGGATGTATTCGATGACCTCGTCGCGGCGCTCGGCGTCGAAATCGATGTCGATATCGGGCAGGCTGATGCGTTCGGGGTTGAGGAAGCGCTCGAAGATCAGGTCGTACTCCAGCGGGTCGATGTTGGTGATGCCCATGACGAACGCCACCAGGCTGCCCACCACCGAGCCGCGGCCCGGGCCGACCGGGATGCCGCTTTCCTTGGCGAAGCGGATGATGTCCCAGACGATGAGGAAGTAGCCGGGGAAGCCCATTTCCCTGATTTTCTCTATCTCGTACAGCAGGCGTTTCTGGTATTCCTCGTGGCTGTGCTTCAGGTGCTTGGACTTGGACAGGTACTGGTGCTGGATGCGCTCGAAGCCCTCGAGACAGATCTTTTCGAAAAAATCGTCGACGCTCAGCTTGCCTGGAGTCTTAAAGGCGGGCAGGAAGTATTTTTTCAGCTTGAATTCAAAATTGCAGCGCGAAGCGATGTCGAAGGTATTCTCCAGGGCGTCCGGCACGGCGGAGAACAGGGCGGCCATCTCCTCGCTGGATTTGAAATAGAGCTGCTCGGTCTCCTTTTTCATCGGTCGCTCGGCGTCGCTGATGACGTTGGTGGTCTGCAGGCAGATCAGGATCTCGCGGGCGTCGGCGTCCTCCCGGGTCAGGTAGTGGACATCGTTGCTGGCCGCCAGCGGGATGTCCAGGTCACGGGCCAGGCCGATCAGCTGGGGCAGGACCTGCACCTGCTCGGCCAGGCCGTGATTCTGCAGCTCGATGTAAAAATTATCCTTGAAAACCTCCCGGTACCAGCGGGCCGCCGCCCTGGCCTTGTCTTCGTGGCCGCGCAGGAGCTGGCAGGGAATCTCGCCCTGGATGCAGGATGACATGACCAGCAGGCCGTCCTTGTATTTTTCCAGCAGTTCCTTGTCGATGCGCGGCTTGCGGTAAAAGCCCTCCAGGAAGGAGGCGGTGATCAGCTCGCACAGGTTGCGGTAGCCCTGTTCATTCTTGACCAGAACCAGCAGGTGGAAATAATTGAGCTCGTCCTCGCGGCGGTTGGGCTTGTCGAAGCGGGAAACCGGTGCCAGGTAGAGTTCGGAACCGATGATGGGCTTGATCTCGTTCTGCTGGGCTTTCTTATAGAAATTGACAGCGCCCAGGATGGAGCCGTGGTCGGTCAGGGCCACGGCGGGCATCTGGAAGGCGCGGGCTTTTTTCAGCAGGTCGTCGACCTTCAGGGTGGAATCGAGCAGGCTGTATTCCGAATGCAGGTGCAGGTGGATGAAACTCTTCATTCCCATTCGATGGTCGCCGGCGGCTTGGAGGTGATGTCGTAGGCCACGCGGTTGACCGCGCGGATCTGGCGGACGATGCGGTTGGCGGCGGCGTCCAGGACTTCCGCCGGCAGCGCCGCCCAGTTGGCGGTCATGCCGTCGGTTGAGGTCACGGCGCGCAGGGCGATGACGTTGCCGTAGGCCCGTTCGTCGCCCATCACCCCGACGCTGCGCACCGGCAGCAGCACGGCGAACGCCTGCCAGGTTTTTTCGTACCAGCCGCTGCTTTTCAGTTCGCTGATGAAAATGTCGTCGGCCTGCTTCAGGATGGCGAGTTTCCTTGGCGTGATGTCGCCCAGGATGCGCACGGCCAGGCCCGGCCCGGGGAAGGGGTGGCGGTTGAGAATGTCGGCGGGAATGTCCAGCAGGCGCGCCACTTCCCGCACCTCGTCCTTGAACAGGAATTTGAACGGCTCGATGATCCGGCCCTGCCTTTCCAGCTTCTGGACCTCGCGCACGCGGTTGTGGTGGGTCTTGATGGTCTGCGACGGGCCCTGGACCGGGTTGCTTTCGATCACGTCGGGATAGAGCGTGCCCTGGATGAGGAAATCGAAGTTTTTGAGGCCGCGGTAGAAGACGTCGATGAAGGTCTTGCCGATGATCTTGCGCTTCCTTTCCGGCGCGGCGACCCCTTTCAGGTTTTTCAGGAAACGGCCGCTGGCGTTGATGTAGGTGACCTTCAGCCCCAGGCGCCGGCGCAGGTTGTCCAAAACCTCCTTCTCCTCGTCCAGCCGCAGCAGGCCGTTGTTGACGAAAATGGAGGTGACTTTCCCAGCCAGCGCCCGCTGCAGCAGAACCGCCAGGGTGGTGGAGTCGACGCCGCCGCTGACGCCCAGCACCACGCGCTTGCCCAGGCATTGCTCCCGCAGCTTGGCGGTCTCGTTTTCGATGAAGTTCTTCATGCTCCAGCTGCGGTCGGTTTTGGCGATGGCGAACAGGAAATTGGCCAGGATCTTCTTGCCTTCCAGGCTGTGCATGACCTCGGGATGGAACTGCACTGCGAAAATATTTTTACTCCTGTTTTCGATGGCCGCGATGGTGCCGTCGGCGGAGCGGGCGGTGACATGGTAGCCGGGAGCCGGTGTTGCCACCGAATCGCCGTGGCTCATCCAGACCGTGCTGTGGTCCGGCACGTTTTCGAAGAGGGGGGTTACGGCCTTGATGTCGAGCTGCGCCTTGCCGTACTCGCGCCGGGCCGAGCGCTCCACCCGGCCGCCCTGCATCCGGGTGAGCAGCTGCATGCCGTAGCAGATGCCCAGGATGGGGATGCCCGCTGCGAACAGTTCCCTGCCCACGCGCGGCGCCCCGGCGGCGGTGGTGCTGGCCGGCCCGCCCGAGAGGATGATGCCGGCCGGCGGCGCGGCCAGGATCTTTTTCAAACTGTAATTGTAGGGCTGGATCTCGGAAAAAACGCCCAGCTCGCGGACGCGGCGGGCGATGAGCTGGGTGTATTGCGAGCCGAAGTCGAGGATCAGGATTTTGCCTTTCATGGATGCCCGGATTGTAGCAGATAAGCCGCCGGGGTTCAATAAGGGATTCCCTGATTTTTGCCGCAAAATTGACATCGCAGGTATGATTTTGTTCATATTTTATGACAGGGAATCAATGATCTGTCTGAAAAAAAGGACAAAAAAAGAAAAATACCTGGCAACAAATATGCAAGTTGTCGGGTGTGGGTGTCAGGAATGAATTAAAAGGAACCAGCAATTTGGGGGACAAGGATTCCTTTGTAGGCGGTTGATTTGTCTTCCTTAGCGGAGGCATGATGAAAGCTTTCATTTGGCTGTTCGTGTTCATGGCATTGGCTCTCAGGCTGCCGGCAGACGAGGTGATCCGCGAGCAGGTCCAGGTGAAGTGGTTCGCGGTGCCGCTGGCCGCCACCGACGAACGAGGCAAGTGCGTGGCCGACCTGAAGCCCGATGAGATTGAAGTCTATCTGGAAGGCCTCAAGGTCGACTCCTTCCGTTTGGTGCGCCTGAGCTATGCCGTCGAGAAAGATCAGGAAAAACTTGCTCCGGAAGTGCCGGTCGAGACGCTGGTGACGTTTCTCGTGTTCGACAATATCCTGACCGATTCGAACCGGCTCAACTACGCCAAGGCGATGGCGATCGATATGGTGAAGCGGGCCGAGGGCCGGCAGTCCTTCGTGGTCATGTGCCTTGAGTACATCGGCGGCTTGAAATACCTGTGCGGTCCCAGTCGGCAAACCGGGGAGGTTATCAACGCGATTGAGAAAAAAGTCCGCGCCAGCCGCAGCCGGTTCTCGTTCCATGCTTACGCCCATGATGACATTGCCGTACAAAATCCTTATCCTACCCCGGAGGTTCTTTTAACGGAAGCGGAAAAAGAGGCGGCGAGACGTGAAAAAATGATGATAATGGAGAGATATCGCCAAACGGTATTAAACTATCTGGAGGCGATGAGAACTCTCAGCCTGGCCCTGCAAACCATCCGCCACAAGTCCGTTTTCCTTTTTTCGATCGGGATCAAGAACGGATTTTTCGCCGCTGATATGTTTAAAACCTCGGAAGAGATGAAATCCCTCGATTGTGAAGTCATCGTGGATACGCCCAAGGCACCTGGCGCGGGAAGTGGCGGTTCCGGAATCAGGGGCTTGCAGTTCATGGTCGGCGATCTGGCCCGGCGCGTAAACCGTACGGGAGCATTCCTCGTGGTCCTGAACCCGGAAGCGGCGAATCCTTCTGCCGGCGATCCCGATTCCGGCGGACTCATGTCGCATCAATTGGCGAGAGACAGCGGCGGGGTATACCTGAACTCCATGAAGGAGGATATGAAGGAGAGGGCCCTGGAGCTGACGCGCGCTTTCTATGAAGTGCAGTTCGCGGACCCGGGCGTGAGTGACAAAGAGATGCTGCGCGTCGACGTCCGCGGCAAGCGGCCGGGGGTATCGATCCATTCGCTGCACCACGCGAGCCGCGGCCGCAAGTACGGGGAGCTGACCGGGTTCGAGAAGGAGCTGCTGGCCGTGGATGCGGCGGCATCCAGCTACTGGGCCCGCTCCATCCTGGCGGTCCGGCGCGAGCGCCTGCCGCGGCCCGGAATATCCGATAAGCAGGCGATGTATGACCTGGTCCTGCCGCCGGAGTTCCGCCAGAAGGAGGTCGACATCTTCTTCGTCCAGGTCGATGCAAAGAGGAATGACGCCATGGTGTCCAGACAGAGCCTTGTCCCTGAGAGCGATCGATACTCCTATGCGGTGAAGCCGTTGCAGGGGTATAAGCCCGCGTTTTTCATCGTCTGCGGCCGCATAAGCAAAGCCATTCTGCTTCAGTAAATGCGGCCCGGGCTTTCTGCGGGTGAGGATCAAGCCGTCCATGGATTCCGGCAAGGCAAAAGGTTTTTACGTTCGATGATTTGCCTGGACAGGATCTCGTTGATTTTTGGCATTTGAGGTATTATACTGTCCCGCATGCCCGAACTTCCCGAAGTGGAAACCATTGTCCGCGGACTGCGCCGGCAGGTGGTCGGCAAGACCATGGCCGCCGTCCGCCTGTTCTGGCCGCGCTCGATTGAAGGCTCAGCCGCGGAATTTCACCGGCAACTGAAAGGCATGACCGTGGCCGGTATTTTCCGGCGCGGCAAGTACATCGGCGTGGAGGGCGAGGATGGCACTTTTTTCACCATCCACCTGCGCATGACCGGCAAGCTGGTGCGGGAACTCGCGGCCCCGGACCGCAAGCACCTGCGAGTGCAATTCATGTTCAGCGACGGCACGGCGCTCTATTTCATCGACGCCCGCAAGTTCGGCCGCCTGCGCCTGTGGCCCTGCCGCGGCCTGTCCTGCCCGGGCCTGGGCCCGGAACCGCTGCGCGCATCGGCCGTGCTGGCGGCGCTGCGCGCGTTGAGGACGATGCGGCCGATCAAGTCCGTCCTGCTGGACCAGGCCGTATTGGCCGGCATCGGCAACATCTACGCCGACGAGGCGCTGTTCGCGGCCGGCATCCATCCCCTGCGGCCACTGTCCAGCTTAAGCGGTAAGGAGATCCTGCGCGTAAGCCGGAGCGCGCCGCGCGTCCTCCACGAGGCTATAGGTCGCAGGGGGACGACGCTGCGCAACTACCGCTCCGTGGATGGCCGCAGCGGAGAAAACCAGGAGCATCTCAATGTGTACGGGCGGACCGGAGAGCCTTGCTGCGAATGCGGCTCACCGATCGAGAGGATCCGTATTAACAGCCGTTCCTCGCACTTCTGCCCCGGCTGCCAGAAGAAGATGTCGGACGCCGGACGTTAGTCGTCAGCAAGAGAACGCGGTTCCAGCGACTTCACCCCCTCCGATTCATCCCTTGAATTTTCTTTAATTCACCGCCAGCCGGGCATTGATATTGCTCCGGGTGCTCCCCGCCGTCACCGCGACCGCGTCCGCCGAGGTGAAACTGATCCTGTTGTTGTACCACTCGGAAATGTAATCCAGCCCGTTATTTTTATAATTGATCCTGTAACTGCCGGCCGCCAGGCCGGACACGGCGTATTTGCCGGCGGCATCCGTGAATGCAGACCCCCTTACATTTCCGTTCAGGTCATAAACCCTGACTGCAATATTTTTTATTCCCAGGTTGGACATATCCAGGACCATGCCTGAGATTCTCCCTCCGGCCGCCAGCCGGGCATTGATATTGCTCCGGGTGCTCCCCGCCGTCACCGCGACCGCGTCCGCCGCCGCCAAGCTGCTCTTGTTGTTGTACCATTCCGAAATATAATTCAGGCCATGGTGATCAAAATCAATCTTGTAACTGCCGGCCGCCAGGCCGGGAACGGCGTATTTGCCGGCGGCATCCGTGAATGCAGACCCCCTTGCATTTCCGTTCAGGTCATAAACCCTGACTGCAATATTTTTTATTCCCACGTTGGACATATCCAGGACCATGCCTGAGATTTTCCCCCCGGCCGCCAGCCGGGAATTGATATTGCTCCGGGTGCTCCCCACCGTCACCGCGACCGCATCCGCCGATGCAAAACTGCCCCGGTTGTTGTACCACTCCGGAATATAATTCAGGCCGTTATTTTCCAAACTGATCTTGTAGCTGCCGGTTGGCAGGCCGGACACGGTGTAAGCGCCAGCGGCATCCGTGAAGGCTGATCCCCGCAGGTTTCCGGTCAGATCATACGCTTTAGCTTCAATATTTTCAATCCCTACGTTGGCCATGTCGAGGACCCGGCCGGAGATACGTCCCCCGACAAATAACGCCGTATAATCCTGCCCTGTCCGATCCATCATGACATTGGCATAATCCATGAGTGAAGGGGTGAAATCATAGCCCGTCAATGTGGGCGTGACCGTTCCCGACCAGCCTAAAATGACTGTTCCAGTGTATTTGCCTGAGGCATCAGTAGCAGGGTCGCCAGGCAGGCCTTTCATGATTACCCCAGGCAGCGGTGTATCTCCGGATGTGATCGTTCCGGAAATCGAGGCGTAGTAAGGGCCCCCCTTAACCAATTCGATGCCGTTGCCGATGCCGAGATCCCGCGAATACTGCCTGTCCGCGGCATTGTTCCAATGCTCGTGGACACCAAGATTTTGCAGGGCGGTGCCGTCTCCCTCCGGATCGTAAACCGACCCCGAAGGCGGATTGCCGGCTTGGGCTGCCTCATGCAGGTAATTGCAGCTGTTGACGGTCAAGCTGGGAACCTGCATGGTGGGCTCATTCCGCAGAAAATCCAGGGCAACGGAATCGAGGGCCACTGGGTCCAGGGATACCAGCAAGCTGGAAAAATAATCATTGTTGACGGTCTGCCAGCGGGTAATGGTCTTGGACCCCTGGTGAATCGCCGTATACAGACCGTCCATCAGGTAGAGAACGGTCTTTCCGCCCAATTGTTCGTGGCCAATCAAGACCGGATGGCAGTGTGGATCGCCCATCTCGCTTTTGCCAACGGTGAAGCCGTGTAACAGATTGGGTTTGAATTCAGTTCCGTTGAAGACCGAACCAAAGTGGTTTTTCGCGGCCAGGGTAACCCCGAAGCCCGTATGCGTCCGGATCAGGGACAGGTTGATGATGTATCCGGCCTCGGTGTAGCAGGTCGGCGGATAGTGATCGGGGATAGCGGCGGCAGTTGGATCGGCTTTGATGAATTGGATGGGATGGCTGTAGTCTGGGGTGGCCGCCACTCGGCCGTTCTTGCTCAAACTGGGTTTGACCACGAAATGCACGGCCTGGAAATGGGCGTTGGGATTGCTGCGAATTTTATTGTAGATTGGATCCCCGATGTAGCGCGAGGAATCGGCGATGGTGATATCATCGCCAGCTACGCCGACCGTGTTAATCAGCTGGTTGACCAGGGCGTAGAGCAGGTGGGGGCTCTGATATCCGCCATTGTCCCAGGCCCGGCCGGAATCCTGGTTGCAGTTGATCTTAATGACAATCTTTTCCCCGGCCTGGTAATCGTAATCGCCCAGCCCTCTGGACGTGTTGAAGAAGCGGAACAAGGCATTCCAGGCGGCAGCGCTGGTCGACTTGCCGGTGATTAATTGCAGGGAGTGGGAGAGCATGCTGTTGACCACGAGCCGGTCGGTATTGGCATCGCTCCACCAGAAGCCGCTGGCACCATCCCAATTGGTGGCATGGGTGTCATGCACCCAGACTACCCGGCCCGGATAAATTCCTCTGGCTGTGCCGACCGGTTGGTTGGAGGCATCGACCGGCGTAAAGCCCTGAGCTGCGACATCCGCTGGCGCCTGAGGCACCAGGAATGGCAACATCACCGCCATCAAGACAATACTCGACAAAGCAATGATCGGCATCCGATAGCGGATGGTCTGCCTGTTTCGCCGGCGTAAAAACGCGGCGGGTGCCAGCATGGCCAGAAGATAGGTGAGAAAACCGCCGCCAAGTCCGGCAGCCACCCGCTGGCATGGGTAAGCGGCCCGGGCGGGCTTGGGGATGACACGGATGAGGAACCAAAAAATAGCCAGGATGCCTACCGCCGGTAAAAGAAGCGGCGACACCGCATGTGAAATTTTTTGCATAGTTTCTTTAGTCACTTTTTCATTCCTTGCCTTAACGATAACCATACAGGTTATATATATAGTATAAATATCTTTTTTTTTCTACACATTTTTGGATTATGAAAAGAAAAAGCCGAAAAATTCCGCATTATCAGCGTTCCCGACGTGACGCGAACGCCCAGCCTGCCAAGCAGGATTCAGCAGCTCTATTCTTTTCAGTTTTGGCTGCCTGTTGGATACTCTGACGTCTAGATTTTACCGAGCCATGCCGATATCCACGAAGCGATCGTACGAGCCGATGCAGCCAGCATGCCCGGGATGCGCTCGTAGTTGAAGAAGATCCAGACGGCCAGGGCCAGGACCAGGAGCAGGTTCAGCAGGAAGCGGCGCAGGGGGCGCCTGGCACGGCGCCTGACCCTGGGTTTGGACGTGGCCCTGGCGATGGGGGAGCCGGCGCCGCTCAGGCGCGTCTTTTCCCGGTCCGCGGCGGTGGAAATGCCGCCGAACTCGGGCTTGTCGGCCTTGGGCAGCTTGAACGGCTTGAACAGCGGCTTGACCAGCTCCTGCCACTCCTTTTCCGTGCCCGGACGCCGGGAACGCTCCTTGGCCATCATGCGGTCGATCAGGGGCTGGTAGGCGGCCAGCTCCCCGGGCAGGGGCGGGATGGGCTCGGTCACGTGCTTCATGATGACCGTCATGGTCTGGCTGCCTCTGAAGGGCGGCGCGCCGCTCAGCATCTCATAGAGGACCACGCCCAGGCTGTAGATGTCGCTGCGGCCGTCGGCGCGCTTGGCGTTCAGCTGCTCCGGGCTCATGTAGCGCGGTGTGCCCATGCTCATGCCCGAGCGCGTGAGCTGGGTGGTGGATTCGAGCACGCGGGCGATGCCGAAATCCAGGACCACCGGCGTGCCGTCGCGGCGGAACATGATGTTGTCGGGCTTGACGTCGCGATGGATGAAGCCCTTGCCGTGGGCGTAGAACAGGGCGGCGGCAACCTGGTTGGCGATGGTCAAGGCCTCGTCCGGGTTGATCCTCTTACGCGTCTGGATGCGCTGCTTGAGGCTTTCGGGAAAGTATTCCATGGCCATGAAGCGGAGGGCATCGGTGCGCCCCGCGGCATAAATGCGCACGATGTTGGGATGGTGCAGGCTGGAGAGGGTCTGCGCTTCCTTGATGAAGCGCTTGACCGCCACGGTTTCGGAGAAACGCCGGCGGGTCATGACTTTCACTGCCGCCAGCCGTGAATGCTTCAGGTCCACGGCCAGGAACACGTCGGCGGCGGCGCCGCTGCCCAGGAATTTTTTCAGCGCATAGCCGGGAATTTCGGGGAATGCGGTCATTCTTTATGAAGCGGGTGCGGTTTCGTCTTTTTGATAAAGCCCCAGCCGCAATGACAGCTTCATGCCGCCCCAAATGGTGAGAAAGGTTCCCAGGCCGGTTGTCAGGAACCTCCCCCAGGCGGAGCCGGCGGCAGCCGGGATCCCAGCCAGCGCCTGCGCCAGCGCCAGGCCGAGCACCATGAACAGCAGCCCGGAGATTGCGACCCGGGCCAAGCGCACCCACAAGGAGCCGCGGTCCGACGGCAGCCCCGAGCGCAGCGCCAGGGTGAAGGCGGCGTTCAGGCCGACGAAGAAGCCGGCGAACATGGCGTTGAAAATCGAAAAGAGGACCAGCAGCACCGGCAGGACGAACAGGAAGAAATAATAGAGGACTCCGGGCAGGGTGGTGCCCAGGCGGGTGCGGCCGGCGGCGAAGAAGCGTTCTTGCCCCCCATCATTGCCGATGAGCTTCCAGGCGGCGAACAGGACCAGCCCACCCAGCAGGACGCCGCCCAGGACATCGGCCAGGAAATGGACTCCCAGGTACAGGCGGGTAAAGGCGATCAGCGCCACGAAAAAAGGGGCCAGCCAGGCCAGCGCCCGCTTGCGGAAGATGACCGCCAGGCCGCCCCACATGGCCACCGCTCCCGAGGCGTGGCCTGAAGGGAAGCCGAACGAGATGCCCTTCAGCCGGAAGGCGTCGATGACCGCCTGCCGGGGCAGGTCGAAAAAGCTTTCCCCGCCCATGGCGCGGAAGGATGTGGCTGTATCCCAGCCCGGATCCAGGCAGGCCACGCGGGAATCGGTGAAAAAAGGGCGCGGCAGTCCGAAGAACTGCTTGGCGATCTCGCTGAGCACGGCGGTCCAGGCTATGATCTGAAACAGGAGGAATCCCTTGCGCAGGCTGATACCGAACAGGACGGCGATGACCATGACGATGATGAACCGGTAGTAGCCGGTGGCGGTGATCTGAAGCATCAGCCAGGTCAGCCAGCCTGAAGCCAGCGACTGCAGGGCGATATGGATCCCGGTCTGGAACATCGAGTCACCTCTGTCCAGGGATTTTCAATCGAAGCCCCATTGTCCGCCAAAGGCGGCCGTGCTGTCAACTTTTTTTAAAGTCATGGCGCGGCGGGCCCTTAAAGTGAAGGCTTGGCGCGGGTCAATGGTGGCAGCCGTGGCCGCCGCAGGCGTTGTCGAAGGTGAGCTCGGGCAGCTCGCCGGCCGCGAACTTGTCGACCGCTTCCTGCACCGTGTCGCCGTCCAGCAGGTAGACCTTGATGCCGCCTTCGTTCAGCAGCTGCACGGCGCGCCGGCCCATGCCGCTGGTCAGGACCGCGTTGACGCCGAACCCAGAGATCATGCCCAGGGGCTGGCAGGCGCCGTGGGCGTGGTGGGAATGGTCATTTTCCAGGACCTGCACGCCCTGGCTCTCCGTGTCGTAAATGGTGAAGCAGGGGGCGCTGCCGAAATGGTCGTGCACTTTTTCCGTCAAACCGTTTTTCCCGGTCGTGGGCAAACATATTTTCATTTTGTACTCCTTTTATTATTGCTTGTGGATCCGGATGGCGTGGTCATGGAGCAACGCGTCGATGATCTTGAACCTTCCCGCTTCCAGGAGCCGCTGCACGGTCCCCCGGGAGATCTTCATCCTTTCCGCCGCGGCGATCTGGCTTATGCCGTCATGGTCGCACAAGCGCGCGGCTTCGAACTCATCGAGGAAGATCTCCGCCATTTTAAGTTCAGCGAGAGGCGTCGAACGCGGCTTGAATATTTTATCCCCGTCCAGCATGCGGCAGCAGCGGTGTTTTTTACAACGCGGCATCTATTTTCTCCAATCGTGCATATGCACATAATAAGCGCAGCCGCCCGGTTTGTCAACATGATTCCGAATATTTTTTCAGAATGCGCGGGCGGGCGCATTTCAGTCAATAGCTGGCATCTTGGGTTCACCTCTCGGCCGCCGCTGATTTCTGCGCGGTTTCCGGATGGAAAAGGCATGTAAAAGCGGCCGGCTGGTGATTTGACAGCCCCATGTTAATGTGTTAACATTTTTTTTAATTAATTCCGGAAAAGCCACAGGAAATTCCAGCTCCGGTTTCAGCGGCTTCCTGTTTTCCTGCCCTTTTCCCCAAAAAGGAGAGCACCATCATGAGCGACAAGAAAGCGACCATCGACGGCAATACCGCCGCGGCCCACGTGGCCTACGCCTATAGCGACATCGCCGCCATTTACCCGATCACCCCTTCCTCGGTAATGGGGGAGCTCGCCGATTCCTGGGCGGCGGACGGCCGGAAAAACATTTTCGGCCAGGAAGTGGAGGTCATTGAACTCCAGTCCGAAGGCGGCGCTTCCGGGGCCGTGCACGGGGCGCTTTCGGCCGGGTCCATGACCACGACCTTCACCGCTTCGCAGGGGCTGCTCCTGATGATTCCCAACATGCACAAGATCGCCGGCGAGATGCTGCCCACAGTGTTCCACGTCTCGGCCCGTTCGCTGGCCTGCCAGGCATTGTCCATTTTCGGCGATCATTCCGACGTCATGTCGGTGCGCAACACCGGCTTCGCGCTGGTGGCCGCCGCCTCGGTCCAGGAGATCATGGACCTGGCCGTGGTTTCGCACCTGGCCACGCTGGAATCGTGGGTCCCCTTCCTGAATTTCTTCGACGGCTTCCGCACCTCGCATGAGATCCAGAAAGTGGACATGATCGACTATGAGACTATGGCCGGGCTCCTGGACATGAAACTGGTGGAGGATTTCCGCAGCCGGGCCCTGACCCCGGACCGCCCGGTGCTCAAGGTCGGCCAGCAGACTCCCGACGTCTATTTCCAGGGCCGGGAGACCGTGAACCTCTATTATGACAAGGTCCCGGGTATCGTACAGAAATACATGGACATCGTGGCCGCGAAGACCGGTCGCCAGTACAAGCTATTCGACTATGTGGGTCATCCCCAGGCGGAAAAGATCATCATCGCCATGGGTTCGGCCTGCGAGACCATCGAGGAGACCGTGGAGTATCTGAATAAAAAAGGCGCAAAATTGGGGTTGATCAAGGTCCGTCTCTACCGGCCCTTCTCCCTGGAAGCGCTGGTAAACGCCCTGCCCAAGTCGGTAAAAAAGATCGCCGTCCTGGACCGCACCAAGGAACCGGGCGCCCTGGGCGAGCCCCTGTACATGGACGTGGCCACCGCCCTGGCCAACAAGGGCCTGACGATCATCGGTGGCCGCTACGGCCTCAGCTCCAAGGAGTTCACCCCGGCCATGGTCAAGGCGGTTTATGACCACCTGGACGGCGCCTGCTTCCACGACTTTACCGTGGGCATCAACGACGATGTCTCCAAGCGCTCGCTGCCGGCAACCGCGGATTTGTCCATAGAGAAAGCCGACACCATCAGCTGCATCTTCTGGGGCCTGGGCTCGGACGGCACGGTCGGCGCCAACAAGAATTCGATCAAGATCATCGGCGACCACACCGACATGTACGCCCAGGGGTATTTTTCCTATGATTCCAAGAAATCGGGCGGCATCACCATCTCTTATCTGCGTTTCGGCAAGAGCCCCATTCGCGCCCCCTACCTGTCCACCTCGGCCGATTTCATCGCCCTGCACAACCCGGCCTACATCGGGCGCTACGATGTGCTCATGGGGATCAAGGAGGGCGGCACCTTCCTGCTCAACTCCGAGTGGAGCAACGACGAGGTGTTCGACCACCTGACCCGCGACATGCAGGAGACGATCATCACCCGCAAGGTCAAGTTCTACAATATCAATGCCCTGAAAATATCCGACGAGGTCGGGCTGGGCAAGCGCATCAACTCGGTCATGCAGGCCGCGTTCTTCAAGATCTCGCGCATCCTTCCCGCCGACGAGGCCATCGAACTGATCAAGAAGGCCATCAAGAAAAGCTTTGAAAAAAAAGGCGAGAACATCGTCAAGATGAACTGGGAGGCGGTGGACCGCACCAGCGCCGCCCTGCAGCAGATCCAGGTGCCGGCCGACGTGAAGCAGATTAAGAAGTCGGCCCCGGTGCCCAAGCTGATCCCCGACGATGCTTCCGAATTCGCCCGTACTGTCATCGACAAGCTCATGCACCTGAAGGGAGACAGCGTCCCTGTCTCGCAGATGCCCCTGGACGGCAAGGCGCCCACCGCCACCGCCCGGCTGGAGAAGCGCGGCATCGCCCCCCAGGTGCCGCACTGGATCAGCGCCAACTGCATCCAGTGCAACCAGTGCTCGCTGGTCTGCCCCCATGCCGCCATTCGCGCCAAGCAGATCGAGCCGGCGCAGCTCGCCGGCAAGCCGGCGTCGTTCGCGACCGTCAAGTCCGTCACCAAGAACGAGAAGAATCTCGAATACAAAGTTCAGGTCTACATCGAAGATTGCACCGGCTGCGGCAACTGCGTCCACGTCTGCCCGGCCAAGACCAAGGCCCTGGAGTTCCACCCCCTCGAGGACGAGCGCCTGGCCGGCGAGGGCGCCAATGCCCAGTTCTTCGAGGACCTGCCCGACAATATCATGGACGGCACAACGATCGCCCAGTTCAAGGGCGTGCAGTTCCGCAAGCCCCTGTTTGAGTTCTCGGGCGCCTGCGCCGGCTGCGGCGAGACCCCCTACGTCAAGCTGGCCTCCCAGCTCTTCGGCGAGCGCATGATCATCGCCAATGCCACCGGCTGCTCCTCGATCTACAGCGGCACTTTCCCCACCACCCCTTATTGCGTGGGCAAGGACGGGCGCGGCCCGGCCTGGGCCAACTCGCTGTTCGAGGACAATGCCGAGTACGGTCTGGGCATGCGCCTGGCCGTGGACGCCAACCGCAAGCTGCTTCGTGCGGCCATCGACCGCCTGCTGGCCAGCAGCAGCGACAAGAAGCTGGAAGCGGCGGTGAAAAAGAGCCTCGAACTCTGGGACAAGAGCGGCGATGAGGCGCAGGCTGCGGCCATGGCCGTAAAGGGCCTGCTGCAGGCGGCCGTCAAGACGGCTGCACCCGCCAAGCAGGCCGAGCTGCGCAAGGTCATCGAGCTCCAGGACTACCTGGTCGACAAGTCGGTCTGGTGCATTGGCGGTGATGGCTGGGCCTACGATATCGGCTACGGCGGCCTGGACCATGTGCTGGCCACGGGGAAGAATGTCAACGTGCTGGTGCTGGACACCGAGGTATATTCCAACACCGGCGGTCAGGCTTCCAAGTCCACCATGCTGTCGGCGGTGGCCCAGTTCGCCTCGGCCGGCAAGCGTACCGGCAAGAAGGACCTGGGGCTGATGTTCATGAGCTACGGCTACGTCTATGTTGCCTCTGTGGCCCACGGCGCCAACATGAATCAATTGGTCAAGGCTTTCCTGGAGGCCGAAGCGTATCCCGGACCTTCCATCATCATCGCCTATTCGCCCTGTATCATGCACGGCATCGACATGGGCCTTTCCAGCGCGGAAGCCAAGAAAGCCGTCCAGGCTGGCTACTGGCCGCTCTACCGCTACAATCCCGCCCTGAGCGCCGAAGGCAAGAATCCCTTTATCTATGAGAGCCGCGACCCGAACATCGGCCTGCAGGACTTCCTGGCCAAGGAGATCCGCTTCTCCACGCTCAAGCTGCAGTTCCCCGATGTCGCCGACCGCCTGTACGAACAGGCCGTGGCCTTCAAAAAGGACAAGCACGAATACTACAAGAAATTGAGCGAATTGAAATAGGGCCGCGCCGAGCGGAGAAGGGGACCGCCGTGGCCGTGGAGATTCAGAAGATCGACCTGGACCATCCCCACAGGCGGTTGTTGCAGCATGCTGTCAGCATCCTGAAAACCGGCGGCCTGATCGCCTATCCCACCGACACCATCTACGGCCTGGGCGCCGACCTGTTCAACAAGGGAGCCATGGAGCGGATCTTCAAGCTGAAAAAAACCTCCCGCCAGAAGCTGCTTAGCTTCATCTGCCCCGACCTGGCCTCGGTCGCGGACTGGGCCTATGTGCCCACCAGCGCCTTCCGCGTGTTGCGCCGCGTCACGCCGGGCCCATACACATTCGTCCTGCGCGCCAGCAAGGAGGTACCCAAAATACTTCTGCAGAAGCGGCCCACAGTGGGGGTGCGCATCCCGGATTCGGCCGTGGCCCTGGGCCTGGTACGCGAACTCGGCCGGCCGTTGCTTTCCACCTCGGTGCCCCAGGGTGCAGACGATTATTATACCGATCCCCTGGTGATCGCCGAGACCTTCCGCCATGAAATCGACCTGATCCTGGATGCCGGCATCCTGGCCAACCTGCCTTCGACCATTGTGGATCTCAGCGGGCCGTCCCCGGAGATCATCCGTCGCGGGGCCGGGGCCAGCGAGCCGTTCGGCCTGTAAAACCGGCGCCGGCTCCTGATCCGGATTGCATTTCCCTTGCAACCGGTATAAAATTGAGCGGGGTAAATATGACAACAGCCAATATCATTACCATTGTTCGCATCGTCATGGTTCCTCTTTTTTTGGTCATCCTGCTGACTGAAATGCAGAACAAGGAGTTCATCGCATTCGCCATCTTTGTCATTGCCGCCGTCACCGATTCGATCGACGGCTATATCGCCAGAAAGTTCAATGAGGTCAGCAACCTGGGCAAATTCCTCGATCCCCTGGCCGACAAGCTCCTGGTTTCCGCGGCGCTGATCGCCCTGGTTTACCTGCAGGAGGTGGAAACCTGGGTGGCCGCCGTCATCATCCTGCGCGAATTGTTCATCTCGGCTTTCCGTTTTTACTTTTTGATCAGCAACGCATCCTTTTCGGCTTCAGTTCCCGCCAAGGTCAAGACCACTTTCCAGATCGTCGCCCTTTCCATTTTGATCATTTACCGCAAAATGCCGTACGCGAATTATTTGCACATGCTGGGGACCGCGATCCTGTATGTGGCGGTCATCCTGACCGTTTACAGCGGCGCCGAGTACGTCATCCGCTTCAGCCGCTCCGCCAAAGAATAACCATGCCTTATCCGAAGTACCGGGCGCTGAACAGGAAAAAGCTGAAAGCCATTTCCATCAAGGAACGCCATTCGCTGATCCACCTGGAGGATTTTCCCAGGCCTTATCTCCCGGGTGCCGACTTCCGATCGTTTGTCGATTCTTTGCCTCCGTATCTCGCGGCCAACAACCTGCGCGAGTTCACGGACCTGTTGGGCGAAGCCCGGATAAAAAACAAGCCGATCATCTGGGGCATGGGTGCGAATCTGATCCAGCTGGGACTGAGCCCGCTGGTCATCGACCTGATGCAGCGCGGCTGGATCTCGGCCATCGCCACCAACGGCGCCATGATGATCCACGATTTCGAGATCGCCCTGGCCGGCCACACCTCCGAGGACGTCGATGCGGACCTGCTTCAGGGCAACTATGGCAACACCGAGGAAACCGGCCTGTTCTTGAATCTGGCTTTCAAAGAAGGCCTGAGCAAAAGCATGGGGGCGGGGGAGGCGGTCGGCTATTACCTGATCCAGGCCAAACTGCAGCACCTGGAACAAAGCATTCTGTTCAATGCCTACAAACTGAACATTCCGGTCACCATCCACCCGACCATCGGCACCGACTTTATACATTACCATCCGCTGTTCGCCGGCGAGATCACCGGTGCTCTGGCCGAAAGGGATTTTCAACTGCTGGCCTCCATTGTTTCCGAATTGGGTGGCGGCGGGGTATTTCTGAATATCGGGTCGGCGGTCACCCTGCCCGAGATTTTTCTCGAAACCGTTTCCTTCTGTTCCGCCTTGGGGATTTCCCTGGAGAAATTCCATACCGCGGTTTTTGATCCCAGCGGCGACTACCGGCCATTTAAGAAGGTCAGCGATCGGACGATGTCCCGGGGCGGCAAAGGGTTTTATTTTGTCGGCCACCATGAGATCATGATCCCGTTGCTGGCGGCCATGATCCTCAACAAGCAGGCCTAGATCCAGGCTGCCTGACCCATGGAAGTCCGCCACGATTTTTTCCCCCTCGCGGACAAGCTGCGGCCGGAGCGCCTGGCCGAGTTTGAGGGACAGATCCACCTGACCGGCCGGCAAAAAATCATTCAAGCCCTGGTGCGGAGCAAGAATCTCGCCTCCATGATCTTCTGGGGCCCGCCGGGCACGGGCAAGACCACCCTGGCCCGTATCCTGGTCAGGGAAACCGGCTACCCGTCCGCCGAGTTTTCGGCCACCGTCTCCGGGATCGCCGAGATCAAGAAAATGATGGAAAAATCGCTTGCCGCCCGTCAGGAGCGCGGCAAACCGCTGGTGCTGTTCGTCGATGAGATCCATCATTTCAACCGCAATGTCCAGGACGCCTTTTTACCGTATGTCGAGCGCGGCGATATCATCCTGTTGGGGACCACAACCGAGAACCCGGCCTATAAAATCAACCGCGCCCTGCTTTCGCGCCTGAAGATCCTGGAATTGCTCCCCCTTGAAAAAGAGCAGTTGGAACGCATTTTGGGCAAAGCCCTGGCCTTTATCCGGGAACACGGCGGCGCCGACCTCCGTTTTACCCCCGAGGCCGAAGCCGTGGTCATCGGCTACAGCAACGGCGACGGCCGCCGGCTGCTGAACCTGGTGGAGATCGTTTTGCAAACGGCCGACCACTCCGGAGCGGTGGATGAAACATTCGTGCTCGATGTCATCCAGAACAAGGTGGCCGGCTATGACCGGAGCGGCGACGACCGCTTCCAGTATATTTCGGCCCTGCACAAGAGCGTGCGCAATTCCGACGTGGACGCCTCGCTGTTCTGGTTGTACCGCATGCTGGAAGGGGGCGAGGACCCGTTGTACATCCTCCGGCGCATGGTGCGCATGGCGGTTGAGGATATCGGGCTGGCGGATCCCGACGCCTTGCGCGTCTGCCTGAACGCCAAGCAGGCCTATGAATTCCTTGGCTCCCCCGAGGGCGACCTGTTTTTGACCGAAGCGGCGGTATACCTGGCCGCGGCGCCCAAGAGCAATTCCCTTTACCGGGCCGATGGCAAAATGAAGCAACTCGCCGAGAAGTACAAAATGCTGCCCGTGCCCCTGCAGATCGTCAATCCCGATAATTTCATCGCCGCCGGCAAGGGGGCGGGCAAGGATTATGTTTACGCCCACGACCGCCCGGAAAAAACTTCGCTGCTCAAGACCCTGCCCGAGGGGGTGGAGGAGAAGGAGTTTTACGAGCCCGGGAGCATGGGCTTCGAGAAGAATATCCGCGAACGCTTAGCTTATTGGAAGAAGATCAAGGACGAGCTCAATAAAAAAGCAAAATAGTCCTTGGCAGACGGCTGACGGCTGACGGCGTACGGCAAGACAAGTCCGAATGCGCGAGGCACTTTTTTGATTCTTTCTTTTCTTTCCGTCCGCCCTCCGCCGTTTGCCGTAAACCGAGCTCAATATTGTTTTGATTCTGTTAGTATGGTAATTTCTACTTATGAATGTGCAAGTGACACCGGCGGCGCTGCAGGAGATCGCTGTCCTGCGCCAATCGGGTTATCGGGGGACCGGATTCCTGCTGGGTACGGTGATCGGCCGTTTTGTTTTGATCGAGCAGCTGCTGGCCCTGGATTTCAACCGTAAAAACGGGAGCAGGGTCTACGGAACGGTTTGCGAAAGCTACCCGCAGCGGCTGCAGGGAGTGTTTTTTTGCCGCCGGCCGTCATTCGTCCTGGATTGCTTCCTGCCGGACCTGGTCATGGCCATAAAGCGTGACCGGATCGAAATGCTCGCCTGCGAATTTTCCAATGCCAAGCGCAAAGCCTTTCTGGCTCCGCTTACGGAGGACAAGGAGGGAAAATGGCCGATCTGACCGACCTGGAGAAAAAACAACTTCTGGTTCTGGCCCGGGAGACCATAAAAAAATATCTGTCTGCCGGGAAGCGCGAGAACCCGCCCGCGGCCGGACCGATTTTAATGGAAAAGCGCGGCGTTTTCGTAACCCTGCACGGCAACGGCGAACTGCGCGGCTGCATCGGCTACCCTCTGCCGCTCAAGCCCCTTTGGGAATCGGTAGCGGAAATGGCCATTGCCGCCGCCGTGGAAGACCCCCGTTTCCCGGCCGTCACGGCGGACGAATTGGCTGAACTCGATATCGAGATCTCGGTCCTGACCGTGCCTCAGAAAGTCGACGGCCCTGATCAAGTCCGTGTCGGCCGTGACGGCATTATCATCAGCAAGGGATTCCAGCGCGGCCTGCTGCTGCCCCAGGTGCCGGTCGAGCAGGGCTGGGACCTGGAGCAATATATCTCCTACGGCTGCCGCAAAGCCGGACTGGCCCCGGACGAATGGAAAAGGGGCGTGCAGATAGAGGTTTTCCAGGCGATGGTTTTCGGCGAAAAAAACATGGGGAGGGGTTATGAGCAGTTATCAGACCATTGAGGTCAAGACTACCCAGGACATTGAATTCATCGACATCACGGCCCAGGTACGCGATTTTGTCCGGGCCAGCAAATGCGGCTCGGGGATCCTGCTGGTCTACACGCCGCATACCACGGCCGCTGTGACCATCAACGAGAACGCTGATCCGGCCGTGCCTTGCGACATCGGAGAATTTTTCAGGCACCGGGTGCCCCGCCAGGATTACTTTCGCCACAGCGAGGGGAATTCGCCGGCTCATATCCTGTCCACCCTGGCCGGGGCGTCGGAAGCCCTGATCGTTGAAAACGGGGAACCGCTGCTGGGCGCCTGGCAGGCTATTTTTTTCTGCGAGTTCGACGGCCCGCGCCAGCGCCGGGTTTTCCTGAAGATCGTTCCCGGTTGAGTGAACCGTATGGCCGATATTGAGGTACGGCAGGCAGACGCCCCCGTTTCCCCTCGCTGCCGGACGGTGTGGCCGCTGGTTTTTTTTGTGCTGTTGGCGGCGGTTTCGCTGTCGCTGCACCTAGAAAAGTCCCGTCGTCAAAAAAGAATTCTGGCGGCAAAGGAACAGCATGCGGCGATGGTTCGCGCCCGGCCGATCGAAGAAGCCAAGTCGGAACGCGCCCGCTTCTATCAGATCCGGTATTTTCTCGGCTATCCCATGGCCGCCTCCCATGCCGCAGCCGAACTTGTACGTCACGTCGACGCCCTCATCGCCCCGCTGCGGCTGCGCGCCGTCCAGATTGACCTGGGCTTGCACGACCTGGGCTTTGAGCTGGCGGTTGAGGTCTCCGGCGGCGGCCCCAGGGATGTGCGGCGGCGGCTTGCCGTTTTTCTTGAACGGCTGCGTCATGTCCCCAACATCACGCTGGCCGATTTTTCCGGGCCGGGCCCCACCACTCGGGGCGGAGGAGTTCGCGTCTTTACCGTCAACGGCCGGGCGGAGCTTCAGCCGTGAACATGGGGAAACTGTCGCGCGTCCTGCTCCGGGTGCTGGCGGCGCTGGCCGTATTGGCGGCCTTCGTGGCCCTGGACTGGTACCCGACGGTCAAGGACCTCGGCCTTCTGCGACGCCAGCGGGGTGACCTGGAGCGGAAGATCAGGGAGTACGCCATCATGGCCGCCCGGTTCAACTTCCCGGACGAAGCGGAAACATCGCTTCTGACGCAGGCCGATGGCGAGCTTCGCCGAGCGCTGCCGCTGGTGGAAAACGACGACGCCTGGATGGCGTCGGCCCGTGCGGAACTGCTGAAACGCGAAAAAGGCTTGGCCAATCTCATCCTGGTTTTCGGCAAAGCGGAGGGGTTCGGCCCGGGGCGGCCCGGATTGACCGCCTGGCTCAGACTCCAGGGACAGGAGATCCGCCAGAGTTTCGAGGCGGCCGAGCCCTGGCGGCGCTATCTCTGGCACGGCGTATTCCCGATGGACCCGGCAGCCGGAGAACGGCTGGCCAGCCGCCCCCTGGGCATCGCCCTGGAGGCTCCGCTGCCTGTATTGTTTGATTTCATCAACCGCGTTTCCTGGGGGGCTGCCCGCTTGGAGATCGTCCGCCTGCGGCTGGAACCGGCCGGAGAATCGGCCCGCGCCTGGCTGGTATGCGGCGGCAGCTACCTGGTGACGGAGCCTTCGCCCTGGCGGGTCAAAATGGAACATGGAGAAGGTGACGAGGAACTGCTGATCGACCGTGACTCGCCGCTGCTGCTGCGCAAGGTCGACCCGCTCCTGGCGCCCCGGGTTGAAAAAAAAGAGTTGCCAGCTGCCCCGCCGGTGCGGGGCGGTACGGCCGGCAGCCCCTGGTGAACCCGTGCGCGTCGTGGTGCAGAGGGTGTCGCACGCGCATGTTGAGATCGACGGCCGGACGGTCGGCCGCATCGGAGCGGGACTGCTTTTACTGGTCGGCATCGAGAAAGGGGATGGAGAAAAAGAGATGGTCTTCATGGCTGACAAGATCCTCAACTTGCGGATCTTTGCCGATAACGAAGGAAAAATGAACCTGAGCGTTCAGGAGGTCAAGGGCGCGATCCTTTCCATTTCGCAGTTTACCCTGGCGGCGCGCATTAAAAAAGGCCGGCGCCCTGATTTCACCCATGCCGAGGAGCCGGGAAAAGCCGAAGCGCTGTACTTGCGCTTCAACTCCCTGCTGACCGCGGCCGTGCCCACCGCCGCCGGCATATTCGGGGCCATGATGGATATCCATTCGGTCAACAACGGCCCGGTTACGATTATCCTCGAGAAGAACAAAGACGAACTCGGTTGACGGTTTACTGTAGACGGCGTACGGAGACAGCAAAGTAATTACCAAATCGAGCTATTGCTTTTTACGGTCTACAGTCCGCCGTATGCCTTGGAAAAGGCGAGCCCCCCCCATGTAGCGGGGGGGGTGTTTTTTTTAGGTGGGGGTTATGATTATATTAAGGGGGGAGAGATGGAAAGGCTAATTAATGTTCGCATTTTTGTTTTTTTTATTTTCAGTTTTTTTCGCAGGAACGCTTTTTTTCTCGCTGCCGTCTTTGTTTTTGTAGTCGGTGATATACCATCCCTTGCCTTTGAATTGGAAGGAACTCAGTGAAACGATCTTTTTGGTTTTGCCCAGGCAATAGATGCATTTTCTGATGGGCTCAGCCGAGATGCTCTGCAGGGCCTCGAAGGTTTTCCCGCATTTTGAGCATCGGTATTCGTAAATCGGCATATCCTTATTCCTCCGGATAAATTTTTATAGCACAAGCAGAACCCGTTGTCAATAAAAAATTGCAGAATCTTCCGCGGATCTGTCAGCGTCTTAGTCGTTTGCAGGGAGAATTGAATTTTATGAAGAAATATGCTATAAAATTACATTCGGCCCATTTTTTGCGAGGTTGTAATGCTTAAAAAACTGCTTTGGCTGGTGATCGTATTGTCGGGTGTACAATTTTTGGACGCCGATATCATCCAAAAAATCCAAGTCGATGGCAACAAAAAGGTTTCCCTCGAAACCATTCAATTCTATATGAAGTCCCGCGAAGGCGGTATTTATGATGCGCAAAAGCTGAAGGATGATTTCAAGGCACTGTGGGAAACAGGCTTTTTTGAAAATATCCGCATCGAATCGGAAGATGGCAGCAACGGGAAGACCGTGCACCTCATCCTGATGGAAAACCCATTGATCTCCTCCGTGACCTACAAAACCGGGAAAAAAGTCAAGGAAAGCGATATTACCGAAAAGCTGCAGAGCAACAACATCATCCTGCAGTCTTTTTCTTATTACAGCCCGTCCAAGATCCGCAAAGTGAAAAAGATCATCACCGACATGCTGCTGGAAAAAGGTTACAACCAGGCAGCGGTCACCATCGATGAAAAGAATGAAAATGGCCAGGTCGCTCTGACCATCCAGGTCGTTTCGGGCTCCAAAACCAGGATTGCCAGCGTGGTGTTCCCCGGGCTGACCTCCCAATCGGTCTCTTCCGGTTTTTTGCGCCGGGGGATGAAAAACAACAAGGTTCACGGCATCCTTTCAACCATCGCCAGCAAAGATGTCTATAACCACGAGAAGATCAATGAAGACCTGGAGGAGATCCGCTTGCGCCTGCAGCAAAAAGGCTATCTGGAGGCCAAGGTCGGGACCCCGGAATTCAGCATGGTCAACAAGCAGACTGTTTTCGGCAAGCTGCAGAAAATGCTCAAGGTCAGTATCCCGGTGGAGCTGGGCCCGCGCTACCGGGTGGGAGACATTGCCCTGGAAGGCAACAAGGTCATCCGCAGTGATTTCTTGAAAAACCTGATCACCTTGAAAAAGGGCCAGGTCTACAACATCAAAAAACGCAACAAGTTCATCGAGGAAATACAGAAATTCTATGGCGGCATCGGCTATTTCTATGCCCAGGTCGTGCCAAGCGAGAATCTGGACCCCGTCAAGCAGACGGCCGATCTGACCGTCAATATCCAGGAAAACGATGTGGTTTACCTGGGCAAGCTCGAATTCACCGGCAATACCTTCACCAAGGACCATGTCATTCGCCGCGAATGGTTCCTGCGTGAAGGCCGGCGCCTGAACATCAATGCCCTGGAGGATTCCGTCAAGCGCTTGAAGCAATTGGGCCTGGTGTCCGTTGAAAAAATGCCCGATATCAAGCCCGACCCCCAGGACCCCCAGAGAATCAACATCACTGCCGAAGTCAAGGAGCTGAACCGGCAAATGATCAATTTCAATGTCGGCTACAGCGGCTATGAAGGCTGGTTCATCGCTTTGGGTTATTCGACCCAGAACTTCCTGGGCATGGGCGAATCGTTCACCCTGAACCTGCAGAACGGCACCCGGGCCAAGAATTACCAGTTCGCCTTCACCGAGCCTTATCTCTTCAACCTGCCGGCCAATTTCGGCATCGACTTGTTTAAAACCTCGTACCGCTATCCGTATATGTATACCCAGGACAGCGAAGGCTTCAACATTTCGACTTCGGCCCGCTTCTGGAAATACTGGGGCTCAACTCTTGTATACAGCATGCAGGATATTTCGATCAGCGACATCGATGAGAACTATCAATTTTTGAATTCTTATTCCTATTATTATTATTCCGAGGGCAAGAGAAAAGTGTCCTCCCTTTCCCCCACCCTGTACTACTCCACGGTGGATTCGCCCATATTCCCTACTTCCGGCAGCAAATTCCTGGTCACTTACCGGTATTCCGGCGGATTCCTCGGCGGGGACATCCAAATGCACAAACTGAAATTGGAATTGGTCAAGTTCCAGCCCATATGGAAGAGGCACGTGCTGGGCATGCATGCCGTGTACGAGCAACTGGAGTCTTTCGGGGACAAAGGGATTCCTTTTTATGAAAAATTTTTCCTGGGCGGCGAACGATCCATCCGCGGTTTTGACATTTACACCATCGGCCCCCGGGACAAGAGCGGCAACGTCGTTGGTGGCAACAAATCTCTCCTGCTCAACTTCGAATACGCCATCCCCCTGACCGAGCAATTTTCCTTTGTTTTTTTCTACGATGTCGGCAATTCTTTTGATATCGGCATGCCCATCAAACTGAAAGATGTGTATTCATCGGCGGGACTGGAACTGAAAGTATTCGTGCCCATGCTCAATGTGCCTTTCCGCCTGATCTTCGCCTACAATCCCAGGATCCTCAACTCTAGCGAGCAGCATTTTGTCTTTAAGTTCGCCGTCGGCCCATCATTTTATTAAGCATATAATAAGGAGATTAAAATGAAAAAAAACCTGTTACTGATTTTTGCCCTGGCCGTTCTGACCACCTTTGTTTTTGCTGAAATCAAGATCGGCATCATCAATCCCCAGGTGGTTCTGCAGAATTCCGTCAAAGGCAAGGAAGCCATTGAAAGGTTGAAATCCCTGCAAGTTTCCAAACAGAAAAAATATGAATCCATGCAGAGAGAGATTGACGCCCTGGAAAAAGAAACCATGTCTCCCGCCCTGAACCCGGAAGCCAGGGACAAAAAAAACCTGGATCTGCAGAACAAGAGGACCGAGATCAAGCGCTTTGCCGAGGACGCTCAGAAAGAGAGCATGACTGTGCAACAACGGGAATTCGAAAGCATCCAGCGAGACCTGATGCCCCTCATTGAAAAGATCGCCAAAGCGGATGGCTATTCCTTGATCCTGGACCTGAACACGGCCGGGGTAACGTATTTCGAGCCCGGCATCGATATCACCGAGAAGGTCGTCAAGGCCTATGACGCCCAATCCGCCGCCGCTCCTGCTGCCAAAAAATGAACCGTATCCTGACCGTTGAAGATATCAAAAAGATCCTCCCCCATCGCTATCCCTTCCTGCTGGTGGACCGGGTGACCGAGATCAACGGTGAAAAATCGATCAAGGGCTATAAAAACGTGACCGGCAACGAAGAATTCTTCTTGGGGCATTTCCCTGGCAATCCGGTCATGCCCGGGGTCCTGGTGATCGAAGCCATGGCCCAGCTGGGAGCCGTGCTGCTGATGCAGCGGTTCGTCGGCCAGAAGGTTTTTGCCTATTTTGCCGGCATCGAAAAGGCCCGCTTCAAGAAGCCGGTGGTTCCCGGCGACCGCCTGGACATGGACGTGCTAGTGCTGCGCGACCGGGGCAAATTCGCGGTTATGGAGAGCAAGGCCACGGTCGACGGCCAGGTCGCCGCGGAAGCGATCCTGATGTGCATGGTGACGGAATGAACCAGCCGCTGATCCATCCCACCGCCGTGATCCATTCCAAGGCCGAGTTGGGCCGGGGCGTCCAGGTAGATGCCTACGCGGTCATCGGCCCCGGCGTGCGCATCGGCGACGGTACGTTGGTCAAGCACCATGCCACGATCGACAAGAACACCCTCATCGGCAAGAATTGCCAGATATTCCCATTCGCCTCGGTCGGCACCGACCCCCAGGACCTGACCTTCAGGGGCGAAGAAACCTGGGTGCATATCGGCGACGAGAACGTCATCCGCGAGTTCATTACCATCAACCGGGGCACGGTCAAAGGCGGAGGCATCACGCGTATCGGCAGCCACAACTACTTCATGGCCTACGTGCACATCGCCCACGATTGCCAGATCGGCAGCCACATCCAGTTTGCCAACAATACCACCCTGGCCGGCCATGTGGAGGTAGAGGACTATGTCGGCGTCAGCGCTTTCTGCTCGATGCTGCAATTCGTGCACATCGGCCGCAATGCCTATATCGGCGGCTACAGCATCGTTTGCCAGGATATCCTGCCCTTCGCCAAGGTGGCCCAGAGCCGCGAGTCCTTCAGCTTCTACGGGCCGAATTCCATCGGCATGATGCGCAACGGCTTCAGCCGCGAGTTCATTGAGAACGTCAAGGATATCTTCCGCATCGTTTACCGTTCCGACCTGAACACCACCCAGGCGGTCAAGAAGATCGGCGAAGATCATCCCGGTGCGAATGAGAGCCAGGTTATTATTGATTTCATCAGCAGAACCAAAAGAGGGATCTTAAAGAACTTCCGTTCTGATGACTGACACAGTCGGAATAATCGCCGGGGAATCCGTTCTGCCCCTGCTGAGTTGTCGCGAAGCCCGCCGCCAGGGGAAGAAGACCGTGGTCGCCGCCGTGAAAGGCCTGGCTGTACCCGAACTGGCCCGTGAAGCCGATGTCTGGTCTGAATTTTCTCTCGGCCAGCTGGGCGGGGTCATCCGCTTTTTCAAGTGGAACGGCGTACGCCAGGCGCTGATGATCGGTCAGGTCAAGCATGCGGCCATTTTTTCCATCTGGACGGTGGACGGCAAATTTTTGCGCTTTATGGCCAAGGTCAAGGACAAGACCACCACCTCGCTGCTCGCTACCCTAGCTGATTTCTTTGCGAGCGAAGGCATCGAAATCATGGATTCCACTTTTTTTCTGAAAGAATACATGGTGGAAGCCAAAAATTACACGCCGCAAATACGCATGAAAGATGCGCTGGCCTGGGATATCGAATTTGCCTGGGAAAAGGCCTGGGGCATTGCCACCCTGGACATCGGCCAGACCGTATGCGTCAAAAACCGGTCCGTGGTGGCGGTGGAGGCCATGGAGGGCACCGATCGGGCCATCACCCGTGCGGCGGAGATCGCCGGTCCGGGTCTGGTGGTGGCCAAGGTCAGCAGGCCGGGCCATGACATGCGTTTCGATGTGCCGGTGGTGGGATTGAAGACCATGGGGATCCTGGAGGAATGCCGGGCGGCGGCTTTTGTACTGGAAGCAAAACAAACGCTGATGCTGGACCAGGCCGACATGATCGACCGGGCCGCCAGGAAAAATATCATTTTAATGGGGAAAACATGAAAATAGGAATAATAGGGACCGGCGCCATGGGCAGCAACCACCTGCGCGTTTTGGGCCAATTGCCGCAATGGCAGATCACCTGTGCCGCGGACGTGAACCCCGAGAACCTGGAAAAGAACTGCCGCGGGCTCGAGATCATCAGACTGGCCGATTACCGGCAGGCGCTGCCGCATGTGGACGCGGTCATGGTATCGACCCCGACCCAGGAGCATTTCGCGATCTGCCGGTTTTTCCTTGAAAACGGCAGGCATGTCCTGGTGGAAAAACCGATCAGCCGGACCCTGGCTGAAGCCGACCAGCTGATCGCCCTGGCTGAGCAGAAGCAGCTGGTCCTGGCCGTGGGGCACCTGGAAAGGTTCAATCCCGCGGTCGAATACGCCAGCCGGCTGGTAAAAAAGCCCCGGTTCATTGAAATTCAGCGCCTGGGCTCCTTTTCGCCGCGCTCGCTGGACATCGACGTGATCATGGACCTGATGATCCATGACCTGGACATCATCCTGCAGTGGGATCCCTCCGGCGTCAAGGAAATCCGGGCCAGCGGCCTGCCGATCATTTCCAAAAAAATCGACATCGCCAATGTCCGGCTGGAATTCCATTCCGGCCTGGTGGCCAACCTGACCGCCAGCCGGGTTTCGCAGGAAAAAACCCGCAAGCTGCGCATTTTCCAGCAAAACCTTTACCTTTCCGTGGATTATAAAAAGAGAAGCGTAAAAATGTTCCAGCTGCGCGACGGGCAGATCCTGGAAAATATTCCGCAAATTGACGATGTGGAGCCGCTCGCCAACCTGTGGCGGAATTTTTACAGGACCATTGCCGGCGAAGGCGATTTCAACGTGAGCGGCCGCGACGGCCGGGCCGCGCTGCAGCTGGCGCTGGCCATCCTGGATCACTTGCAGGCTGTCCTGGATGCTTGAACCGTACATCCGGCTGCAGATCGAGAAAAAAGCATTTCCCGGCATATCCATCCTGGCTGCCGGCGGCGGGAAAATCCTCTATGACCGCCATTTCGGCTTCAAGACCGTTTGGCCCGAATCCGAACCTCTGGCCGCCGGCACATTGTATGACCTGGCTTCGCTGACCAAACCCCTGGTCAGCGCATTTTTGGCTGTTTACCTGATCGAAAAAAAGCAATGGCGGCTTGAAGACCCGGTGCGCCGGTTTTTTCCCGCTTTCCCCTTGCCGGTCACCCTGGAACAGCTGCTGACCCACAGCGCCGGCTTCAAGCCCTGGCACCCGTTCTACCTCTATCCCCCGCAGGATGACCTTGCCCAGATCGCGAAGCTTTCCGTTGCCGCCCGTCCCGGCTCCGTGGTCCTGTACTCCGATATCGGCTATATTCTGCTGCGCCGGCTGCTGGAAAAAGTTTCCGGAACCGGCTTCCAGGAGCTTGCCCAAGCCGTAATCCTCGAAAGGCTTGAATTACGGGACACTTTTTTCCTGGTGCCGAAGGAGAAGAAGGCTCGCTGCGCGCCCACCGAAATCGGCAATGATTATGAAAGAGATATGTGCGGCGCGGAGCATGAAGCGGCGGCGGCCTGTTTTCCCTGGCGCCGCGGACTGATCCAGGGCGACGTGCATGAC
>JADFDP010000060.1 GCA_018262835.1 Candidatus Aminicenantota bacterium
TATTCTTCGTGGGTGGTGGTGCCGATGCAGCGCAGTTTGCCTTGGGCCAGGGCGGGCTTCAGGATGTTGGCAGCGTCAAGGGAGCCTCCCGAGACCGCGCCGGCGCCGATGATGGTGTGGATCTCGTCGATGAAGAGAACGGCTTGCTTCTCGTCTTGCAGGGCAGCCAGTACTTTTTTCAGTCTTTCCTCGAAATCTCCCCGATAGCGCGTCCCGGCCAGCAGGGCGCCCAGGTCCAGGGAGTAGATGCGGATGTTTTTCAGTGCCGGAGGCACCCGGCTTTGCACGACACGCTGGGCCAGCCCCTCGGTGATGGCCGTTTTGCCCACGCCGGGATCACCGACATGCACAGGGTTGTTCTTGAAGCGCCGGCAAAGCACCTGCAGCGTGCGTTCCAGGACGTCGTCCCGGCCGATCAACGGCTCGCTCTCGCCGGCCCGCGCCTTGTCGGTCAATTCGCGGGTGTACAATTGCAGGAATTCTCCGCCCTTGCCGGCGGATGCCTTTTTTTTACGATCGCTGTGACACTGGAGTTTTTCAGCTTCCGTTTCAAGGTGGGCTGACGCCGAGTCCGCCCCGGCCCCGACCGCGCCGCCGTGGGAAATGACGCTGAGCAGGGTGAAGCGGCTTACTCCCTCGCGCTGCAGCAGGTACGAGCCGAACGATTCCTTTTCTTCCAGCAAGGCGGCATACAGGTCGCCGATCTCCAGGAGTTTTTTTTCGGCGGCCACGGTGTGGACAACGGCCCGTTCCATCAGATCCTGGAAGCCGAGCGAAGGAGCGGGATCGGTCTTGGCTGCCTTGGGAACCTGCTCGTTCAGATAGGTTTCCAGTTCCTTTTTCATGAGCTCGACATTGGCTCCGCACTGGCCGATGATTCCGGCCCCGGCTGCGAAAAACAGTGATGCATAGAGGATATGCTCCGGGGTCAGGTATTCGTGCTTGCGGCTGCGGGCGTCGGCAAAGGCCACGGCCAGGACGCGGTTCAATTCTTCATCGATTTCCATTTTGTCCATGGGCGGCAATTCAGGTCTCCTCAAAAGTGCACTTGAGCGGAAACTCCCGGGCCCGGGCCCGGGCGAGCACCTGGGAAACCTTGGTACGGGCGATGTCGTAGCTGTAAATCCCGCAGACGCCGCTGCCGCTGCGGTGGACATCCAGCATGATGCGGGCGGCTTCGCGCTCGGGTTTGCGAAATATTTTAACCAGGATGTCGATCACGAATTCCATGGTGGTGTAATGGTCGTTGTGCAGGATGACGCGGTACATCTTCGGCGGACGCAGTTCGTTTTGCTCCTTGACCTGCGAATCATGATCAAGTCCAAAGGTGAATTCCCGGTCGCTGCCCATAATATACCTCAGTGGTTGAATGAATTTTATCCGAATAACCCCACCTTGTCAATTGGCCCGGGTGACGGGCGAAAAGTAATCAGGAAGAAGTGGTTGAATGTAAGGTTTGGCGGTCTGCAGCAAGAAAATCAAACGAACTTGGTGCGAATCTTTGGAAAGGTCGCTGCAATTGCCTTGTCCTTCTGCTGACGGCTGGCAACTGTCTGCCAGTCACTTTTTCTCCGGCCTGATACTGCGAACGACTATCCGCTCCGGCTTGCATTTTTTTCTCTGTTGCTTATAATCTCTTTCTTGGGAGGTGGAATATGAAAAAAAACCTGATTTTGCTGCTTTGCGGATTGTTGATAGGAGCCGCCGCGGCCTGGGCGCTGATCCATTTCGTTGCTCCGCGCTGGCACCGGTCGGCCGTGGACAACACCTATTGGCAGGTGACGTCCAAATTGGACCCAGGGGGCGAGGCCTTCGCCTACCTGCACGCCGAGCAGATCAGCAAAGCATTCCGGACCGTATTGGACGGCCTGAAGAAGAATGTGGCTGGGCTGCCCGAATCCCGGCAGGCCCAGGCCAAGCAGGGGCTGGATATGGTGGACCTGATGTTCAAGGGCTATGGCCTGGATGAGATCAGTGGCGTGGGCCTCAGCTCCTTCGCCGTCAAGCCCGGACTGCACCGCGTCCGCGTTGTCCTCCACCACCGTCCCGGCCAAAACAAAGGGTTGATTTGGAACATCGCCGGTCCGGCTCCCCGGTCCCTGGATGAAATGGATCTGCTGCCGAACGACACGGCGCTGGCTTTCGTTTCCGATTACAACATCGTCAAGCTGTTTGCCTGGCTGAGCCAGATGGGCCAAAAAATGAGTGGCCAGGATATGAAAGGCCAAAGCATGGAACAGGGGCTGGCCATGGCGAAAGCGGGCCTGCAGTCGGCCGGCATTGACGCCGACCGCCTGCTCAAGTCCTATGGCGGCCGCCTGGGCTTCCTCCTCACCCTGGACCCGGAAAAACGGGTGGCGCTTCCCCTGGGAGCAAAGCCTCTGATGATACCGGAGCCGGCTTTTGCCCTGCTTGTGCGCGTCAACGACGCCTACTTTTTTGACATGCTCAAAGCCAAATTGGCCGCTTCGGGCCAGCCAAAAATCACTGATGTCGAAGGCGTGAAAAAGATCGTTTTCCCGCGCCTGCCCTTGCCCTTCCCGTTTGAGCCGGTCATCGCCCAGAAAGGCGAATGGCTTGTGGTCGCTTCCCGGAGTGCCTGCGTAGAAAATGTTTTTGGCAAGGGCCCGCGCCTGGCCGAAAGCGACACCTTCAAGGATATGACTTATAAGCTTCCCCGTCGCGGCAACGGCTTCGGCTACGCCAGCCCGCTTTTACCGCGCCTGGTCGCCCAGATGCTGCGTGAAAATTTGACCACTTTTCCTGCTCCTTCTGCCATGGACAAGATCATCGCTTTCCTGGAAAAGGGCAAGGGTTTTTGTAATGTCTGGGAAAATTCCGACCAAGGCCTGCTTTATTCCATCAACCACGGATTCGAAGTTTCCTCGTTGCCCCCGCTGATCGAAGCTTTCATGGAAATTGCCCGAGAAAAGGCCTTGAAAAAGCCGGAGGATATTCCGGCGCCGCCGCCAGTCGGGGGAGAACCGAGAAAGTAGCGGTGGGCGGCAAGAGGGGAAAGGCAAAAGGCGGAATAGTCCGGAGTTCGGATTTTGGGGATCCGTATTGAGGAATAAAGAGAGCAAACTGTTTCGGTTGCCTGGATGAGCCAGCAGGTTGTCCTGCTTGTCCGCGGGCCCGGGGTGCCGCCGGCAATGAAAAAAAAATACGCTTTGTCGGTTTTGCTGCTGCTGGCCCTGGGTCTCGCTGCCCAGGAGCCGTCCGTTGTCGTGCCGGAAGCCCCTGAAAAAGGCGCTTTTTTCTTTGAGGTCACCACGCAGTACCTGACCTTCAGCCACCGTGATCTTGACGGCAGCATGGTGCTGGGCAATGCCGATCAGGTTTTTTTCATTCCCAGAGTCAAGCCCAGCCTCGGATTCGGGATCGGCTTCGGCCGCCGTTTCCGGTCCGGATTGTGGTCCGTCTCCTATCTTGTCTCCGGCCACGACGTGGCCTTCCGGACCCGCGAAAGCACGGCCGTCTCGCGCTTGTTCCAGCTCAACTCGCGCACTTTCCTGCTGAAAACCCAGACGCTGCGGATCTTTGCCCATTTCGGCCTCAACTTCCCCTGGCTGAAGGTGCGGGACAATGTCGCCGACAAGAACGGGAAAATTTTTGACGCCACCTACCTGGGCGTGGGTGTCAACGCCGGGGGCGGCCTGTTGCTGCCGGTCTCTTCCCGGATGTTTTTCAGCGGCAGCATCATCTACCGCTTCATCGGCTACCTTTATGCCAAAGGCCCGGTGAAGGGCATCGACGTGACCGACCTCTTCGATGACATCACCGGACCTCGCCATCGGAGTTATCTCCGGGCGCCGGTTATCGCCCTGGAACTTAGCTTAGGATACGAGCTTTGAGACCAGGTCCGCAGTGACGAGTGACCCGTAACAAGTAACGAGGAACTGCTATATCTCGAACTATTGCCAAAGGTTCCTCTCTTCCTCGTCACTTGTCACCCGTCACTTGTAACTGAGCCCATTGCATATTTCTTTCTTGTCAATTAAAATCCGGTCAGGAAATCGAACTATGGCCAATTGCAAAAATTGCGGTGCCGCTCTGACCGGGACCTTGCTGGTCTGCTCCTACTGCAAGACCCGTCAGGATGTTGACCTCGCTGTGGTCCACCGGTTCACGGTCGAAAATCCGCAGTCCGAGCGGTTCTGTCCCCGCTGCCACATTCCCCTGCAGACGGTCGACCTGCGCCTGGGGGAGAAATTCCTGATCGAGCGCTGCGAGCGCTGCTTGGGCCTTTTTTTCGATCCCGGCGAGCTGGAGGCTTTCCTGGAAAAGGCCGTGACCAATGTCCACGCCGTCGACACCCAGCGCCTCAACGAAGTACAGAATGTCAAGCGCAGCAGCGAATACCCGGTTACCTATATCGATTGCCCGGTTTGCCGCAAACTGATGAACCGCATCAACTTCGGTTCCCGCAGCGGTGTCATCGCCGACCAATGCCGCGATCATGGCCTGTGGCTCGATGGCGGCGAACTGCGCCAGATACTCGAATGGATGAAAGCCGGGGGCGGCCTTTTGCAGAAGCAGAAAGAGCTGGAAATGGCCAAACTGGAACTCGAGCAGGAAAAGAAAAACCTGCAGTTCAGCAAGATCGACATGGCTTTTTCGCATTCGCGGCCGGAGCCCTATCGCGAAGCCGATGATCTGGAGCTGCGCCTTCTGCCCCTGCTCGGCCGGTTGTTGAAAAGGATTTTTCGCTAATTCAGGGCGCGGTGGGTCGTTCGCCGCAACAATCAAAGCATCACATCGGGGAACCGGCTGCCGATCAATCTGCTTCCCCTTTCACGCTGGGCATCGCCATTGCTTCCAGGATCATTGAGTCGGGGAGGGCTGTTGATCCATTGCTGCGGGTCGGCGGTTGCAGCCATGGCCCGGATGGCAGCCCGTGGATTCCGGCATTTGGTTTTTGTGCAAAAATAACATTGGGTATTGACAAGATAAATATTCAATGATAAATAGTAGTAGCAAATAATACTAATAATAGGAAATCAATGAAAAAAGAACGCGCAGTCATTCCGTTGGTAGAACTCGGATTGACCGAATTGGAATCGTCCATCTACACTTTTCTGGTGGAAAACTCCCCGGCGACCGGCTACCGTATCGCCAATGGCATCAACAAGCCGACGGCCAATACCTACAAGGCGCTGCGCTCCCTGCTGGCCAAAGGAGTGGTTATCGGCGACGACCGGAAACCGCAGGCCTTCCGTTCGATTCCAGCCGACCTGCTGCTGGAAAGGCTGGAAAAGCATTTTCAAAAAATGAAGTCGATGGCTGCCACCGAACTCGCCAACCTGAAGCCGGTTGCCGACGATGAAAGGGCGTACCGGCTGGTGACGGCCGAGCAAGTCTATGAGCGCCTGCGTGAAATGCTGCGACATTGCGAACAAATCATGCTGCTGGACCTTTTCCCCGCCGCCCTGTCCGAGCTCGTAGACGACATCGCGGCCGCGGCCAGGAGCGGGGTGAAGGTGTTGCTGAAGCTGTATCAGCCGGCCGAGGTTCCCGGCTGCCTGGCCGTGGTCGAACCGTCGGGGGCGGAGATCATGGCCCGCTGGCCCGGAGTGGGGGTCAACGGCATCGCGGATGGCCGCGAGCACCTGATCGCCTTCATTGCCGGCGCCGGGCCCGATGTTTACGACGCGCTGTGGAGCCGGAACGTGGTCATATCGGCGAACTATCACGGCGCCATGCTTTCTGAAATCATGCACCTTGCCTTGGCCGAAGTCCTGGAAGGCCGGACCATCAAACTTCCCAAAAAGTACCTGCAGATAAACGCTTTGAAAAAGCAATCGGTGCCCGGGAATGCCCTGTTGCTGCAGCGTTATCGTTATGACAAAGACAATCAAGGAGATAGGAAATGAAGACCAAAAAAGTGAAAAATGGATTGTTTATGATCGCCGGGTTTTGCCTGACAGCGTTGATTGCCGCGGCGCCGGAACAGTCAGATGATAACCTAGCCGGAAAAATCGCCGCCCTGGCTAATGCCCATGCCGAGCTGGAGATGTTCTCGGGAACCGTGCTGGTGGCCAGAAACGGGGAGGTGGTCTATGCCGGCGCCTTCGGCGAAGCCAATAAAGACCACCATGTCCCCAACAGGCTTGAGACCCGGTACAATATCGGCTCCGTCGGCAAGACCGTAACTGCCGTCTCCGTCATGCTGCTAGCCCAGGAAGGAAAATTGCGGCTCACCGACACGCTGGGGAAATATTATCCCGATTTTCCCTTCAGCGAAAAGGACTCGATCACCATCCGCCATCTGCTGACCCACACTTCCGGATTGGGTGACTATTTGGAGCACAAGGACTATAAAGCCAGGCTGGCAGCGCTGCGTTCTGTCGCTGACGCGCTGCCCTTGATCTATGAGCAAAAGCCATTGTTCCCGGCCGGGGAGCGCTTCCAGTATTCCAACTCGGGGATGCTTATGCTGGGAGGTGTCATTGAAAAGGTCAGCGGCATGCCCTATCGGGAGTTCATACGGCGCCGCATTTTTGGGCCCTGCGGCATGACAGTGAGCGGCATCGCCTATGAGGATGAGATCCTTCCCGACCGCGCCATTGGCTATACTCAGCATGCCGACGGTTCCTTTTCCGCAAATATACTTGTCATCCCGGCGCCGTGTCCCGCCGGCGGATTGCGTGCCAGCGCCGGCGACCTGCTCAAGTTCGACCAGGCGCTCAAGGGCGAAACCCTGCTTTCCATTCAAAGCAAGCAGCTGATGTACACACCGACACCCCAGCATCCGACCAGCGCCTGCGGTTGGGAAGTGAAGGAATTTTTTGGACAGCGTTATTTCGGTCACAGCGGCGGCGCTGACGGCATCGAGGCTTTTTTCTACCGCTTCATCGATTCGGGATTTACCGTGATCGTGCTATCCAATTATCACAACGGCGCCGAGGAATTGACAAGCAGCATCATGCACCTTCTGTTCGACAAACCCTATTCCCTGCCCACGGTCGTAGATGCCAATTTCAGGCTGGGATATCGCCTGCAGGGAGAAAATATGCTGCAGGATGCGGCCAAGGTCCTTGCCCGCAATCTCTCATCCGATCCTCCACACCTGCTCTCCCTCTTCTTCGCGGCCAATGTGCGCATCCGCGGCGGCTTCGAACTCGAGACGGCCATCAGCTTTCTCGACCGCTACCTGCGCCTGGCCGGCAAGGACGACTTCCCGCCCGCAACCATGGTTTGGGAGCAAAAGGGCAACGCCTACAGGAAACTCGGAAAAATCAAGGAAGCCATATCCGCCTACAACCGGGCCTTGAAACTGGATCCCGGCAATGCCGGCTTAGGTGACACGCTGAAGGAATTGGGCGGGAAATAAAACCCGCCACTGGTTATTTGCTGTCGCTGCCGGGGGATCCTGCCGGAAGCGGCGCCAGAATCCTGCGACGGCTGGCCGCTGTCGCAAGCATTCACTAACGGCAGTTCTCTTGGATTCTCTTCCTGGCGGGCATATCTGAATGAAGTGCATTTTTCTCAGTTCCACCGGGTCGATCCCGAACCACTTGAAAACCTCCTTCGGGATGTCCATGGCCCATTCTTTACAAAAAACTGCCTCGGGAGTATGCTCAAGGAAAATCGAACACGGCAAGGAGGGGGCATGGAAAAAAATGTTTTTACCTTGGTCATATGGGGAATTCTTTGCTGCGCCCTGCAGGTTTTTGGCCAGGAGCAGAAGGAAGCGGTGAACTTGCTGTCGCTGCATGAGGGGACCCTGCCGGTCGTGGAACCGGCGGACTATGGCGGCTGGCCGGCGGTCAACTTGCTGGACGAAAGCCCGGAAAGCGGCTGGGCCTGCGAGACGGGGAGCACCAAGAACAACGTCTTCGTCTTTGAAATGATCAATCCCGCCGTCCTCGAGCGCTTTGAGTTCGACAACGCCCATGTCGACGATGAGGGCGCCAGCGCCAAGGGCTTGACGGTGGAGGTGTCGGCCGCTTCCATGAAATCCGGCTTCGAAACCGTCCTGAACGCGACACTGGCGAATAAGGCCGACGGCCAGCGTTTCAAGGCAGCCAAGGCGGTGAACGGCCGCTGGGTGCGCCTGACGATCCATTCCAACTACGGCAGCGAGTCCTGGACCGAGCTCTTGTCAATCCGGGGCTTCGGCGTCAAGCCCAAGATCCCACCCCCCCTAGGGGACATCTCCGGGACCTATGAAACCACCTATTCCAAGTTCCACGTGCGCCAGCAGGGGACGGCGCTGGTCGGCTGCTACGAGTCCAGCGACGGGCTTCTGGACGGCGCCATCGAAGGCCGGGTGATGAAGATCACCTGGCGCGAGAACGAAGGAAAATCCGTCGGTCCGGCGGTGATGGTCTTCGCTCCCGATGGCAGGAGCTTCCGCGGCTACTGGTGGCATGCCGGCAACGACAAAAAGGCTCCGGACGGTAACTGGGAGGGGAAGAAACTGAGCGCGGAAGTGGGCGGCTGCCCCCACTGGTCCGGCTCGCTGGCAGGCGAAGTGAAGAAAAAAATGCTGAGCGACGGCCGCGCCCGCGTCTACGGCATACTATTCGACCTGGATTCGGCCACGATCCGCCCCGAGTCCAAGCCGGTCCTCGAGGAGGTCTTGGGTGTGCTGAAGGGCGAGCCGGGCTGGAAGGTGATCATCGAGGGCCACACCGACTCGACCGGAAGTGACGTCCACAACCTGACGCTGTCGCAGCAGCGCGCCGAGGCGGTCAAGTCCTACCTGGTTTCCGGCGGGATCGATGGCGGCCGCCTGCAGGCCAAGGGCTTGGGCGAGGGCAAGCCCGTGGCTGACAATGCCACCGAATTGGGCCGTGCCCAGAACCGCCGCGTGGAGCTGGTCAGGTTATAGGCTTTTTTTTCAGATCTGGGTCATTTCCCAGGTGCTCGTGTGCTTGCAGCCGACGCCGCTGTATTCTTCGGCGGCAGTCCCCTTGGTGACTCTCCATTTCCATACGCCCTGGATCAGGACCTTGCAGATGGCGCCGGTGAAAGTGGTCATGTGGCCGGGGGAACCGAATTTCCCTTTAATGACACAGCATCCCCTGGGGCCGCGCGTGAGTTTGCCCTTGAAATGATTCACCACGCCAGCAGCATCGGTGATGGTTCCCCAAATTTCTGCGGCGCAGCCGATGCCCTGGTTCATGGTCATGGCGAAGGTTTCAGTAACCGGGGGAGGGCAGCCCGGCCCAGCATCGGAAGTGTGGCTGCCGCGGTAGTTGCCGGCGATGCAGCACATTTTCGCCGGGAACACTTGAGCCAGCAGTCCGGCGGCCGCCAGGGCCAAAATCGCCGACAAGGCAATGAATTTCGCTTTGTTGTTCATGAATTCCTCCTTACAGGTAATTAAATAGAACTTCGCCAAACAAATCTCAGCAATAAAATAAAAATTTCACGTGCAAGGTTGGCCTTGATCATTTGCCGCTTCCCCGCTTCGATTTGACATTTTGCTGACACCTGCCTTAGTATTCCAGCAATGGAAATCATCGATTTGAGCCATTTTATAGCCGAATCCATGCCGGTCTATCCCGGCACCGAGCCGCCCAGAATCGTTGACGCCTGCACGGTCGCCAAAAACGGTTTTGCCGAAAAGCTGCTCAGCCTTTATTCCCACACCGGCACGCACATCGACGCACCCGGCCATATCCTGGCCGGCGCTGCCACGCTGGACAAACTCGCCGTCGGCTGTTTTTTGGGACCGGGCTGTGTTTTAAATATTTCCGGCGTTAAGGGGACCGATATCGAAATAAGCGATCTGGAAAAAGAGGAAGAGAGGATCGCCAAGGCCGAATTCGTGCTTTTGCATAGCGGTTGGGCGAAGCATTGGGGCGGCGCCAGGTATTTTGCCGCTTATCCGGTGTTGACCGCGACCGCCGCCCATTGGCTGGTCGGATTCAACCTCAAGGGGGTCGGCGTGGACTTGATATCAGTGGACAGGATGGATTCGACCGCCCTGACCGTTCACAAGGTGTTTTTCGCGAAAAATATGGTCATCATTGAGAATCTGGCCAATCTGGATGGGCTTTTCGGCAGGGAATTCATCTTTTCCTGCCTGCCGCTTAAGATCCAAGAAGCGGACGGCTCGCCGGTGCGTGCCGTGGCTATTCTCGACTCGATGAAATAACGATTGGCACTCAGCGTAGGGGAGACGGCTTACGGCTTACGGTGAAGATGCGGGGCAATTTGTTTGGAGTTTTTATCTTACCGTATACCTTCCGCCGCATACCTTATGCCGAGAACGTTGTTTATTTCCGAACTCTGCCCTTGACGTTGCGGATCTCGACATCGCCGCTGCCGGCTTCCTCGATGGTCACGTCCTTTTCCACGCCGTCGATGAAAATATCGCCCGAGCCGTCGTCTATTTCGACCGAGCCGACAATGCCGTAAAGCTCTATCTCTCCCGAGCCGTCGTCAACGGACACGTCGCCGCTAGCAGCCTTGAGTTCGATGTCGCCCGAACCGTCTTCGATGTCCACCCTGCCTTTGAGGTCGCGGAGGAACATGTCGCCGGAACCGTCGTCGATCTCCACTTGGCCGCTGATCTCGCTCAGGCGGATGTCTCCCGAGCCGTCTTCCAGCTCCAGGCCGTTGTCCAAGGCGCGGATCGTGGTGTCGCCGGATCCGTCGTCGACTGCCAGTGCCAGGCGGCGCGGCAGGCGGACCTCAAGGTCGATGTGAGCATTATGTCCTCCGAACAATGTCGCCAGTGAAAATTCCGATTCGATTTGGGCAGTGAGTACGGCCTTGTCTCCTTGTTTTTCAAGCTTCAGGATGACATGCTCCTTCTTGAATTCGGGAAGTTCGCTTTCGCTGATGCCCCGGACATCAAGAACGGCGTTGACCTCGATCTGTTCAAGCTTTTCATCACCTTGGACCTTCAGGTCGCCGGCGCCGCATTCGATGCGCAGTGACCGGCAGCCGGCGGCGGCCAGGGTGAGAGTTTCCCGGCTCTGGGCAGCGTAAGCCAAGGACAGCGCGGCCAGCAGCAACAGGCAAAACAGGGCGAATTTTTTCATGGTTCCTCCTCAAGTGAATATAACGCACGCCGGACCAAAAAGTTCCCGATTGCCTTTATCCCAAAGCTGTTTCGCTGTCCGGAACGATGCCGGAAGAACGGTCGGACCCGAGCCATGACCAGGCCAGGGCGCCGCAATAGCCGCTTTTCCTGGACAAGGCGATGATCTCTGAGGCGGGCCGGCTTGAATTTTTTGTCGGGAATTCGCCCAGGAGCAGCGGGCGGTCAAGGCCCAGGGCGGCCACCGGGCGATCGAGCGGGCAGACAACTTCCCAGCGGTCGTACCAGTGCACCTGGTAGAAGTCGAGCCCGCAGCCGCGCACCAGGGGCAGCCCGGCGGCGTTGCCCAGCCCAACCGTGGCCAGTTGCCTTGTGCAGCGGTGGACCAGGCGGACCGTTTTTTTAATGAAGCGACGCATGGTCAGAAACGCCACCGCAGTTCCGGAAATACCGCCCCCGCAGCCGCGCGTGGCCCATTCGGGCTCATTGACGATATCCCAGGCCAGGATGACCGGAGAACGTCCATAGCGCTTGAGGATCGGTCTCAGAACGCGCCGACGCAGGTCCCGCTGCTTGGTAGCGCCGGCGACAATACCGCCCCGGCCCCGGACCTGCACGCCGTTGACCAGGGCGGCCTTGCCGAACCAGAGAAAATCGAGCAGAACGAAGATGATCTGCATGCCGCAGGCGGCGGCGGTTTCCAGGGCGGCATCGATGTCGGCGAACAATCGCCGGTCAGGGCCGATGGGCGTTCCGGCCGGGCTGAAACGGATGCCGGCCCGGCCGTCGCAGAGAAGGAACCAGCGGATGGTGTGCACCCCGCGCGCTTTCATCTCTGAGAAAAGCCGGCGCAGCGTTTCCCGGTTTTCAGGTTTCTCGACCCCGCCGTTCGGGCTCCAGGCGTTGGCGCCGAAATCGTTCCCATAATTCAACCAGGGCAGGTTGGCGCCCTCTATGAAGGGCAGTCTGGTTTTGCTATCCTTTAAAAAAAGCGGCCCGGGAGGGGCGGCCGGTTTTGACAGAAAATTAAAAAAGAATTTCCAGGCACGGAACAGCAGGACGTAAACGGATTTCAGCAGCCAGCTCATGCCGGCATTGTAAAGGAACCCTCCCGGGGTTGCAAGCACCGGGCCCAGGCGTGAAGAATTTTGCTAGCCCGCCGCCATTCATGATAGAATACGGGTATGAGTAAGGAGGTTCTGATATGGCAAGAAAAACGATCCATTGGGGATTGCTGGCAATGATCCTTTTATCCCTGCCGGGAGGCAGTGCCCTGGCCGCCGCTGATGCGGCCGGGAAAATCGATATCCCGTTCCAGAAATTCGTTCTGGAAAACGGTTTGACTCTGATCGTCCACGAGGATCACAAGGCGCCGATCGTGGCCTTCAACATCTGGTACCACGTGGGCTCAAAAAATGAAAAGCCCGGCCGGACGGGCTTCGCCCACCTTTTCGAACACCTGATGTTCAACGGCAGCGAGAATTACAATGACGACTACTTCAAGCCCATGCAGAAGATCGGCGCCACCGACCTCAACGGCACGACCAACGAAGACCGGACCAATTATTTCGAGAACGTGCCCACCCCGGCCTTCGACCTGGCGCTGTGGCTGGAATCGGACCGCATGGGCCATTTGCAAGGCGCCGTCGACCAGGCAAAGCTCGACGAGCAGCGCGGCGTGGTCCAGAACGAGAAGCGCCAAAGCGACAACGAGCCCTACAGCATCGCCGAGGAACTTACCGCCAAGGCCTGCTTCCCCGCCGGCCATCCCTATTCCTGGACGGTGATCGGCTCCATGGAAGACCTGGCGGCCGCCAAGCTGGAGGACGCCCACCAGTGGTTTTCCTCGTATTACGGCCCGAACAACGCCGTGATCGCCATTGCCGGCGACATCGACGCCCAAACGGCGCTGGCCAAGGTCAAGCAATACTTCGGCGACATCCCCCCCGGCCCGCCCATCGCCAGGCACGAGGCCTGGATCGCCAAACGCAGCGGCGAGCAGCGCCAAACCGTGGAGGACCGCGTCCCGCAGACCCGGATCATCAAGATCTGGAACGTACCGCAGATCCTGACGGCGGAAAATGACCGCCTGCTCCTCAGCGCCCTGCTTCTGGGCTCGGGCAAGACCTCGCGCCTGTACAAGCGCCTGATCTACGATGACCAGATCGCCACCGACGTGAGCGTTTACCTCGACAGCCGGGAGATCGCCGGGCTCTTCACCATCCAGGCCGACGTCAAGCCCGGGGTCGAGGCTATTAAGGTGGAAAAGGCCATCGAGGAGGAATTGCAACGCTTCCTGAGCGCGGGTCCGACCCCCAAGGAACTGGAAAAAGTGCGCATGCAGTTCCTGGCTCGCTACATCCGGGGCAGCGAGCGCATCGGCGGCTTCGGCGGCAAGTCGGATATCCTGGCCCGCAGCCAGGTTTTCGGCGGCAGTCCCGACGCCTACCGCCTATCCCTGGAAAATATCGCCGCGGCCACTCCCGCCGCCTTGAAGGAGACGGCGGTCAAATGGCTGGCCGACGGCGTCTATACCCTGGATATCCGACCTTACCCGCAGCTGGCCCCGGGCACCAGCGCCGTGGACCGCAGCAAGTTGCCCGAATCCGGTTCCGCCCCCCAGGTCCGCTTCCCCGAATTCCAGCGCTTCACCCTGGACAACGGCCTGAAGGTCATTCTGGCTGAGCGCCATTCCGTTCCCATCGTGCGCCTGAACATGCTCCTGGACGCCGGTTTCGCTACCGACCAGTCCGGCATCCCCGGGACCGCCGGGCTGGCCATGGGCATGCTCGATGAGGGGACGGCCAAGCGCACGGCCCTGCAGATCAGCGAAGAGCTGGCCCTGCTCGGCGCCAGCTTGGGGACCGGGTCCGACCTGGACACTTCCTATGTCATGCTGTCCTCGCTCAAGGAGAAGCTGGATGCCGCCCTGGATGTTTATGCCGACGTGCTGCTCAATCCCCAGTTCCCGGAGGCCGACTTCCAAAGGCTGCAGAAGCTGCAGATCGCCCAAATCCAGCAGGAAAAGAGTTCTCCTTTCACCATGGCCCTGCGCGTGTTCCCCAAGTTGCTTTACGGCGCCGGCCATGCGTACAGCAACCCCTTCTCCGGCTCCGGATATGAAGATTCCGTGTCCAGGCTCACCCGCAAGGACCTGGTGTCTTTTCACCAGACCTGGTTCAAGCCGAACCATGCCACCCTGCTCGTGGTCGGCGATACCACCGTCGCTGAAATGAAACCCAGGCTGGAAAAACTATTCAAGGGCTGGAGCGGAGGCGATATCCCGCAAAAAAAACTTGCCGCCGTGCCGCTCAGGACCCAGCCGGCCATCTACCTCATCGACAAACCGGCATCGCCGCAATCGGTGGTAATCGCCGGCCAGCTGGCTCCCTCATCGGCCGACCCCGATCGCATCGCCATCGAGACCATGAATTTCATCCTGGGTGGCGACTTCGTTTCGCGCCTGAACATGAACATCCGCGAGGAGAAGCACTGGAGCTACGGCGCCGGCTCCTTTCTTACCGGCGCCCGCGTCCAGCAGCCTTTCATCGCCTACGCCCCGGTGCAGGCCGACAAGACCAAGGAGACGATCGAGGAGATCCGCAAGGAGCTGGAGGGCATCCTGGGCAAGAAACCCATCACTGCCGATGAGTACGGCAATGCCAAAAAGAGCCAGACCCTGCAGCTGCCGGGCCTGTGGGAAACGATGTCTGCCGTCGAGCAGTCCCTGGCCGAGATGGTCCGCTTCGGACTGCCCGATGATTATTTTCAGCAGTATCCCGGGCGGGTGATGCGGTTGCAGATCGAAGACCTGGACCGGGCCGCCCGCAAAGTCATCCACCCCGAAAGCGTGCTCTGGGTGGTGGTCGGCGACCGGGCGGCGATAGAGCCCGGGATCCGCGAACTCGGCATCGGGGAGGTCTTCGTGATCGACAGCGACGGCAACCCGGTCAAGTAGATCGGCGACTCATTTGTGATGAGTGATAAGTGATGAGTGATTAGAAACTGCGTTAGCTCGAGGTACTAAAAAAATTCCTCTCCTTCTCATCACTGAGTGCGGCAAGTTCGTTCACTCATCACTCAGGGGAACTTTAGCCTCTGCGGATACGTTCTGAAGCCAGATGAGGAGGAAACATGTCTGAAACAAAGGATTCGCGGACGCGAGCGGCGGCCATAACCGGCGGCATCATTCTCGCACTTTTGGGCGTGCTGTTCTTGCTGAACAATTTTTACCGTTTCCTGGAAGCGGAACGGATCTGGCCGCTGGTTTTGCTGATCCCGGTCATCCCTTTGGTCATCAACTGGGTGGAAAAAGGCCGGGAAGCCGCCGGGGCGATCATACCCATCACCATCCTGGTTTTCTACAGCGGCTACTTCCTCTGGCTCACCCACACTCACTGGATGGGAGCCGGCACGACTTGGCCCAACTTCATGCTGGGCCCCGGTTTGGGTTTCCTTTTCCTATATATCATCGAGCGCAGGGGGGGGCTGCTGGTGCCGGCTTTCATTTTAATCGGTCTGGCCGCGGCTTTCTACAGCGCCATCTACGAAATTTCGCTACCGCTGGGAGCATTCATGGTCATTGCCGGAGGAATATTGGTTCTGGGCAGCAGAAAAAGGACAAGCAGGCAGTAGTCAGTAGAACGGGGGCTTGAAAGGGTTCTCCATCTTCAGGGTTCTTGAGATTTTCT
>JADFDP010000061.1 GCA_018262835.1 Candidatus Aminicenantota bacterium
ATACTGGCCAGCAAGATCCTGCTGGTGCTTACCTTGGCGGCGGCGGCGCTCATTTTTTTTATGATCGCCGGGCTCTACTTTAAATCCCGGCCTGTTCTGACCAGCCAACCCCTGGGCGAATTGTTTTTTTCCAGCCGCTGGCGTCCTTTTCGCGGTGAATTCGGGTTCCTGCCGTTCATCATGGGAACCGTTTGGGTCACCGGAGTGGCGGTGCTGATCGCGGTACCTTTGTGCTTGCTGACGTCCATTTATCTTTCCGAATACGCTCACTCCAAGGTCAGGGAATGGGTCAAGCCGCTGATCGACATACTGGCCGGCATCCCTTCCGTGGTTTTCGGGGTCTGGGGCATGCTGGTCGTGGTTCCATTCATCAAGGATGTGGTCGCCCCTTTTGCCGGGGTTTTTTCCACTGGCTACAGTATCCTGGCCGGCGGCATCGTCCTGGCCATCATGATCTTTCCGGTCATCATCCACGTCTCGCTGGAAATTTTCCGGGCCGTGCCCCAGGAGGTCCGGGAAGCGTCACTGGCCGTGGGCGCCACCCGCTGGCAGACCATCAAGCACGTGGTGATGCGCAAAGCCCTTCCCGGCGTGGCCGCTGCCGTGGTCCTGGGCATTTCCCGGGCTTTCGGCGAAACCATGGCCGTTCTCATGGTGGTCGGCAACGTCGCCAAAATTCCCCATTCCGTCCTGGATCCTGCCTACCCGCTGCCGGCGCTGATCGCCAACAATTACGGCGAGATGCTGTCCATTCCGCTGTATGATTCGGCCTTGATGCTGGCGGCGCTGATCCTGCTGCTGGTCGTGCTGGTTTTTAATGCCATCTCCAAATTGATATTGATTCGGGTGGAAAGGAGCATCCGCTGAAATGGAACGCCGGAACATCGAAGAAAAAATATTCAAAGGCCTGATGGTCATTTCCACGACGGTGATCCTCTCCAGCCTGGTGCTGATCCTGCTGACCGTTCTGGCCAAGGGGCTGCCGTACCTCAGCCTGGCCATGGTCACGCAAGTCCCTCAGGGGGGATACTACCTGGGCAAAGGGGGCGGCATACTGAACGCCATCGTCGGTTCCCTTTATCTGGCCGGCGGCGCGACCATCCTGGCCATCCTGTTCAGCCTGCCCGTGGCGCTGTACCTGAACGTCTATTCCAAGTCCAATTCAAAATTCGTATCCGCCTGCCGCTTCACCTTTGACGTGCTGTGCGGCGTGCCCTCCATCGTCTATGGGGCATTCGGATTCACCATCATGATCTTTTTCGGCATGCGTGCGTCGCTGCTGGGCGGGATCATCGCCATCGCCCTGCTGATCCTGCCCATGATGATCCGCTCCATGGACGAAGTGATCCGCCTGGTGCCGAAAGAGCTGCTGGACGCCTCATATGCCCTGGGCGCCAACCGCTGGGAAACCGCCTTGAAGGTGGTAGTCCGCCAGTCGCTGCCCGGCATCCTGACCTCAATCCTGATCGCGTTCGGGCGCGGCATCGGCGATGCGGCGGCCGTGATCTTCACCGCCGGTTTCACCGATGCCATCCCCAATTCCCTGCTGCGTCCGGTCGCGACCCTGCCGCTGGCCATTTTTTTCCAGCTCGGCGTGCCGATTCCCGAAGTGCAGGGCCGGGCCTACGCCTCGGCGCTGATCCTGACCATCCTGATATTGATCATCAGTCTGGCCGCGCGGCTGCTCTCCAGAAAACTGACCCGCCATGTCGTGAAATAGGAGCAAGCATGGATTACCAAACCCATATCAGCGTGCAAAACCTGAACGTGCATTACGGCAAGGAACAGGTCCTGAAAAACATTACCCTGAATATCCCTGACCGGAAGATCACCGCCATCATCGGACCCTCCGGCTGCGGCAAGACCACCCTGCTCAAGTCGTTCAACCGGCTCATTGATTCGGTTGAGGGCGTCAAGATCTCCGGCCGGGTCCTGGTCGATGAGGAGAACATCCTGGACCCCAGGACCGAGGTGACGCACATCAGGAAAAAAATGGGTTTGCTGCTGCAAAAGCCCTATCCGCTTCCCATGTCGATCTATGACAACGTGGCCTACGGCCCCCGCATCCACGGCATCAAGAATAAAAAACGGCTGGATGAGATCGTGGAACGTTTTCTGAAGAAAGCCAGCCTCTGGGATGAAGTCAAGGAAAGGACCGACCAGCCGGCCTCCTTGCTTTCCGTGGGGCAGCAGCAGCGCCTCTGCCTGGCCCGCGGCCTGGCCGTGGAGCCTGAGATCATCCTGGGCGATGAACCCACATCGGCCCTGGACCCCCAGTCCAGCCAGAGGATCGAACAGACATTCATTGAATTGAAACAGGATTATACCATCGTCATCGTCACCCACATCCTGCGCCAGGCCCGGCGCATCGCCGACTATGTGGTCTTTCTCTACCTGGGCGAATTGATCGAACACGGACCGGCCTGGGATATCTTCAACAATCCCAAGCAGCCCATGACCCGGGAATATATCAAAGGCCTGATAAGTTAAAAGTAAAAAGTAAAAAGGTAAAAGTAAAAAATAAAGCACCAAATTCCAAGTACCAAATAACCAACAAATTCCAAATCCCAAATTCCAATGTCCAAAACAAGGACATTTAAAGATCGTCTTCTGTAGGGAACGCAGATCTGCGTTCCCTACTCATGGTATATCATATCCTTTATTTCTTCGTTTGGGTCATTGGGTCATTGAAATTTGGTGCTTGTTTGGTGCTTGGTGCTTGTGATTTGGAATTTTAGTCTTACATTGCCTCTTTTCCCTCTTCTCTTGCCGTCCGCCGTTTACCGTAAACCAATCGATCGTGGACTCAACACAAAAAACATGATAGAATTGGCCACGATCGATCGATGCGCCTGTAGCTCAATGGATAGAGCGTTGGCCTCCGGAGCCAAAGGCTATGGGTTCGAATCCCGTCAGGCGCGTTTTTCCAGGAGGAGCCATGGGCTTTTTAAACCAGAAGATCAAGGACGACCTGGCCGCAGCGTTCAAAAACCTGAAACAAGACGTGACATTGAAGTTTTTCACCCAGGACATGGAGTGCCGCTTCTGCAAAGAGACAAGGGAGTTGCTTGAAGAACTCAAAGCGGTTTCGGGCAAGGTCAAGGTCGAAGTTTTCGATTTCGTCAAAGATGCCGCCCTGGCCAAAGAGCTTGGCATCAGCCGCATTCCGGCGATCGCGGTCACGGATGCCAAGGATCGCGGCATCCGTTTTTACGGCATCCCCTCCGGCTACGAATTCGCCTCCCTGGTCGAAGCCATCCGCCTTGTCGCCAACGCCGAAGTGAAACTGTCGCCGGAGAGCAAGGCTTTCCTGGACGGCCTGACCTCCGACATCCATCTCCAGGTGTTTGTTACCCCCACCTGTCCCTACTGCCCGCCGGCCGTGATGCTGGCGCAGCAGATGGCCTTTTACTGCCCCAGGGTCAAATCAGATATGATTGAAGCGACCGAATTTCCGCAGCTGGCGCAAAAATACAATGTATATGGCGTCCCGCGCACCGTGATCAATGAAAAAGAATTCATCGAGGGCTCCGTCCCGGAAAAGCAGCTTGTCGAAAAAATAAAAAACTTCCTCAGCAAGCAGGATTCCGCTCTCCAGGGTTAATTTTCAACCGTTACCTGCAGGGGCAGCTTGGCGGCGGTGCCGCCGGTCGAACAGAACTTGACGCCGTCGACGCGGCAGGCTTCTTTTTTAAAAGTGTCCACTTGCCAGAAAAAATCCTCCCAGAGTACGGTGCGGATCTGGAAAAGAAAGGATTCCCTTTTGCATACCCACCAGAACGGCAAATGGTAAATGGGTTTGTCATTGACCAGCAGGGCGAACTTTTTGCTGGCCGGCTCGAAGCGCAGCCGGGTTTGCGCCAGTTTCAGCGAGAAATGGGAAGGGAGTATCAGCAGCGATCCGCCCTTCACCTCGACCTTGATGTCCAGGCTACGGGCCTTGCCCCCTTTCTTGCAAAAATCGACGCCCCGGATCTCCCAGACCGCCCGCTCATAGGTGTCGATTTCCCAGAAGAAGTCGTTCCAGGAGACATGCTTGATCTGATAGAGGTTGGGCTTCATGCGGCACAGCTTCCAATCCTTGCCATCGGAAATCAGCGCATCCAGGCAGACGATTTTGAAACCGTAGGTGGCCGGTTCAAAGTGCAGGATGGTTTCCGGCATTTCCACGTTGAACGCCGCGGGTTCGGGCACGTCAAGCATGATGTATCCCGAGCTGATGTTGTTGTCCTCGCTCAGCTCGCTGATGCTGTTTCCCGGGTCGGCCACAACGGCCAGGTAATGCTTCCCGGGCGGCGTGTCCTCGGGAAGTTTCAGGCTGCCGCTGAAGGTGACGGTGGTTTGCTGCCCGGCTTCCAGCAAGGGGATCGTTTCGCTGCCGTTTTCAAGGAGCACGTCCTCGATATATGTTGCCGAAGCGGGGGCGCCGCGCAGCGGAATGCGGTCGTCGCCGGAAAGGACGATCTCCAGTCTGATGTTTTGGGCCGGCACGCTGCCCTTGTTCTCCAGATTGACCGAAACTTCCCGCTGCAAGGACTGTCCGGGAGCCGCCTTCACGGGATAATTCAACTGCACGGCCAGGTCGGCAAAATCATTGAATGTCACGGCGAGGCTCCGGATCACCGTTTTGCTTTTACCGTCGCACGCGGCCAGCTGAAATCCCGGCCGCACTGTTTTGGCCTTGATGCTTTCCGTGATCAAGGCAAAATCGGCGGCCGCGAACCCAACGGCCAGAAACTTTTCATTGACGGTCTTGTGGTCCCATTTGATCCGGCCTTTCCTTGTGCTGCCCAAAGTGACCAGGACCGTGTCCTGACTATTGAGCAACTGGATGTCGGCCGCCAGGATATCGGCTGTTAATTCGCTGCTCAATGCCTGCAGTCGGTTCAGGTTGACCAACATGAGATTTTTCCCCGGCAGCGAAGCGTCGGGAATTTCCATGGGCAGTATTTTGACCAATTCCTCGCTGGCCAGCGCTCCTGATAAAAGAATCAACAATGACAATGTTAAATAAAGTATGTTTTTCATTTTTCCCCCTTTTTCCCTGTGGGGATTATAAACCACAAGAAAAAAATAAAAAAGCACGCGGCTGCCGGCCGATCTTCCTGTTGATTTGTGGAGCGGGGAAGTGTAAAATATCAGGCAATGGCGGAAAAAGTAGCAATCATACACGACTGGCTGAACGGCATGCGCGGCGGCGAAAAAGTTCTGGAAGAAATTCTGGTGCTGTACCCTGAAGCCGATATTTTTACCCTGTTCTATGAACCCGCGGCGGTTTCGCCTCTGATCCGGTCCAAAAGAGTGGTTGTTTCGCGCCTGAACCGCAACCGCTGGATCAGGAACCACTACCAGTATTTCCTGCCTTGGTTCCCGCGCCACATCGAGGCCTTTGATTTGAACGGCTATTCCCTGGTGATCAGCAGTTCGCACTGCGTGGCCAAGGGAGCCATTCCCGCCCCCGAATCCCTGCACGTCGGCTACGTGCATTCGCCGATGCGCTATGCCTGGGACCAATACCATTCCTATTTTTCCGGGACCGGTTTTTGGCGCCGCAAGATCGTCCAGAGGGAAATTTCCCGCCTGCGGACCTGGGATGTCAGCAGTTCGGCCCGGGTGGATCACTTCGCGGCCAATTCCACATTTGTGCGCCGGCGCATCGAAAAATACTACCGGCGCGAGGCGACCGTCATCCACCCGCCCGTGGATACCGAATTTTTCCAGCCGGCCGCCAAGCCCAGCCGCGATTATTTCCTTCTGGTATCGGCCCTGGTGCCCTATAAAAACGCGGATATGGTCGTGGCCGCCTGCCGGGAACTGAATGAAAAACTGCTGGTCGTGGGCCAGGGTGCGGACCGGAAAACCCTGGGCAGGTCCGCCGGACCGGGCACTGAATTTTTAGCGGCCGTCAGCGCCGAAAAACTCCGTGAATTATATCAGAACGCCAGAGCCCTGGTTTTTGCCGGGGTGGAGGATTTCGGCATTGCCTTTGCCGAAAGCCAGGCCTGCGCCACGCCGGTGATCGCCCTGGACCGGGGCGGCGTGCGCGACATCGTTGTCAACCGGACCACCGGGCTCCTGTACGCCGACAGATCCGTGGCCGGACTGAAAAAGGCCATCGCCGATTTTTCGCGATTGGATCTTTCCGGAGCCGCGATCCGGGAAAACAGCCTGCGTTTCTCTTCGGCCCGCTTCCGTGCGGAACTGGGGCAGTTCATCAGCTCCAGGAACCGATGATCAGAAAACAGAGAGAGCAATTGGCGCGGCTCTTCGCCGGCAGCGACCTCCTGGCCATCGCCATCGGCTTTCTCGCGACGTTCTGGCTGCGCTTTTATTCCGGGCTGCTGCGCGTGCCCAAGGGCATCCCGCGTTTCTCAAGCTACCTGATCATCGTCCCTTTCCTGCTGGCCATTCATTTGGTTTACTTTTCCTACCAGGGTTTCTACCGCTTCAAGCTGCGCCGCAACCGCCTGGACGACCTGTTTTCGGTCATCTTGAACAGCGCCGCCTCGACCTTCACGGTTTTGCTCGTATTCAGCTATTTGAAAAGCTACGGCTTCATCCGCTTCGAAATCTCCCACGTGTTTTTGCTTGTCTACGCGCCGGTTGCGGTCCTGTCGCTTTCCATTTGCCGCGCCCTGATGTTCAAAGCCTTCCGCCGCCTGGCGCTGGCGCGCAACGGCGTTTCCAGAGTGCTGATTGCCGGTTGCGGGAACCTGGCCGAGATCACGGCGGCCAATCTCGCCAAATACGGCCATTTCGGGTTGGAGGTCAGCGGTTTTTTGGCGCCGGGGGCCGGGACCGGCATCCTGGGCGGCTACGACGAGTTGGAGAAGGTGGTGAAAAAACACGGCATCACCGATCTTTTCGTGGCCCTGCCGCTCAGTGAGTACGACACCATCATGAAGCTGATCGAAAATGCCAACAACCTGCTGCTCGATATCCGCCTGGTTCCGGACATCCTGCAGCTCGCATCGCTGAAGGCCGGGTTGGAGCACATCGAGGGCCTGCCGATCATCAACCTGGGCGATATTCCCCTGGAGGGCTGGCCGGCTCTCAGCAAGCGTCTGTTCGATCTGCTGATCGCGCTGATCGGGCTGGTTTTTTTTCTGCCCGCGTTCGCTCTGACCGCTTTGCTGCTGAAGCTGGATTCAGCGGGGCCGGTGTTTTACCGGCAGATGCGCCTTGGGCTGGACGGGCGGATCTTCAGAATGATCAAATTCCGTACCATGGTTTGCAACGCCGAGAAGGAGACCGGCCCGATCTGGTCGCCGCAGAACGATCCGCGCGTGACCCGGGTGGGAAAGTTCCTGCGCAAACTCTCCATAGACGAGCTGCCGCAACTGATCAATGTCCTGATTGGGGACATGAGTCTGGTGGGGCCGCGCCCGGAGCGTCCCGAACTGGTCCAGAAGTTCAAGCAAAGCATTCCGCGTTACATGCTCCGCCACCGCGTGAAAGCCGGAATGACCGGATGGGCGCAGGTTCACGGTTTGCGCGGCAACACCCCCTTGGACAAGCGCATTGAATTTGACATTTATTACATCCAGAACTGGACTTTCCGGCTTGATCTGGAAATCATTTTCCGCACCATTCTGAAATTCCGTTTCATTGACAGGACCCTTTGACATGAAGAACGGTCAAGAACAAGCAGGTCGGACCGCTAATGCGTTTTGAAACCATGATCCCGAACCTGGAGCAGTTGAACCTCTCGCCTGAATTCCATCCCTTCATCAGCAATTTGAGCGACCTGGCAAATGACAGGGGCCGCATGCCTTTCATCGGCCGGGAAAAAGAGCTGGAAGCCCTGATGGAAACGCTGCTGCGCAAACTGAAGAAAAACATCATCCTGGTCGGCAAGCCGGGGGTTGGCAAGACGGCTTTGATCACCGAGCTGGCCAGGCGCATCAACGACGGCGATGTTCCGGCCAACCTGCATGGCAAAGTCATTCTCGAACTTTCATTGAACCAGTTTTATTATTCCCGGGAATCGCTTGACCTGCTGGCCAAGGACTTTGAAAAACTGTTGGCCGAGATCAGGAAAAACCGGGAGCGCATCATCCTTTTCCTGGATGAAATGAACAGCCAGTCGCTCGGCAGCGGCGCGCAGGCGGGCCGCGGCAGCCAGATCCTGGGGCTGTTGAAAGCCCATAGCGGCAATCGGGAATTGCTGATCATCGCCGCGGCCACGCCCGAGGATTACTATAAATTCATCCGCAGCGATGAGGTCATGGCCGCCAATTTTTCGGCCATTATGCTCAGCGAGCCTGAAAAAGACGAAATGCTGAAGATCCTGGCCGGAGTTCAAAGTCATTTTGAAGAATACTACTCGCTGCGCATTCCCGACGCCCTTTTTGCATGCCTCTTCACCCTGGCGCTGCGCTTCATCCCCATCCGCGCTTTTCCCGACAAGGCCATTGAGCTGCTCGATATCTCCTGTTCCAAGGCCTCATTGAAAAAGGCCAGGACCTTGAAATGTGATCACATCTACCAGAGCATCAGCGCGATTTCCAAACTGCCCATTGAAATCATCCGGCTGGATCCCCAGGAACATTATCGCGGCATGCTGGCTTACCTTAAGGAAGCCGCCGTCAATCAGACCGACGCCCTGGAGGAAATTTCGCGGATCATCAAGCTGGCCAAGCTGGAAACCAGTCCCAGCTCGCCGAAACCGGAAGGCATCTTCCTCTTTCTGGGACCCAGCGGCGTCGGCAAAAGCTTTGTCGCCGCCAGGATCGCCGAGTACCTGTTCGGCAGTCCCGAAAAGCTGCGCACAATGGATCTGGCCGGATTCACGAAAGCCGAAGACGCTGAAAAGCTGGTCAGCGGAGAAGAGGACGGCGGAGGGCTGATCAGCGAGATTGAGAACCATCCGTTTTCGGTGATCCTGTTTGAAAATATCGAGGAGGCGCATTCGTCGGTGCTTTATTTTTTAGGCAGGGTCCTGAGCAAGGGGGAGATCGTCGACCGCTTCGGCAAAAAGCATTATTTGGCCAACATCATTTTCATTTTGAGCCTGACCGGCATCGGCGAAGCGAAAAAGGATTCGGCCATCGGTTTTGTCCAGGACGATCCCCGCTTGCGGGAGATCGTCATTTTCCCCAAGATCATGAATGTGCTGGATTGGGTCGATGAGATCATCCAGTTCACGCCCCTGAGCCACGAGCACCTGAAAAAAATCGCCGCCCTCCAGCTGGAGGCGCTGCGCCTGGACATACAGGATCGTTACCACTGCCAATTGAGCGTGGATGACGGCTTGACCGATGTCCTGGCGGGCGAAGCGGACAAGTCGGGCCGTTACGCCCATGCCGTGAGCGATTTCATCGAGCGTGAAATCCGCTTGCCGGCCGTGGATATCGTTACCAAAACCGACAAAAAACCCCAATTGCGGGTAACCCTGGAAAACCAGCGGGTACGCGTTGTGGTCGTTTCATAGGGGTGAAACATGCCAAGAAATTTAAAAATCGAACATTTGCTGACCGTTAAAACCTATCCTCGGGATGTGGAGATCAATTTGTCCTTTTCCAACATGGAATTCCTGCTGGCTGAGGACGAATTGCCCTTCCAGCGCGAATCCATCAAATTGCACGCCTTTCCCGGCGACGCCCGTGTCGCCAGCCGTCACTTGCTTGAGACCCTGAGCCGCAAGCAGATGGTGCCGGAAGAAAACATTTTTCTGTCGCTGGGGACCAGCCTGGCCAATTTCATCATCTGGGCGGCTCTGCTCAAGCGCGGCGACGAGGTCCTTATTGAATTCCCGGCCTATGAACCCATGTTCAAGGTCCCGGCTTACCTGGGAGCCAAGATACGCTTTTTCAAGCGCGATCCCCTCGATTTTTCCCTGACCGCGGCGGCCATCGCCGAGAGCCTATCGGAAAAGACCAAAATGATCATCCTGACCGATTCGCACAATCCTTCGGGAAACCAGATTTCCGGCGAAGTCCTGCAGTACCTGAAGACCCTGAACCGGGAAAGGAATATCATGATCTTCATCGATGAGGTATACGGTAAATTTTACCGTGACCAATCGCTTTTTGTCGATTACCCGGAATTCATCGTCACGGCTTCGCTTTCCAAATTCTACGGCTTGGGTTCCCTGCGCATCGGCTGGGCTTTCGCCCCGGTGCCCGTCATTGAAAAGGCCCGCAATTTCAGCGATTATCTGACGCCGGAGATTCCGTTCCCGCCCCTGTACCTGGCCCACCTCCTGCTCGAGCATCCGAACCTGGCGAAATTGGAGCAACGCCTGCGCCAGCGCATCAAGACCAACCGCGAGATGATCGGCGCTTACTTGAACCGGACCGAATTCCTCTCCTGCTATATTCCCAAGAATGGAGTGCTCTTTTTCCCTGAAGTGAAAAGCGCGGTGGATGTGACAAGATTCTACGCCCAACTGTACGAAAAACACCGCATGGTGGTCACCGAGGGCCGGTTCTTCCAAATGCCGCGCCATTTCCGCATGGCCGGCACTTGCGATCCCGAAACGCTGGCCAAGGGGCTGCCGCGGCTGGAAGAAGCGCTAAAGGAATCGCTGACCTGATCGGCCGGATGGGGCTGAAAAGTCAGGTCATTTCAGCAAAGCCGCCAGCGCCTGGTTTTGGGCCTGGCTGAGTTCCTTGAAGGCGATGCCCGCCCCGGGCAGGGAGCGGAAATCGCTCCCCCAGGGCTTGCTCCAGCGGATCACCCCGGCGATGGTGGTTTTATCCGGCAGGTCGGTGATGGTCAGCCAGACAGGGTCATCGCACTGCTGTTCCATAGGGGAGATGATGAAGCAGCCGTTCTGGGAAATGTTCCAGGTGTTGGTCTTGAATGATTTTTCCTGACCGCTGAATTGGACGTGGGCATTGAAAAAAATGCTCCGGCGCAACCCGGAGCGGATGCCGCGCGGTTTCATGCCCCGGCATTGGGCCTGGATGAAATCCTCCAGGATCTTGATCTCGCGCTGGCGCGCCATCAGCCAGCCCTCGGAGGGATCAAGCCGGGAGGGTTTGCGGTGGTCGTCACCGATATAGAGTATGGGAAATATTTTATCCAGAGCATAGACGAATTCCTTGTCGGTGTTGGCCGAACCGATATGGGTCCACATGTCGACGATCAGTCCCGCATACTGCTTTTCGCGGCAGCCCTTTTTCAGCTCATCGATGCCGGCATAGGTTTCCAAAATGGTATTCTCGCGCCGGGAAAGCAGATCCTTGTAAAAACCGCAGATGTTTTCGTGCCTGGAGATGAGTGCGATGCGCAACAGCGGAATAATCATTGGCGGTTCCTCATGTAACCGGACGGATTTCCGCCGGAATGGCGGGCGCGTCCCGGGTCGCAAATCAATCATACGGCAGCGGCCGGAATTTTGTTTCCCCCCCCGCTTGCAATTCATCTAACGAGCTGGAAGCGGGGGCAAGCCCCCGATTTTAGCTCACCAGTTGATTTTAAACCAGGGAACCCCCCGGCTTAGCTCGCAGATGATTTTTAACCTGGGGGGGCTTGCTTGATAAACCGCCTCAGGGAGATGAATGACGAGAGCAGGCCGATGGCCGAACCGGTGATGACCAGTTCCCAGAAGATCCTCAGCGGCAACTGCCTGAAATCGATCAGCTGCTTGACGATAGTGAATACGAATTTGGCGTAGAGCGGGAAAACCTTGATGGCGGCCAGCAGCAGGCCGCCGGCCAGCAGCCCGCCCAGAAATCCCAGGATCAGGCCCTCGAGCAGGAAGGGGGTCTTGATATACCAGTCGGTGGCGCCGACCAGCCGCAGGATATTGATCTCGTCGCGGCGGTAAAAGATATTGATCTTCACCACGTTGAAGATGATGAAAATGGATACGACGAGCAGGATGGCGCTCAGGAAAAGCCCGGCAAAAGAGGCGAATTTCTTGATCAAGGCGATCTTTCTGGCCCAGTCCAGGTTGAGCTGGACGCTTTCGACAAGGCTGTTTTTTTCGATGTCGCGGATGAACGACTCGATCTGCACGACGCTGCGGGCGTCGGCGCGGAACTTGACGTCGATCGAGGCCGGGAAAGGGGAATTGCTGAACTCGGCCAGGATATACTGCAATTCGGGGAACTCCCGGGAGAATTTCGCCTGGGCCCTGTCCTTGGAAGTGAAACCGACCTCTTTGACCAGCAGGCTGCCCTGGATCCGCTGCAGCATCCTTTCGATCTCACTGCCGACGCCGCCGTCTTTGAGATAGAAGATCGCTTCGATGTTTTCGCTCAGTTTGCTGATGTAGCGGTCCAGATTGAAGGAGATGTAATTGAATATCCCCGGCACCAGCAAAGTGAAGGCGATGATGCCCAGGCACAGCAGATTGACCGTTTTGTTGCGCAAAATATTGGTCAAGGCCTGCTGGACCGCATGCAGCATGAATTTCATTATACGGCCTCGCTGGCTTTGTCCAAAACCAACTGTCCCTTGTCCAGCTTGATGATGCGTTTGGGAAAGAGGTTGATCAGGTTCAGATCGTGGGTGGCGATAATGGTCGTGATGCCGCTGGCGTTGATCTTTTCCAAAATGCGGATGATCTCGATGGACAATTCGGTGTCCAGATTGCCGGTCGGCTCGTCGGCGATCAGGATCTTGGGGTTGCCGATCACGGCCCTGGCGATGGCCACCCGTTGCTGTTCGCCGCCCGAAATATGGGAGGTCAGGTAGCGCTTGCGGTGGCTCAGGCCGACCAGGGCCAGGGTGCTGTTCACTTTCTTTTCCACCGCCGCTTTTTTTTCGCCCCTGACCAGCAGCGGGATGGCCACGTTCTCGTGCACGGTCCGGTTCATCATCAGCTTGAAATCCTGGAACACGATGCCGATTTGCCGGCGCAACTTGTAAAGTTTTCCGGGCGGGATCAGGGTGCTGTTGATCGAGTCAATCAGGATCTGGCCCTTGCTGGGCTCTTCTTCCTTGTATATCAGCTTGAGCAGGGTGGATTTTCCGGCCCCCGATGCTCCGGTGAGGAAAACGAATTCCCCCCGTTCAATGGAGAGGTTGATGTCGCTCAGGGCCTCATTGCTGCGAAAATACTGCTTGTAGACATGAAAAAACTGGATCACGGCCGTGACAGCATTTCTTTGCCGGCGCCGGCGATGTCGGCGGCGGTCAGCTTGAAATGAACGTAGAGGTCTTCCGGCTTGCCGGAACGGCCGAACTGGTCGTCCATGCCCATGATCTTCATGCGCACCGGGCACTGCTGGGACAGGAATTCGGCGCAGGCGCTTCCCAGGCCGCCGCGGACCGAATGGTCCTCGACGGTCAGGATGCGGCCGGTCTTTTTGGCGAAGCGCAGCAAGATCTCCTCGTCCAGCGGCTTCAGGCTCGAAAAGTCGATGACCGCCGCGGAGATCCGGGCCGCGCCCAGCAGTTCCGCCGCCTGCAGGGCCTTTTCAACCATGGCTCCCATGCCGATCAGGGTGATATCCGAGCCGTCGCGCAGCAGCGGCGCCCGGCCCATGGCAAAACGGTGCTCGGGGCCGAACAATGTGGGGAGGTTGTTGCGGGTCAAACGGATAAAGAACGGACCGGGCGTGGCCGCGGCATATTCCACCGCCAGCGCCGTTTCCACGGCGTCGGCCGGGACGATGACGCGGATTTCGGGCAGGGCGCGCGTCAGGGCGATGTCTTCCAGGGCCTGGTGGGTGGCTCCGTCTTCACCGACCCCCAGGCCGGAGTGGGTGCCGACCAGTTTGACATTGGCCCGGTTGTAGCAGACCGACTGGCGGACCTGGTCAAAAACCCGCCCGACCAGGAAAGTACAGAAAGAACTGGCAAATACGGTCTTGCCGGTCAGGGCGATGCCGGCCGCCGTGGAGACCATGTCCTGTTCGGCCAGCCCCATGTCGATGAAGCGTCCTGCGAACTCCCTGGCAAAAACCTGGGTCTGGGTGGATTTTGCCAGGTCGGCATCCAACACGACCAGGTCGGGATTTTCGCGACCCAGTTTGAGCAGGGTTTTGCCGTAGGCGCCGCGCAGGCTTTCAACGGCCATGGTTCAGCTCCCCCAGGGCGGCCGTCACTTCCTGGGCATTGGGGGCCTGGCCGTGAAAATTGACGTTGTTTTCCATGAAAGAGACCCCTTTGCCCTTGACTGTCCGGGCGACGATCATCGTCGGTCTTTCCTTTTCGTTCCGGAATTCGGCCAGGACGGCGGCGATTTGGGAGAAATCGTGGCCGTCAATCTCGTGCACGCGCCAGCGGAAGGATTCCCACTTTTCGCGCAGCGGGCGGATGTCCTTGATTTCGCTGACCCGGCCGTCGATCTGCAGGTCGTTGTAGTCGAGGAAAACGCATAGGTTGGTCAATTGTCGGAAACCGGAGGTCATGGCCGCCTCCCAGATCTGGCCTTCCTGGGATTCGCCGTCTCCGATCAGGGCGTATACCCGGGCCGGGTTCTGCGACAGCCGCAGGCCCATGGCCATGCCGGAAGCCATGGAGAGACCCTGGCCCAGGGAACCGGTGGAAGCCTCCACTCCGGGCGTATCCAAACGGTGGGGGTGGCCCTGCAGGCAGGAATCGACCTGGCGCAGGCGGTCAAGAAGCCCTTCCGGGAAAAAACCTCGTTTGGCCAGGGTGGCGTACAATACCGGTGCGGCATGTCCTTTGGACAGGACGAAGCGGTCGCGATCGGGGAGGCCGGGATTTTGCGGATCGATGTTCATTTCCCGGAAATAAAGCCACGTCAGAATCTCAACGGCCGACAGTGAACCGCCGGGGTGTCCCGAAGCGGACCGGCCGATCATTTGGATGATCAGGATCCTGATCTGGCGCGCGATTTCGCTCAAGACCGCCAATTCTTGCTCGTTCATCCTCGGACTCCCTGGCAGAAATAGGATTATTCTTCAACCTCGTCGATAAGTTTTTTGAACAATATCCTGCCACAGCTTTCGCAGATCAGCACATCGTTGGAAATGATCATTTCACTCAGGACCTGGGGACGGATCTTGATATTGCAGACGCCGCAGAAATCGGTCTGCACATAAGAGACGACTTTTCCGGCTTTTTTGGCGTAGAGGTTGTCGTAAGCCTTGAGAAGCTTGGCCTCCACCCGGGTGCGCAGCGCCAGTTTGTTTTTGGTTTCCTCGGCCAGTTTATTTTTGTGGTAATCCAGGTTGCTGCGCATGTCCTTGATCTGCTGGTTGTACGTTTCGGCTATTTTGTGGAATTCGCTTTCCGCCTCGCGGATCATGCCCATGATCTCGTCCGACTCCACCATTTTTTCGATTATTTTTTCTTCCACGGCGGTGATGTTGCCATCTTCAAATTTGATCTCATTGCTGAAGCCCTGGTATTCCTTGTTGGTGGTCACTTTCTTCATCTGTTCTTTGTACTTGGCTATCTTGTCCTTGATGGCGGCGATTTCACGTTCGAGTTTTTTTCTTTCTTCGCTGTTGCTATTGAGCTTTTTCTTGGCTTTTTCGATCATGTCGGAGCGGGAGTCGCGTTCGTCTTCCAGTTCCTTGATCTGGAGGGGGATTTCCTTGATTGTATTTTCGATTTCTTTCAGTTGGTCATCTTTTTGCTGCAATGCATATAAAATATCGAGTCCTTCTTTCAAGTCAACTCCTTTTTGGACGCATTTGCTGGGCCTACCAGGATTCGAACCTGGAACCAACCGGTTATGAGCCGGTAGCTCTAGCCGTTGAGCTATAGACCCCTGCCAAGTCCAAGAGTAGCAAAAATGCGCCCGCGTGTCAAGCGCCATTC